>RXJZ01000032.1 GCA_003963025.1 Flavobacteriaceae bacterium
AAGATATGGTAACCATTGGAGCAGGGAGTTACGTTCCGTTATATGGAACAACAGATAAGAAACCAGTGTTCATTAAATCCTTTTTGTTAGATGTATATCCGGTTACGAATCAACAATATTTAGAATTTTTGAAAAAAAATCCGAATTACAGAAAATCAAAAATCAAACGCCTTTTTGCCAATACAACTTATTTATCAGAATGGAGTGGCGACTTAAGTTTCGGACAATTAAATGCCAATGCGCCAGTGACTAATATTTCATGGTTTGCTGCAAAAGAATACTGCGAATGTCAAGGTAAAAGATTAGCCACTTTAGATGAATGGGAATATGTAGCCATGGCAGATGAAAAACGAAAAGACGCTCGTTCAAGAGAAGAATTCAATAAATATATCTTGAGTTGGTACGAAAAAAACAAAACCTACAACAATTCTGTAGGGAAAACATTCAAGAATTACTGGGGCGTTTACGATATGCACGGATTAGTTTGGGAATGGACTTTCGATTTCAATAGTATCTTTTTATCAGGAGAATCCAGAAAAGATAAAGATACCGATAAAGATTTGTTCTGTGGAAGTGGTTCAGTCAACGCAACCGATTTAATGAATTATGCCGCTTTTATGCGTTACGCTTTCAGAGGCAGTATAAAAGCAAACTATACTACAAAGAATTTAGGTTTCCGATGTGCCAAAAACATCGCTAATTGAGTTTTCAATTAAAAATTAAAATCATGAAAAAGATAATTTTATTCGTAATTGTTTCCCTTTTATTAATCGGATGTAATGCAAAAGAAGAAAAACAAGATATAAAGGATAAACCCATAACCGATTTATCAATTTATAATTTACCAGAAAAATGGACCAATCAAGATGGAAAAGATATTGAACTGAAAGAATTGAGAGGAAAAGTATTAGTTATGGTAATGATTTACACTTCGTGCAAAGCCGCATGTCCAAGATTAGTTGCCGATATGCGAAATATTGAAGCTAAAATTCCAGAAGAATACAAAGACAAAGTACAATTGGTTTTAGTAAGTATTGACCCAACAGTGGATACTCCAAAACGATTAAAAGATTTCTCTATCGAAAATAAAATGACAGGAAATCAATGGGTTTTCTTGCGTTCAAATGAAGAAAATACCAGAGAGTTCGCAGCAGTTCTAGCCGTAAATTATAAAAAAATATCTCCGATAGATTTCTCACATTCCAATATCATCAGTGTATTTAATGCAGAAGGAGAATTGGCATTCCAGCAAGAAGGGTTAGGAGTTAGTTACGATAAAACGGTTTCAAAAATCAAAGAAGAAGCAGCTAAAGTAGAGTAGTGGCTTCCCCAAAAAAAAACAATACAACATGAAACTTCAAAATAAAATGCTAGTTGCAGTTGCTTTTGCAATTTCAACTGTAGGTTCTTTTGCTCAAGAGTTAGAAGTCAACCTACAACTACGACCTCGATTTGAATACCGAAACGGGTTCAAAGAATTAATGAAAGACTATTTTTATCCCACTTCGTTTGTTTCCCAACGCTCAAGAATGAATTTCTTCTACAAGCAAGAAAAATTCAAAGCCAATGTTTCGTTTCAAAACGTTAGAGTTTGGGGTGATGTGGCAACCACTTCTCCATCGGATAAAAACGGAGTAGCTTTATTCGAATCTTGGATTTCGTATGATTTCAAAACGAATTGGACGGCAAAATTCGGTCGACAAGTACTTTCTTACGATAATCAAAGAATTATGGGTGGAATCGATTGGTTGCAACAAGGTCAAAGTCACGATGCCGTTTTGGTTACAAACAAGAAAAATGGCTACCAATTGGATTTCGGAGCAGCATTAAATAATAATAACGAAGCTCTTTATGAATCTGCTTATGTGACGAACTATAAAAACATGCAGTTCATTTGGTTCAACCAAAAACTTTCAAAACTTAGTTTGAGCTTTTTAGCATTGAATAATGGGTATCAATATGAAAATTTAACTGAAAATAAATTCCAAGTTGCCTATTTGCAAACCATCGGAACTTATGGAAAATGGGATGCTTCAAAATTTTATGGTGATTTCGGTTTGTATGCTCAAACAGGTGAAGCTTCTATCACTAATGATAAAGTTGATGTTGGTGCGTATTATGCGGGATTTAATTTGGGATATAAATTCACCAATCCTTTCAAAGCCGAATTAGGTTTCGAATATTTATCTGGAAAAGATCAAAATGATACCGATACTAAAGTAAAATCATTCACACCTTTATTTGGAACCAATCACGGATTCAATGGTTTAATGGATTATTTCTATGTAGGAAATCATAAAAATTCGGTTGGATTACAAGATTTTTACACGAAATTCATTTACGACAAAAACAAATGGCAAGTAACGTTTGCGCCACACCTTTTTTACAGTGCTGCATCGGTTTACAACATGGCTACTTTAGAAGAACAAGATAGTTATTTAGGTACAGAAATCGATTTAACAGCTACTTATAAAATGGATAAAAACCTTGTAATTTCTGGAGGTGTTTCAAAAATGTTTGCCAGCGATACTATGGAAATTTTAAAAGGAGGAAACAATTCAAATGGTAACAATTGGGCATGGGTAATGGTTTCATTTAATCCGCAATTGTTTACTCATAAAAAATAGATTAATTATAAATGGGTTATATTTAATTAAAAAAGGACTGCTAAAATACATTAGCAGTCCTTTTACTTTAAAAAGAGTCGCTCTGTTTATTAAAACGACTCCGTTTAAAAACCTAATTAACTAATAAAACTTATCTTGTAAAACAATGGCACTTGGAAACAAAATATTATTTTCTAAATGAATGTGCGCATGTAAATCCGCTTCAAATTCTTGTAACATTTGATAGGTTACTTTGTACGTGTTGCAAGCATCTGCTGGTGGAGTGTAGTTGTTTGATAATTCTACAATTTTTTCAAATCGTTCGCCTTCATTTTCATGTTCTTCCATCATCATCGCAATAGGATTGGCAACAGAACCAAATCCGGGATTGTTGATTGGTGTATTATTTCGACTAGCCTCTACCATTTTTTTGATAAAAGGAAACAGAATTAACTCTTCTTTTTTCATGTGTTGCGTT
>RXJZ01000200.1 GCA_003963025.1 Flavobacteriaceae bacterium
TTTAATTGATTTTTTAATTCATTTAATTGACCACGAGCAATTGAAGGGATATCGGTATCCGCTAAAACAATTCTTCTTCCATTGAAGAAAGCAACATTGTTTTTATCGCTTGACATTGTTTCAATTAATTTTGATACATATAATTTTTGAAGATTTCTTCTGTAAATATCAATTGGTGCATTTGTTCTTACTTCAGAAAAAATACCTTTTCTTAAATCGCTCATTAATTCATCAACTGAATAATTTGCTTTGCTTTGTGATGAAGTTTCTAATAATCGAACCAAACGGTCTCCAGCTAATAAACTAGAAAGTGTAGCATCTTGAATTGACTTAATTGCTTCAACTCCGTTTTCTGGTCTAATTTTAGATAAAATATTTTGATCTAATAACCATTTTGGAGTTTTAAATAATTGCTCATTTAAGAAAGCAACGGCTTCATTTTGAATTGATGATGGAACAACTTCGTATTTGTCTCCTTGCATGTCGTATGTTTTTGGAGTTTCGTAAATACCACCAACGTTTTTAGTAACATGTCCCATATAACGTCTGTACTGACCAGTTAATGAGTTGTACAAACCATTTAATTCATCATAATCTTCACCTTCTTCTTTACTCCATTCAATTAAGTTAGGTAAAATTCTTTTCAAGTTCTTAATACCATATACAGAAGCTTTCATTGCATTGTCCCCTAAATCTTCAGTTTGATAGCGTGGGTCATAAGGATTTGTTTCAGTACCAAACCACAAGCGACGATTTTTGTATGCGTCTTTAGTCATCTCATTCAATAATGCTTTTTCAGTATCTTCATCTTTAGCATCATTAAAATATGAATATCCCCATTTAATAGCCCATTTATCATAATCACCAATTCTTGGGAATAAATCTTTTACACCATCTTCTGGTTGCGCTACATAATTAAAACGAGCATAATCCATGATAGAGGAAGTGTGACCATTATTCTTTTGGAACTCAGGATCTCTTAATTTTTCTACTGGAGTTGCAAAACTTGCTCCCATATTATGACGTAATCCTAAAGTATGACCTACTTCATGAGCAGCTACAAATCGGATTAATTCGCCCATTAATTTATCGTCAAATTTTTTATTTCTAGCTTGTGGATCAACTGCCGCAGTTTGAATTAAATACCAATCGCGTAATAAACTCATAATGTTATGGTACCAACCAATGTGGCTTTCCATGATTTCACCTGTTCTTGGGTCGTGAACATTTGGTCCGTAAGCATTTTGAATATCTGCAGCAAAATAACGTAACACTGAAAAACGTGCATCTTCTAAGCTCATTTCAGGATTGTTTTCTGGCCAATATTCCCCACGAATTGCGTTTTTCCAACCAGCAAATTCAAATGCTTCTTGCCAGTCGTCGATGCCTTGTTTGATGAAAGGTTTCCATTTGTCTGGAGTTGCAGGATCTAAATAATAAACGATAGGTTTTTTAGGCTCAATTAATTCTCCTCTTTTTTGTTTTTCTGCATCTTCCGCATTTTTAGGTTCTAATCTCCATCTAACAGCAAAAATTTCTTTATCAGCTTTTTGAGAATCTTCTTCAAAAACATCATAATCATTAGCAAAATATCCAACTCGCTTATCAAAAGCTCTTTTTCTCATTGGTTTTTGAGGTAATAATATCATTGAGGTATTAAACTCAAATGTTACAACTCCTGCATCAAGACCTGCTGGTAAATCAGTTCCAATTCTTGGTGTTGGTGATAAAGAGATTTGTCTTGGAACGGTAGTAAAAGTTTTAACCGTTCTAATTTCTGTATTTATTGGAAAACTTTTGATGCTTTGAATAAATGATCTGTCTTTTTGAAATGCTTGTATTTTTAACAGTTGCTTGTCTAAAGAACCTAAGGAAAAGGTTTGTAAATCGGAATCAAATGCAGAAGTCATATCAATTACATAACCCACATTTTCTTTTCCTTTTGCATCTTTTTTATAGGCTAAGACATCGAAGTTTCCAATAATAGGATCAGCACTTGAGTTTTTTACTGCCTTTGTAATGGGTTTATCTTCATCAGGAGTTGCAATTACATAAGTAACGGAACGAACCAATATGTTGTGATTTAAACCTTTTTCGAATTTTATTACCTGACGGTTTACTTCTTCTCCACCAAAGATTCCTCCACCAGCAGGGGTTTTTGAGTATCTTGTAATGGTCATAATTTCTTTTCCAATTAAAGAATCAGCAATTTCGAATAAATATTTGTCGCCGACCTTGTGAACATCAACTAAACCTTTTTGAGTAACAGCGGTAGAATCAATTACTTTCTTGTAAGGTTTTGGTTCTTTTTTACCTTCTGGCTTTTTTGCATCTGTAGCAACAGTTGCTGTTTTATTACCATTTGTGGTTTTCTTCTTGTTTTGTGTTGCACTACAAGAAAATAGAAATAGTACTAAAAGACTACTCAATAATGTTAGTTTGTTTTTCATTTTTTTGTTAGTTTGTTCAAATTTATTTGAATTCTTTGTTTTATGTTTATCAATTAAGTTTTTATTAAGAATTTTAACATTAAATTCTATAAGTTTTTTTTAAATTACATTTTAACTTTGTTATGCATGCATAGTATTTACTTTTTTTGTAATTTTGATTTTAAATTTAATTTATATGGAAAAACAATCTTTGACTTCGATTTTACAAATTACTCATCCTGTAATTATGGCTCCTATGTTTTTAGTTTCAAACACTAAAATGGTTATTGAAGGAATGAAGAGTGGAGTAGCAGGTTGTATTCCAGCATTGAATTACAGAACTTTAGAAGAATTAAAATCCGCAATTCACGAATTAAAAGCCTCTAAAGTTCCAGGCGGAAGTTTTGGATTTAATTTAATAGTAAACAAATCCAACGTTAAATACAAAGAACAATTACGTATTTTGTGTGAAGAAAAAGTTGATTTCATTCTAACTTCGTTAGGTTCACCAGAAGAAACCATTAATGAAGCTCATAAAGTTGGAATTAAAGTTTTTTGTGATGTAACTGATTTAGTTTTCGCAAAAAAAGTAGAAAGTTTAGGAGCTGATGCATTAGTAGCAGTAAATAATCAAGCTGGTGGACATAGAGGAAATATTAGTCCGGAAGAATTAATAAAATCTTTAAATGAAAATACTTCTTTACCAGTAATTTCAGCTGGTGGAGTAGGAAGTAAGGCTGATTTAGAAAAAATACTAAGTTATGGAGCGGTTGGTGTTTCTGTAGGAAGTCCGTTTATTGCTTCAATTGAATCTGGAGTTTCTCAAGAATACAAACAAGCGTGTGTAGATTATGGTGCAAAAGATATCGTAATGACAGAGCGAATTTCGGGAACACCATGTACAGTAATCAATACACCTTATGTTCAAAAAGTAGGAACCAAACAAACGTGGTTAGAAACTTTATTAAATAAAAATAAAAACCTAAAAAAATGGGTCAAAATGATTCGTTTTTATATCGGAATGAAAGCTACTGAAAAAGCCGCAACACAAGTAACTTATAAAACCGTTTGGGTTGCTGGTCCAAGTATTGAAAATACGAAAGCTATTTTACCAGTTTCTGAAATTGTAGCAAAATTGGTTAAGTAGTTAATTTATACATACATTTGCTAAAATAATTTCATTGAAAATAGTCGCTCATTATATCTTAACTACCTTAACCGTTTTTGTATTCGGTTATTTGTTGTTGCGTAGTGATGAAACTTTGTCAATTTCTCAATCTGTAAAAAAGGAATCTACAAAGGAAATTTATTTAAATTTCAGTCAAGGGAAGATCGATTTTAATCAAGATGGAATTCAAAAAGAATCAGTTTCTCTAAAAACGAATCATAATTTTTCGAATTCGAGTGAAATTGTCAGAAAACAAATTCCTTCATTTTTATTACCAACTTCTTTAATTCAATTGGAGTTATTTAATAGGAATAGTTTTGAAGTTTTCTTTATTAAAAAGAATCTTTTATGTCTGTTTTTAAACACTTCAAGAATTATTTTTCCATTTCATTATTTCTGGTAAAATTTATTTTAAGCTTCGTTAATCCCTTGTAAATAGTATACTTGGGGTGTTTTACTATACACTTAATTTAAAATAAATTCAAAATGGATATTACCAACACTTTTATAGGAATCGTATTCTTTTCCTTAATTATTATTCCTATTTTCATCATCAATAATAATATTAGAAATAGAAAAAATCAATTATTAAACACGTTAAACGAATTATCATCAGATAAAAATGCTAAGTTTTCAGTAACCGATTTTTGGTCAAACAATTCAGGAATTGGTCTAAAAGGCAAAATATTAGCTTACTTCAGAAAAGAGGAAGAAACTCAAGACAATGAAGTAGTTGATTTGAAAGAAGTTAAGAAATGTTCTTTAGTTCAATTTGACAGACACGGAAATGTACCAAAAAACAATCATGAAATTAATAAATTGGCTTTGCATTTATCATTAAACAATCACAAAGAAATTCATTTAGTTTTCTTTCATGCTGATGCTAAAAATTTCATCATAGGAGAAGAATTTAGAATAGCAAAAAAATGGTATGATATTATTAATAAGGAAATAATGAATTAAATAACTTAATATTTAAAAGCATTTACAATGACTTAATTGTAAATGCTTTTAAGTTTTTCATTAAAATATTTAATCATAAAATTCTTTCTCTTCCAGAGATTTTGTAACAACAGAAATACCTTTTTGCATTAATAAATTGTTTGGATAGGTAATCATTTCGCCATCTATTGTCCTTAATACAATATAAAAAGCTTTAATATCGTCTATCTCACCTTCAATAGGAAAATCTTTATCATGAATTTTAATTTTATCACCAATTTTAAAAGGATAAGAAAAAAAGATGATAATGCCAGCAGTAATGTTACTTAAAATCGACCATTGCGCAAAAGACGCCACACCCACAACCGCAAAAACTGAAGAAATGAAAAGTAAAATTTGATCTTTTTTAACGCCCCAAATTATAGTTATAGATACCAAAGCTAAAATTACAAGAAGCAAATTTATGTATTTGATAATCAAATTTGTACGATGTTCTAAAACTTCATTTAATTGAGCAAAACGCTTAACAACTTTAGCAATGCTAATTCGTAAAATAATATAAAAAAATAATACAACTAGGGTTGCAATTTCTTCATGTAAATACGGATTTTTAATTAAATCAAACATACTGTATCAATTTTTGAAATAACACTTCGGTTGGTAAACCTACCACATTTGTATAAGAACCTTCAATTTTTGAAATTCCGATTAAGCCAATCCAATCTTGAATTCCGTAACTTCCAGCTTTGTCAAAAGGTTGGTAATTATCAAGATAATATTTGATTGTTTCATCAGATAAATTGGCAAAAGTAACTTGGGTCACACAATGAAAAACTTCTGTTTTATCAATCGATTTCAAGCAAACAGATGTAATTACTTCGTGCGTTTGATTGGCTAACTGTTGCAACATTTGAAACGCATCGTCATAATCTTTTGGTTTGCCTAAAGCTTTTCCGTTTAACCAAACAATCGTATCACTTGTGACTAAAACATCGTTTTCTTTTAGTTCGTTTTCGAAAGCACTTGCTTTTAATTCGGCTAAGAAATTCGTGATTTCTTCCGCTTGCAAATGTTCGGGATAGATTTCTTCAATTTCCTTTAGGCGAATGGTGTAATGCAAATCCATTTCCTTAAAAAAATGCTGTCTTCTTGGCGAACCTGAAGCTAAAATAATGTTGATTGTATTGAGTTTGTCTTTAAGCATTGGCTAATTTTAAATTGAAAACGATAACAGCAACCGATAAAATTCCGAAAAACAATATGATTTTCAAAACCAAACTCAAATGATGATATTCTTTTTTCGTTGCAGCATTTAGTAATTTCACACCGAAATAAATTAGTGGTCCAACGATTAAAATCATCGCATAATATACTACGTAATCCAATTCGAATAAATTAGAATTTACATAATAGGCTAAAATTCCAATTGAAATTACGGTTAAAACTCCAACAATTATTTTCGTTTTTTGAACTCCAATAGCGATAGGTAAGGAATTAATTCCTGATTGATAATCGCCATCCATATCTTCCATATCTTTGACCATTTCACGAATCAAATTGATGATAAAAGCAAAAATGGCATAATGCATTAAGATATCAAAAGCTTCTTTCATTCGGAAACGATTATCCACATCAATTGCTGGTAAAATATCGAATAATCCAATGATGATAATACTAGTGGAAAGCATCAATGCTACTACCACATTTCCAAGAACTGGAATTTGCTTGAAACTAGTAGCATACATATATAGTAAAGTTGCCACCAAAATAAACATGGAAGCAAAAGTAGGTTTGTAAATCACATTGGAAAGATAAAATCCAATTCCAACACCAACAATCGTCAAACCAATGTACCAATTATACGCTACAGTTTCTGAAATAGAAACACCCACCACACGGTTTTGAGGTTTAGCAATTTCATCAGTATCCTGATCCATAATATTATTGATGACATAACCGCCAGCAGCGATGCAAACTGTTGCTATCACTAATAAAATATAATTAAAATCGGTTAAGGCTAAGTCTACATACGATTGTGCTAAAAATAAATAACGAAATACCAATTGCATGAAAGCAAGAATTAATAAATTTTGGTATCGAATTAGTTTTAAGTATTTCATGTTTAGTATTTGTATTCTTAGTTAATTGTTGCTTTTAATCAAACTTCGCATCAAAATGTTCCATCCATTTGCCTTGTACTTTCATGACTTGTTCAATGACATCACGAACGGCTCCTTTTCCGCCTTCAACGTGCGAAATGTATTTGGAAATTCCTTTGATTTCTGGAACTGCGTTTTGTGGACACGTTGGTAATCCTACTAATTGCATTACATGATAATCTGGAATATCGTCTCCCATATATAAAACATTTTCAGGCTGGATATTGTAAATATCAGTGAATTCTTTGAAGGTTTCTACTTTGTTTGGGACACCTAAATGAATATCGGTAATTCCTAAATTTCTTAAACGAACGCGAACACCTTCGTTACTTCCTCCCGAAATAATACAAACGGTGTAGCCATTTTCTACAGCGGCTTTCATAGCATAACCATCTCGAATGTTCATGTTACGAAGCATTTCGCCTGTTGGGGTTACGTGAATAGTTCCGTCGGTTAACACTCCATCTACATCAAAGATGAAAGTGGTGATTTGATTCATGAGTTCTTTATAACTTTTTGACATGTTGTATCGATTGTGTAAGTAATTGATATAGGTTTTTATATTCGGGATTTTCTATGAAATCTAAATGTTTTTCAATGGTTTTGGTATCGTTTCGTAGAGCCGGACCCGTTTGTGCTTCTTTTGGCGAAAGTTCTGAGATTTTATGAGCCGTTTCTTGAATTAAAGGATGTAATACTTCAAACGGAACGTTGTTTTCTTCGCAAATTTCATTCCCAATTTGGTACAAATGATTCACAAAATTACAAACAAAAACAGCGGCTACGTGTAAACTTTTTCTTTGTTCAGAACTAATTCGAACGACTTTTTGGGAAATGCAATTTCCTAGTTTTTCTAAAAGTTGGTAATCCGATTCC
>RXJZ01000203.1 GCA_003963025.1 Flavobacteriaceae bacterium
CATTCAATCAATTGCAATTGCATCAATTATACGCAAATATTGGTTCAAAAAATGAAATTAGTATTTCGCTTTTTACTAAATTTGGCTTTCAAAAAATCGGAGTAAAAAAAGATTGGAATAAAATCAACAATCAATACGAAGATGAAATGTTATATCAATTAATCAATCACATTTAAAAAATAACCCCTTGAACGTAAAAAAAATAATTTCAATAATCGCTGTTGCCGGAATTGTAGTTGCAACTGCAGTTGGTGTTTATGTCTATTTTAAAGCTTTTACACCTAATACTCAATTTTCACAAGACGAAGTTTATGTTTACATTCCTTCGAATTCAACTTATGAACAAGTGGTCGAAATTGTAAAACCGTTCGTCAAAGATTTTGAAAAATTTGATTTCGTAGCTACATCAAGAAATTATAGTACTAATGTAAAAGCCGGAAAATTTCTTTTCAAAAAAGACATGACGAGTTTTGATATGGTAAGAAGTTTACGTTTAAACGTTCCCGTGAAGGTAGCGTTTAACAATCAAGAAACATTAGGAAAGTTAGTACAACGTTTAGCAACTCAATTAGAACCAGATAGTTTAAAATTAGAAGTAGCGTTTACTAATACGCCATTTTTAGAAGAAAACGGATTAACTGAAGAAACTATCTTGGCACTTTTTATTCCAAATACATACGAGTTCTATTGGAATACTCCAGCAGACAAAATCGCTCAAAAATTAGCAAAAGAATACCGTATTTTCTGGAATAAGGAACGCACAGAAAAAGCAAAAGCGTTAGGATTAACTCCAATTCAAGTGTATACCTTAGCATCAATTGTACATAAAGAAACAGCAAAAGTAGATGAAAGGCCAACAGTAGCTGGCGTTTATTTAAACCGTTTGAAACAAGATATGCCGTTACAAGCTGACCCAACTGTCATTTTTGCAATTAAAAAACGTTCGGGTAATTTTGACCAAGAAATTAAACGCGTTTTCTTTAACGATTTGCGAATTAATTCTCCTTACAATACTTATATCAACAAAGGGTTACCTCCTGGACCAATTGCTATGCCAGATGTTTCGGCAATCGATGCGGTTTTAAATGCTGAAAAACACGATTATATTTATTTCTGTGCCAATCCAGACAAACCAGGATATCACGCTTTTGCATCAAGTTACGAAGCACACCAAGTGAATGCTAAAAAATATGCAGATTGGGTGACGAAGTTAGGAATTGATCGTTAATTTTTAGAAGCGAATGGCTTGGGCTTTCTTGGTTTCCATGTTCCTGCTTTCCGTTGCAATCTTTAATAAAACTTTAGGGTTTTATAAAAGGATTTCCACTACAATCAGGGCTAGTTGGCTATTCATTTTTTTGTTTGTATCTGTTTTTTCTCAGGCGCAATCAAGTATCAATACTTTTTTAAAACCTTCTGACACACTAAATAAGCCTAGACGAACTGGAGTTTACATTGGCGAATCCGTTGCTTTGGGTGTTACTTTAATTGGTTTAAACCAAATTTGGTACAAAGATTATCCACAAAATAATTTCCATTTCATCAACGATAACAATCAGTGGTTACAAATGGATAAACTGGGCCATATGTATTCAACCTATCATTTAGGTAGAGTAGGTGCCGAAATGTTGCAATGGAGTGGTGCTTCAAAAAAAGAACAATTAATTTATGGATCTACTCTTGGATTAGGATTTTTAACGGTAGTTGAGGTTTTTGATGGCTTTTCACAAGAATGGGGAGCATCTTCAGGCGATATAATTGCCAATGTTTCCGGAACGGCGCTTTATGTATCGCAAGAATTACTTTGGAAAGAACAACGTATCACTCCAAAATTCTCATTTAATCAAACCAAATTTGCATCGCAACGTCCAGAAACATTAGGAGCTTCTCTAAACGAACAAATTTTGAAAGATTATAACGGTCAAACGTATTGGTTGTCGTTCAATGTTCATTCGTTCACAAAAGATAAGTTTGTTCCTAAGTGGTTAAACCTTGCTATAGGTTACGGTGGAGAAGGAATGCTGTATGGAAAAGATGCCAAAGCAATAGAAAATGGAATCATTCAAAACCCATATCGTCAATTTTATCTGAGTTTGGATGTTAAATTGACGAAAATTACTACAAAATCACATTTTTTAAAGACGCTTTTTTCGGTTTTTAACACAATAAAAATTCCAGCACCTACTTTGCAATACGATGAGTATAACGGACTTAGAGCGCACTTCATCTACTTTTAGAAAAGATTAACGTGTTATAAATCAACATTATAATTTTTTTTGTATATTTGCATCGGTAATTTCAGATGGGTGACAGACGCTGAGAAATAACAATTCATGATAAAAAAAAGGTCGTATTTTATAGGATTGACACTCCTAGTATTAATCGTTTCTTCAGGTTTTATAACCTTTAAGGAAGAAAAATTGGAAGGGTTTCATTTGTCGAACTACGAAGGTATTAAATACCATGTTCCAAATGAATATGAGAGCGAAGAAGTAATTATTCCAGTTAAAGTGCCAAATGTTGGTAAATCATTTTCTGGTTTTGCTCAAAAAATGGCTTACAAAGAGTCAAGAGGTATGTTGCATTTAGTGAATCCATACGGATACATGGGTAAATACCAATTTGGGAGAAGTACACTACGCACTGTGGGTATTTATGATTTTCAAGAATTTTTAAGTAACGCTGAATGGCAAGATGAAGCTTTTAAAGCTTTAATTGCTAGAAACAAGTGGGAATTACGTAAAGAAATTCAAAAATATTCTGGTAGAGTAATTAATGGTGTAGAAATTACAGAATCTGGTTTAGTTGCGGCAGCGCATTTAGGCGGAGCGGGTTCGGTAAAAAAATATTTAAGAAGTAATGGACGCAATGGTTTCAAAGATGGTTTTGGAACATCGTTATCAAGCTACATCAGAAAATTTTCAAATTACGATATTTCGCACATCGAAGCAGATGCAAATGCTAAAGTAGATTTAGAGTAATTTTACATTTTGTGAATAATAAAAATACAAGGTCGATTATGTAAATCGGCCTTTTCTTTTTTCCATTCGTTAACCGTTTTGGTTTTGATGAATTCTGTTGGTAACGTAATATCGCATGCCACACATAAAAGCGTACTCGGTTGTAAAATTTGCAACAAATCTTCCATCAATTTATTATTGCGATAAGGCGTTTCAATAAATAATTGCGATTGATTTTTATCTTGCGACAAACGTTCAAAATTTTTCAACGCTTGTTTTTTATCGTTTTTATCGATAGGCAAATAACCATTAAAAGCAAAACTTTGTCCGTTCATGCCACTCGCCATCAAAGCCAATAAAATTGAACTTGGTCCTACTAACGGAACTACTTGAATTCCTTTTTCATGAGCCAATTTTACAATAACAGCACCGGGGTCAGCTACTCCAGGACAACCGGA
>RXJZ01000030.1 GCA_003963025.1 Flavobacteriaceae bacterium
ATAGTTTTAGTACATGAAGTAAATAAAATTGCTACAATTAGAAAACTACAAAATCTCTTTAATTCCTTCATAATGTAAAATATAATCTTGACTTTTTAAAATGGGCTTTTCGAAATCTTCGGCATTGGCAAAACCTACACCTGCAAATAAAACTTTAGCATTTTTACTTTTTGCGTGGTTAATAAAAGTTTCCATGAATACTATATCATATTCACTTGGATTATCAGGATAAGTTACCGCTTGTACCATTACAAAATGCAATGTATTAGTAGGTTTATCAACACAAACAAATTGTGGATGTTTTCTTAATTGGCTATTAATAGCAATGAACTCAAATCCTTGTTTTTCGAGTTCTTTACCCACGTGATTCATGGCCAAATGATGTAAGTCTTGTAGTGATAATGGTTCCATGATGCAAAGGTAGTTATTCTATTTGAAAGCATAAAAAAACCGACTCATTTCTGAATCGGTTTTGATATGTAAAATTTGGATTAACCTCCGAAGTCGTCGAAACGAACATTTTCTTTTGGCACACCCCAATCGTCACACATTTTTACAACTGCGTTATTCATCATTGGTGGTCCACAGAAATAGAATTCGATATCTTCTGGTGAATCGTGTAATTTCAAGTGGTTATCGATAACTACATTATGGATAAATCCTACGAAACCATCACCTTCTCCATGTGGTCCATCTTTCACTTTCCAGTTATCTTCTGGTAAAGGTTCAGATAACGCGATATGGAATTTGAAGTTAGGGAAATCTTTTTCTAAAGCTCTGAAGTGGTCTACATAGAACAACTCACGCTTAGAACGACCTCCGTACCAATATGTAACTTTTCTTCCTGTTTTCACTGTACGGAATAAGTGGTATAGGTGCGAACGCATTGGCGCCATACCTGCTCCACCACCGATGTAAACCATTTCTGCATCAGACTCATTAATAAAGAACTCTCCATAAGGTCCTGAAACAGTTACTGTATCACCCGCTTTTCTTGAGAAAACGTATGAAGAAGCAATACCTGGATTTACTTTCATCCAATCGTTTGTAGCTCTATCAAATGGAGGCGTTGCAATACGAACGTTCAACATGATTTTTCTACCTTCTGCTGGATAAGAAGCCATAGAGTAAGCTCTTTCAACCAATTCGTTATTTTTCATAACTAATGGCCATAATTTGAATTTGTCCCACTCTAATTTGAACTTCTCTGGTTCACCTGGGTGTTCCACTGGGTGAGCGGTAATATCGATATCAGTAAACTTCACCTCACATGGTGGAATTTCAATTTGGATATAACCTCCTGCTTCGTAGTGCATATCTTCTGGTAACTCAACAATAAATTCTTTAATAAAAGAAGCTACGTTGTAGTTAGAATATACTTTTGCTTCGAATTTTTTGATACCAAAAATTTCTTCTGGCACTTCAATTACCATGTCTTGTTTTACTTTAACTTGACACCCTAATCTCCATCCTTCTGCTAATTCTTTACGAGTAAAGTTAGGTATTTCTGTTGGCAAAGGTTCTCCACCTCCATCTAATACTTTACATTTACATTGTAAACAAGAACCACCACCACCACAAGCTGATGGTAAGAAGATTTTATTATTACCTAAAGTAGTTAAAAGTGTACTACCTCCACCTACTTCAATTTCGTTTTCACCGTTAATTTTAATCTTTACAGCACCTGAGTTTACTAATTTAGATTTTGCATATAATAGCATAAACACCATTAGTAAAATAAGCCCTAAGAAAGCTAAAATTGAATATGTAATTAATTCTGTTATACTAAACATGAGTTCAATTTTTAATGTTATACTATTATTTAACTACTTGAGTTGAATCTACTTTTACAGAATCTACAGCTACTTGAACTGAATCAACTACAGGAGTTTCAACAACAGCAGGAGCTGGAGTTGCTACTTTTGCCTCTGGTTTTTTGTTTAAGGCGTTAAGGTCAATTCCTCCAAAACTCATGAAACCAATTGCCATTAAACCTGTTAAGATAAAAGTAATACCTAAACCTCTTAAAGGAACTAATACGTTAGAATATTCCATTTTTTCACGAATAGCAGCCATTGCAACGATAGCAATTGTCCAACCAAGTCCAGATGCAAATCCGAAAGTTACTACGTGTCCTAATGAGGAATATGTTCCTGCATCTACTCTTTGTTGCATAAATAACGAACCTCCTAAGATTGCACAGTTTACTGCAATAAGTGGTAAGAAAATACCTAATGAGTTATATAATGAAGGTGAAAATTTCTCCACAATCATTTCTACTAACTGCACCATTGTTGCTACAGAAGCGATGAATAAAATGAAAGTTAAAAAGCTTAAATCTAATTCAGCTAACGATGGATCTAACCAAGCTAATGCACCAGCACCTAAAACATAGTGATAAATTAAATAGTTTAATGGAACCGTAATTACTTGTACAAAGGTTACAGCAATTCCAAGACCTATAGCTGTTGATACTTTTTTAGAAACGGCCAAAAATGAACACATTCCTAAGAAGTATGCAAAAATCATGTTATCAATGAAAACTGATTTTAAAAATATATTGATATATTCAAACATAGCTATTATTTTTTCTCGATTAATTTCTTGTTAATACTTCTCTGTACCCAAATTACAATACCTACCATAACCAAGGCCATTGGAGCTAATAACATGAATCCGTTATTAACATATCCTGTAGCATACAATCCCGTTTTTTCAACAGAGTTTCCAAGAATTTCAATTCCGAATAATTTTCCTGAACCAAATAATTCTCTAAAAAATGCTACTATCATTAAAATGATTCCATATCCTAAACCGTTTCCTAAACCATCTAAGAATGATGGCCATGGTTTGTTACCTAAAGCAAAAGCTTCAAAACGTCCCATTAAGATACAGTTAGTAATAATTAATCCTACGAATACTGATAACTGTTTGCTGATATCATACGCATACGCTTTCAAGATTTGGTCAACCAAAATTACTAAAGCGGCTGCTACAACCAACTGAACAATGATACGGATTCTACTTGGAATTAAGTTTCTTAATAATGATATAATTACGTTACCAAAAGCTACTACGGCAGTTACTGAAAGTGCCATTACAAAGGCATTTTTCATTTGAACTGTTACCGCTAAAGCTGAACAAATACCTAATACCTGAACGGTTACTGGGTTATCGTCATTAAATGGATTCGTAATTAATTTAATATTACTTTTTGAAAATAATCCTTCTTTGTTGTTTTCTGCCATGACGATTATTTTTTATTAGATTTTAAATATTTTTCATATGGTTTTAAACCTCTAATTAACATCTCGGTTACACCATTACCCGTTAAAGTAGCACCAGAAATTGCATCAACTTCACCATCAGCTTTATTATCACCTCCAGCGTAACCTTTAACTACTTTTAACCCTTGAAGATTTCCATTTGCATCGAAAACGCTTTCTCCAACGAAACGTTTTTGGAAATAATCTTGTGTGATTTCACCACCTAAACCAGGTGTCTCACCTTTGTGATCAAATACGATACCATCTACTTTTAAATTCTCGTCAACCGAAACATAACCCCAGATAGCATCCCATAATCCCATTCCTCTAACTGGAATAACATAGAACTTTTTACCATCTTTTTCAGCATTGAAAATTGGAAATTTCCCTTTTTCTTTGGCGATATCAACTGTAAAAGCATTTTTACTGATTTCGTTTCCGTTTTCATCAAAAACCACTTCACTAATGATGTGCTTTTTGTACGCTTCTTCTGAAGCATTTCTATCAACAGCTACTCCAAACGATTTTAGAATGTACTGCATTTTCTCTTTCTTAATGTTTGCCTCTTGATCAGGCTTAAGTGCCGTAGCCGCAAATGCTAATGCAGAAGCCACTAACACAACCATTACAGTCGCAAACAAAAATGTATATCCGTTACTTTCTCTATTCATGACTATGCAGATTTTAATTGTTTAGACTTAGCCAATCTTTTCTTTCTCTTAGCAATGTTTCCGTTAACAACGAAATAATCGATAGTTGGCGCTAAAGTGTTCATTAATAAAATAGCTAACATAACTCCTTCTGGATACGCTGGATTGAAAACTCTAATTAAAATACTAAAGAATCCAATCAATATACCGTAGATGATTTTTCCTTTATCGGTTTGAGCCGCAGAAACTGGATCCGTTGCCATGAATACAATACCAAAAGCAAAACCTCCAACTACTAAGTGATTCATCCAATCAAAGTTCATAAGAGCTGTTAAGCCAACTGCATTAAACATCATTGCTGTTAATGCTGCTCCAACAACTCCTGAAACCATAATTTTCCAACTACCTACTCCAGTTGCAATTAATACAAATGCACCAATTAAAATAGCCAAAGTAGATGTTTCACCAACAGAACCTGGAATAAATCCTAAGAACATATCCATAGTTGAATACGCTACTTCTTTTCCTTGTGCTAATGAACCTAAAATTGTTTCACCTGATACACCATCAATGGTAGTAGCATCACTAACCCAAATTTTATCTCCCGACATAAATGTAGGATAAGCAAAGAATGCAAATGCACGAGCTAATAAAGCCGGGTTAAAAATATTCATACCCGTGCCTCCAAAAGCTTCTTTACCAATTACTACTGCGAAAGCAACAGCAATAGCTAACATCCACAAAGGCAAATCTACTGGCATAACCATTGGAATTAAAAGCCCAGATACCAAATATCCTTCGTTTACTTCGTGACCTCTAAAGATTGCGAAAGCAAATTCAATCCCTAAGCCTACTGCATACGATACAATAATCATTGGTAATACTTTCCATAATCCGTGGAAAAACAAGTTACCAAATGACATATCTGATCCTTCAATTTGGATGAAGTGTTGGTAACCTGCATTATAAATTCCGAATATCAATGCTGGAACTAAAGCTAAAACCACAGTAATCATGGTTCTTTTTAAATCCACAGCATCTCTAATGTGCGCACCATGCTTAGTTGTATGATTAGGTACATATAAAAATGTATCTAACGCATTGATAGCAGGAGCGAATTTTTCAAATTTTTGCCCTTTCTCAAAAGGCTTTTTAATTTGGTCGATTTTATCTCTTAAAAACTTCATAGCTATTATCCTACTTCTTTAATCATTAAATCAAGAGCCTGACGAATTATTTCTTGAGCTTCCAATTTAGATGTGTTAGTATAATCAATTAAAGCAAAATCTTCTGGAGCTACTTCATAAATTCCTAAGCTTTCCATTTTATCGATATCGCTAGCCAAACAAGCTTTTAACAATTGCATTGGATAAATATCCATCGGCATAACCGCTTCCATCTCTCCAGTTACTACTAAAGCTCTTTCTTCACCATTTAAATTAGTGTTTGGCGCATATTTTTTTCCAGGCATCAACCAAGATAATCCTGTTCTTGATGCACTATGAATACTTGGAGATGCAAATGGCATCCAACCAAACATTCTGTATGTATTTCCTTCTGGAATTACCGTTACTACATTACTGTAGAAACCTAAAAAACCATTAGAAGAAACTTTCTTACCTGATAAAACATCACCAGAAATAATTCTAACATTATCTCCTTTGATATTGTTTGCAACTACATCAGCAACAGAAGCACCAGCAACAACGTTGTAATATTGAGGCTCTTTAACTTCAGAACCTGCTAAAGCAATAGTTCTTGTTAAGTTCAATTTACCTGTTAAGAATAATTCTCCAATAATTGCTACATCTTGAGGAGTAACTGTCCAAACTCTTTCTCCTGAACTAATTGGATCAATTTTTTCAATTTGAACCCCAACATTTCCTCCAGGATGTGGACCATGAACTCTATGTAACGCCACACCTTTAACATCACTAAAAATCGATTTCCCTTTGCCTTTAAAAGACAAATGAACTTTTCCAGTAGTAAGTTTTGCTAAGGCATCAACTCCAGCTTGAAAAGCTTCAAGTTTGTTCTCTAAAACAAAATCAACATCAGCCGCTAAAGGAGCCGTTGCATAAGCAGAAATAAAAATAGCTTTTGGAGAATCGGCTGAATTAGCAATCACATCATATGGACGTTGATTGATAAATGGCCAACATCCAGAAGCTAACAAATGTTCTTTTACTTCTTCAGTTGATAAATCATTTGGATTTTTCTTGCTATGCTCTACGAAAACATCTTGAGTATCAGCAGCAATAAGAATTTCAAGTATAACTCTTTTTTCTCCGCGTTTGATTTCTTGGATTTTTCCACTTACAGGAGATACAAATTTTAC
>RXJZ01000291.1 GCA_003963025.1 Flavobacteriaceae bacterium
CTTAAAAAAATGTAACGTGTTATCAGGAGGAGAAAAAGTACGTTGTATGTTATCGCGTATGATGATGATTAGAGCTAATGTATTAATGTTAGACGAACCTACAAATCACTTAGACTTAGAATCGATTACCGCTTTTAATAATTCATTAAATAATTTCAAAGGTTCGGTTTTGTTTACAACGCATGACCACGAGTTTGCGCAAACAGTTGCAAACAGAATCTTAGAATTAACACCAAATGGAGCTATCGACAGATACATGACATTTGACGAATATTTAGAAGATGAAAAAATCAAAGAATTAAGAAAGAAAATGTATTCTTAATATCAATCCCGTTGCTAATTTTAGTAACGGGATTTTTTTTACATTACAATTGCTATTAGAAATATAAATTCTAAATTTGTACAAACAACACACTATGAGTCAAAAAGTTTTGCTCACTTCAAAAGAAGTACACATTATCTTGCATCGATTAGCTTGTCAACTAATTGAAAATCATTTAGATTTCTCAAATACTATCTTAATCGGTTTACAACCAAGAGGTAAATTTTTAGCCGAAAGAATCAAACAAATTTTAGAATCAGAATATCAAGTTTCCAACATACAATTAGGATTTTTAGATATTACTTTCTTTCGTGATGATTTTAGAAGAGGCGAAAAAACATTGGAAGCTAACAAAACCCAAATCGATTTTTTAGTAGAAGATAAAAAAGTAGTCTTCATTGACGATGTTTTGTATACAGGAAGAAGTATTAATGCCGCTTTAACTGCAATTCAATCCTTTGGAAGACCATCAGAAGTAGAACTTTTAACTTTAATAGATAGAAGATTTAGTCGTCATTTACCTATCCAACCTGATTATAGAGGAAGACAAGTAGATGCCATAAACAACGAAAAAGTATTAGTAAAATGGCTTGAAAACGATGGAGAAGATGCCGTTTACCTAATAACAAAATAACATAACTACAAACACACAACTACATATAAATGAAAGAATTATCAGTAAATCATTTAATCGGAATAAAATACATTACCAAACAAGATATCGATTTAATTTTCGAAACGGCTGACCATTTCAAAGAAGTAATTAATCGACCAATCAAAAAAGTACCGTCTTTACGAGATGTTACGATTGCTAACATTTTCTTCGAGAATAGTACAAGAACCAAATTATCTTTCGAATTAGCTCAAAAGCGACTTTCAGCGGATGTGATTAGTTTTTCAGCAGCTCAGTCTTCAGTTAAAAAGGGTGAAACTTTAATTGATACAGTTAACAACATTCTATCTATGAAAGTAGATATGGTGGTTATGCGTCACAGTAGCCCTGGAGCGGCTCATTTCTTGTCGCAAAATATTGGAGCAAGTGTTGTAAATGCTGGAGATGGTGCTCATGAACACCCAACACAAGCTTTATTGGATAGTTTTACAATTAGAGAAAAATTAGGCGATGTTGGCGGAAAGAAAATCGTAATCGTAGGCGATATTTTGCATTCAAGAGTTGCCTTATCCAATATCTTCGCACTTCAAATGCAAGGTGCCGAAGTTAAAGTATGCGGACCAAAAACATTAATTCCAAAATATATTGAATCACTTGGAGTAAAGGTAGAACCAAATCTTCGTAAAGCCTTAGAATGGGCCGATGTAGCGAATATGTTACGTGTTCAAAACGAACGTTTAGATGTAAGTTATTTCCCTACGACAAGAGAATATACCCAACAATACGGCGTAACCAAAGAATTATTAGATTCGCTAAACAAAGAAATCGTAATCATGCATCCAGGTCCAATTAACAGAGGAGTGGAGATTACTTCAGATGTAGCGGATTCACAACAATCGGTGATTTTAGAGCAAGTAGAAAATGGAGTTGCGGTACGTATGGCAGTGATTTATTTATTGGCAAGTAAGATTAAAAATTAAATTATGAATAAGGCTATTTTTAAATTCTTTATATTCATTTTTATTTTTCAAGCTCAATTAAGTTTTGGGTGTTTGAATGGAGAAACTTTAGAATTAAAAAATGGTGTTTTATTATATCAAGATAGTGAATATAAAGATATTCCTAAAGGACATGATTTTTATAAACAAGATTTTGATGCTATTATTAAAGAATTAAGGAAGTTATATAAAGAAACAAATGATATTGATTATTTATCGGATGTAGGAGTTGTTTTAATTCTTCAAAAAAAGTATAATGAAGCAATTAAATTATATAATGAGATTGAAAAATCACATCCTAATAGATATTCTACAGCTTCTAATTTAGGAACAATATATGAATTGACTGGAGATAATATAAATGCCTTAAAATGGATTGAAAAGTCAGTTAAAATTAATACTAAATCTCATAATGGTTCTGAATGGATTCATGTAAATATTTTAAAAGCTAAGGTAAATGGTTTAAATTTTTTAAGCCAGAATATTATTAATACTGATTTTAGTTTTGAATCATTTCCTAAAACTGATTTAACTAAAAATAATTTAAGTTCTTTGAGATTTCAAATTTATTTTCAGTTAAATGAAAGAATGTCTTTTATAAAAGAGAAAGACAAATCAATTGCTGTTTTGCTATTTGATTTAGCTAACATTGATTATTTACTTGGAAAAAAATCAAGTCAATACAAAGAACTTTATAAAATGGCTATTGACTATGGTTTTGATAAAAAATTTGTTGAAGATAGATTAAATGCGATTGAAAAACAAGAACTTGCTAATAAAGATATTGAAAAGGATGTGAGTGATGAAATAAACATTTCAAATTCCAAAAAGACAAAATCAGAAAGTACAAGTTATATCTTCTATTTAACACTTTCAATAGTATTATCAATAATCCTTTATTTCCTTTTCAAAAAATTTAAAAAATAAGTATCTTAGCACTAAATCAGAAATACACCAAAATGAAAGTAGATCAAAAAGGACATACCACGATCATCAAAGACACACAGAATAATACGGAAGCTTTTGTGGGTAAAATTACCAATGAATATCATATGTTTCAAGGTCAGAATTTA
>RXJZ01000244.1:0-3009 GCA_003963025.1 Flavobacteriaceae bacterium
TCTTGTTGATGTAAATCTCCAGAATTTACATTAAAAACGTTTCCATAACCATCAATTACTGAAAACCAACCTTTATGAAACCCAATTGATAATAAAGCCCACATTAAAGCCGCCATTAATAGCGCTGGAACTGTTTTGTCTAATTTTAAAGGATGTTCAAGAGTTATAGATAAATAACCTATAACAAACAGAAGTATTAATATTGCTTCCATAATATAAAATTTTATACGAGTTGTTTAAGAGCAATTTCAAAAGCAGTAGCACTAATATTCTTTTTATCAGAATTGATAGCATGAGCATTTTGAATTGCATTTTTGATTCTATTTGAAGTATCTGAGAAAATAGCTTCATCTGTCATTTGTACTTTTTTCTCCATGAAATAAGCAAAAACTCTAGCCATTCCACAGTTAGCAATGAAGTCAGGAATTAAGCTTACTTTTTTATCTGTTTCTTCCATAATTGGACCAAAGAAGATTTCTTTATCAGCAAACGGAACATTGGCACCACTTGAAATCACTTCTAATCCAGAAGCTACCATTTTATCAACTTGTTCTTTTGTAACCAATCTGGATGCCGCACAAGGCGCAAAAACCTGAGCTCCAATTGACCAAATTTTATCATTGATTTCAGCAAAAGGTATCATATTATCGGCCACCAATTTGTTTCCGTCTTTTTTAAGGAATAAATCTCTAATTTCTTCGAATGAAAATCCATTCTCATTAATAACACCACCATCTCTATCAATGATTCCAACCACTTTTGCTCCCATTTGAGCTAAATAAAAAGCAGCTGCCGAACCTACGTTACCAAAACCTTGAACTATAGCCTTTTTACCAACAATTGTTCCTCCATAAATATCGTAATAATGACGCGCCGCTTCGGCAACACCATAACCTGTAATCATATCGGCTATTGTATATTTTCTATTAATATCTGGAGAGAAATTTGGGTTTTCAATAACTTTAATAACTCCTTGACGTAATTGTCCAATTCTGTTGATTTTATCAGCTTCTGTTGGTTTAAAGTGACCATTAAAAACACCTTCTTGTGGATGCCAAACACCGCAATCTTCAGTCATAGGAATAACCTCATGAATCTCATCCACATTTAAATCACCACCAGTTCCGTAATAATTCTTCAATAATGGAGAAACGGCTTTATACCATCGTTCTAAAACGCCTTTTTTTCTTGGATCGTTTGGGTCAAAATTAATTCCTGATTTAGCACCACCAATTGCTGGTCCTGAAACTGAAAACTTAACCTCCATAGTCTTTGCTAATGAAAGCACTTCATTCATATCTAATCCCTTACGCATACGAGTTCCTCCTCCTGCAGCACCACCTCGTAACGAGTTGATTACCGTCCATCCTTCTGCCTCAGTTTCAGAGTCTTTCCAATTAAATACTATTTCTGGTTGTTTGTCTTCAAATTTCTTTAATAAATCTTTCATTGTGTTGATTAATTTTTTGTTATACAAATATACGTAATATGGCTTGAGAGCTAAAGTTTAAAAAGGTTTTTTTTGAATAATTATTACTTTTTTAAATAAATTTTACCGGAAGAATGATCATATGAAGCACCTGTTACAGAAGCTAAAACATTAATGTCATTTCTTAATCGTAAAACACCTAAAAATCCAAAAATCAGTGCTTCTTTAAATTGTATAGTTTTATCATCTGGAATTACTACAACTGTTCTTGGTAAATAATTACATATTCTATCAATCAAAAATCTATTATAAGCACCTCCTCCTGTTATAAATAATTTCGCATTTGGTTTTGAACAAATATTTGCAATTTGAATAGCAACATGTTCTACAAAAGTGCGAAGCTTATCTTTAACATCAATTTCATAAAAATGCATTAAAGGAAAAATTTCAGTATTTACGAATTCCATTCCTAATGATTTAGGATAAGGTGAAGTATAAAATTCTAATTGATTCAAATCTTTTAACAAATCATGATGTATTGTTCCTGATTTTGCTATATTACCAGCATCATCATATGGAAAACCCAATTCATTTGCATAATAATTCAAAACGGTATTCGCGGGAGAAATATCAAACGCAATTCTTTTGCCATCTTCATTAAAAGAAACATTCGAAAATCCACCTAAGTTCAAACAATAATCATATTCCGAAAAAAGCAGTTCATCACCAATTGGAACCAATGGAGCGCCTTGACCTCCTAATTGTACATCTTGAACTCTAAAATCACAAACAATTGTTTGATTCAACAAATCTTGAATCAAAGGAAGATTACCAATTTGAAGTGTAAATCCGTTCTGAGGTTGGTGCAAAATTGTATGACCATGACTACAAACAGCATCGATTTGGGTCAGCTGATGCTTGGAAATAAATTCAGAAATTATCGAAGCTAAAAGTTTTGTATAAGTGACATTCAATTCTTCTAATTCTGACTTTCTAAAATGAATCGCATTTTTCAATTTATTAATCCATTCTTCCGAATACGAAATGGTTTCGGATTGATAAATTTCGAAAGTCCAACGACCTGAATTATTGAATTTTATATAAGCCAAATCGACTCCATCTAACGATGTGCCCGACATAACTCCTATAACGTTATAGTTTTCTTTAAACATGGGTTAAAATTACAAATTGTTATTGAAAATTTGGTAATTAATCTTTACATTTGGTACCTGAAATTACAAAATAATCAAACATTACATCTAAATAATATGGATTTTAAATTAACCGAAGAGCATTTAATGATTCAGCAAGCTGCTAGAGATTTTGCTCAAACAGAATTATTACCTGGAGTTATTGAAAGAGATGAACATTCAAAATTCCCAACAGAACAAGTGAAAATGATGGGTGAACTTGGGTTCTTAGGAATGATGGTTGATCCAAAATACGGAGGTGCAGGATTAGATAGCTTATCTTACGTTTTAGCAATGGAAGAAATTGCAAAAGTAGATGCTTCTGCAGCAGTAATCATGTCGGTAAACAACTCATTAGTTTGTGCTGGTTTAGAAAAATATGGTTCGGAA
>RXJZ01000244.1:3059-4574 GCA_003963025.1 Flavobacteriaceae bacterium
AGTTATTGCTCAAACCGATGCTTCAAAAGGACACAAAGGAATAAACGTTCTGATTGTAGAAAAAGGAATGCCAGGTTTCGAAGTGGGTCCGAAAGAGAAAAAAATGGGAATCCGTGGATCAGATACACATACCTTATTATTTAATGATGTAAAAGTTCCAAAAGAAAATAGAATTGGCGCTGACGGATTTGGATTTGCTTTCGCTATGTCAACTTTAAACGGAGGACGTATTGGAATTGCATCTCAAGCGTTGGGAATTGCACAAGGAGCTTACGAATTAGCATTAAAATATTCGCAAGAGCGTGTTGCTTTTGGAAAACCAATTTTCAATCATCAAGCTATTGCTTTCAAATTAGCAGATATGCACGTAAAAATCACATGTGCTAGATTGTTAATTCACAAAGCAGCAACTGAAAAAGATAACGGTGAAGACATTGCACATTCTGGTGCTATGGCTAAATTATATGCTTCAGAAATTGCATTAGAAGTAGCAAACGAAGCTGTACAAATTCACGGTGGAAATGGTTACGTAAGTGAATACCACGTAGAACGAATGATGCGTGATGCAAAAATCACTCAAATTTACGAAGGCACTTCAGAAATTCAAAGAATTGTTATTTCAAGAGGTCTAGTAAAATAATAATAGAAAATAATTTATTAAAAGGAGTTGAACTTAATTGTTGACTCCTTTTTTTATTACCTTTAAAATAAAAATGTTATTTGAAAATTGGAAAGAAAACTTAGAACCCTTAATTGATAAATACAAAGGTAGAAAGCATCCTCTAAACTATAACAATACCTATCAATTACTGATAATGGTGATTTTATCTGCTCAAGATTCGGATGCGAATATTAACAATATCACTATTCCTTTTTTTGAAAAATATCCAAATCTGGATAGTATATCGAATTCAAGCATTGAAGAGATAACCCCTTACTTTACAAAAGTTAAAAATTATCCAACAAAAACAACTTGGATATATGAATTAGCTAAACTTTTAAAAACTGACAATAATATCCCCACAAACTTAACGGAATTAATTGCTTTGAAAGGTATTGGAAGAAAATCTGCGAATGTAATATTGAGAGAAACCAATCAAAAAGCAGAAGGCATAATAGTTGATTTACATGTTATTAGAGTTGTACCAAGAATTGGATTAACACCAAAATATGAAGACGGAAATAAAATCGAAAAACTATTAATGCAACAACTCCCTTATGAAATTTGGAACGAAATAGGAATGGCTTTCTCTTTTTTAGGTAGAGAAATTTGCCGACCAACCAATCCAAAATGTGATGATTGCCCAATAAATATACATTGCAACTATTTTAAAAATTTAAACCAATAAAAACCACCCATATGAGGTGGTTTTTCAGTCTCGTATTGACGGTTATTGGTAACAAAAAACCCCTCATCGATAGATGAAGGGTTTTCAAAAGAAAGGCGGCGACATACTCTCCCACATAACTGCAGTACCATCTGCGCAGTCGGGCTTAACTTCTCTGTTCGGAATG
>RXJZ01000081.1 GCA_003963025.1 Flavobacteriaceae bacterium
CATTTGGAACAAAACACGCATGGGTTACATTACAACGACCTCCGCCAGATATACGCACCTTTTCTAAAACATTTTTTCCACGTTCTAAAATAGCCACTTTCAGTTTGGAATTTTTCTCGACAATGTTAATTGCAGTGAAAAATCCAGCAGCACCTCCGCCAATAATAATGATGTCGTATTTTGAGTTCAATGAATTTGTTTTTTGCAAATATCGGTGTAAAATAGATTCAAACAAAAAGTCCTACCATTAAAAACAGCAGGACTTTGCAAATAAATAAATCAACTTTAATTTAAAATGTAATATTGCCAAGGTTGCAATTGTGTATTTATCTTAACATTAAGAATAATCTTTTTTCCTGTAATAAAGTCAACAAATTCTCCATTAATAGGTAAACTTGTGGTTACCACTTGATTTGATAAGTTTGCTAAATAAATGATTTTTTCACCGTCTTTTTCTCGCTCAAATGCTAAAATTTGTTCATCGTTAGAAGTTGTAATTCTCTTGTATGAAGCGGCATTTTTTCCACCGCTTAGCGCTTTATTTTCGGCTTTTAACTTTCCTAATTTTGCTCTTAATTCCCAATCCGCACCTTTAGTTTTTGGAATAGAATCTTTTTCAAAAAACTTCAAACTATGATTCAAACCATACTCGTTTCCGCTATAAATTAATGGCATTCCTGGCATTACGTATGATAAAGCAGTCATGGCTTCCTCTGCTTTTCCTAATCTTCCTTTAACGGTTCCGTTCCAAGAATTCTCATCGTGATTGTCAACAAAACTCATTAAAATATCATTTGATTCATACTTTTTGGCATTTTCTTCCATCAACTTATCCCAATCTTTCACAGTATTTTTACCTTGAGCGATTCTATTCATGGTGTGGTGAACTTCCCAACCATACGCCATATCAAACAAACCGTCTTTTAATAATTCTGGTTCCCAAGCTTCTGCTAACATGAAAATATTTTTCTCTTTTCGCAATTGTGGAATGGCTTGTTGCCAAAAATCTAAAGGCACATTACTCGCAACATCGCAACGGAAACCATCGACATTTTCGTTTTTAATCCAATGCAACATATCAGAAGTCATTTCCTTGCGAAGTTCTTTATTATCATAATTCAAATCGGCAACATCTGACCAACCCCATGATTTTCCTGTTTCTGGGTTGATTGGATCGATGATTTCGCCTTTAGCATTTTTAGTATAAAATTCTGGATGTTCTTTAATCCAAACGTGGTCCCAACCAGTATGATTTGGCACCCAATCTAAGATTACATACATTCCATTATCATGAGCTGTTTTTACTAAATTTCTAAAATCTTCAATCGTTCCAAACTCTGGATTTACTTTTTTGAAATCAGAAACCGCGTAGTAACTACCTAAATATTTGTGTTGTTCTTCTTTTGGCATTTCTGAAGCAAACTTACTATCATCGCCACCAGTAGCTTTTCTCTTCGTTTGTGAAATTGGGAAAATAGGCATCACCCAAATGATTTTTACTCCCAATTCTTTCAATTTCGGAATGTCTTTTGTAAAGGCTTTAAACGTTCCTTCAGGAGAATACTGGCGAATATTTACTTCATAAATTACCGAACTTTCTTCTACATCTGAAGAAAATTTAGCGATTTCAGTTTTTGAATTTTCTGCTGTTTTTTCTGTTTCATTTTTACAACTAAATAATGTTAAAACAGCTAAAGCAGTAATGAGTGATTTTTTCATTTTTTTATAATTTTATTTTCCAAACATAAATTCTAACGGAATATGTATTCTTTTTTGCCAAGATGATTCGGAATGATTTTCACCTTCGAACTCTAAATTTCGCGAATCTACATTCGTATATCCTTTTGCTTTTAAAATTTCATCAACACGATATTCGTATTTTAAGTAAAATGCATCCAAAGTTTCCGTTCCGTAATCAAAATATATCTTGTGATTCTTAGCTTCAGGTAATTTCTTTTCCATGTAAGTGAAAAAAGATTCCGGAATGGGATTGTTCTCAAATTCTCTAAAACCAATCCAATGCGTAGATAAACAAGCTGCTTTTCCAAAAACATTTGGATACTCACATAATGCATACATCGAAATTAATCCGCCCATACTTGAACCCATAATGGCTGTGTGATTCGCCGTTGTAAAAACCGAATACTTTTTATCAATGTAAGGTTTCAATTCTTCCACAATAAACTTCAAATAGTTATCCGAATTAATTTTACTATCAACAAATGGAAATTGCGATTTTTTAGCTTCGGTTTGAATTTTCTCTTTTAATTCATTTGAAAGTGATTCATAAGGCTTTTTTGGATACAAATCCATGTGACGCAAATTTGGGATATTCCAAATGGCTACTACGATGAAATCTTTTACCTTGTCTTCTTGCATTAATTGCGATGCTACTTCATCTACTCTCCATTCTTGTTTATTCCATGTAGTTGTAGCATCAAATAACATTTGGCCATCGTGCATGTACAAAACATTGTATTTCTTTGTTTTAGAATAGGTTTTTGGCAACCAAACATCTACTGTTCTTGGTACAATATATTTCGAAGGAAAACTGTCTACTCTTTCAATATTCCCCTCAAATTTTCCTGAATTTTCAAGAGCATAAGATTTTATCTTACTTTGTGAAAAAGCAAAACAAGAGCACAAAAGAAAGAACACTAACTGTTTCATTTATTTCAATTCTAAAATTATTGCCGATTTTCCTTCAATCGATAATTCGTTCTTCAAATCGATAGTTTTTCCTGAAAGAATATCATTTCCAGAAGTAAACGATTTGATGTTTTCTTGAAAACGTGTAAGATTCAATTTCTGAGCATCTGGCGCATTATTAATAACCACCATAACCGTTTCTCTGTCGTTGTGACGGAAATATACGTACACATTATTTTCAGGAATGTAATGTGTTAATTTTCCGGTGTGAATGACTTCTTTGTTTTTTCTCCAATTCAATATTTTTTTTGAAAAGTCAAAATATTTGGCTTGTTCAGCGGTTCTTCCACTTGCAGAAAAAGCATTGTTAGTATCGCCTTTCCATCCGCCAGGAAAATCTTGACGAATATCAGCATCGCCTTTTCCTTTGTCGCCCGCCATTCCAATTTCGGAACCATAATACAATTGTGGAATTCCTCTCATAGTGGCCATAATGGTCATTCCTAATTGGTATTTTTTGAAATCGTTTTGATAAATGTGATTGAAACGACCTGTATCATGATTTTCCAAGAAAATCAATAAGTTATTTGGGTCGGCATATAAGAAGTCATTCACGAAATTTTCATAAAATTTTATCATTCCGTTACTCCAATCGGCTCTATCTTCATTGAAAACGTTTCCAAAAACGTCATGTAACGTAAAATCCATCACACTTGGCAAATAGGAATTATAACTTTGAATTTTAGCAATTGGACTGTTTTTTTGCCAATAGGAAATTTGCGCTTGATCGTGCATCCAAACTTCACCAACAATATTGAAATATGGATATTCATCCGTAATTGCTTTTGTCCATTTTGCGATGCCTTCTTTATCGTTATACGAATACGTATCTACTCGGAATCCATCTAAATCAGCATATTCAATCCACCAAATCGCATTTTGAATTAAGTAATTCAACACCAAAGGATTTGATTGATTTAAATCGGGCATACTTGGTACAAACCAACCGTCCATACAAAGTTTAGCATCTATTTTCGAACCATTTGTATCGTACTGAGTCGTCATGCGATAGTTACTTTGCTTATAACCTGGAAATTGATGAAACCAATCGTATGTTGGCATGTCTTTAAACATCCAATGTTCAGCTCCCCAATGATTCGTTACATAATCTTTGATTAATTTCATGCCGCGTTTGTGCATTTCATCGGCTAACTTTTTGTATTCTTCATTGGTTCCGTAACGCGGGTCAATTCTATAAACATCCGATTGACCGTAAGTATGATACGAATAGCCTTTGTCGTTGTCTTCACAAATTGGCGTGCTCCAAATTGCCGTTGCTCCTAATTCTTTGATGTAATCCAAATTATTAATGATTCCTTGAATATCGCCACCATGTCTTCCACCTGGTAAACTTCTGTTGGCTTTTTCTTGTAATTCTGGCGAAGAATCGTTGTTTGGATTTCCGTTTGCAAAACGATCGGGCATTAACAAATACATCACATCAGAAGCATCAAAACTTTTTCGAAGTGCCGAATTCGGTCTTCTCTTTTTAATTTCGAAATTTCTTTTGAATGATTTTTTACCATTGGTAAACGTAAATTGCAGTTCTTGTGCTTTTACATTTTTGGTATCAATCGTAACGAAAAGGTAATTTGGATTTTCTGTTTTGGTTACATTCGTAATTACTACATTGTTGGAAACTTGTACCAAATTCTGAGCAATATTCTTTCCGTAAAACAATACTTGAACTTCGCTTTTATTCATTCCTTCGTACCAAAACGGTGGTTCCATTCGGTCAATTTGTGCCGAAAGCGAAAGTGTGAATAAAGTAATTAGTGAGAAAATTAATTTTTTCATAGCTTTTATTATTTAACCTCAACAATACTAATAGCGTAGCCACCACCAGCTGCCGTTCTCAATTGCAATTTAGTCTTATTGGTTACTTTTTGTTTTGAAATTTTGTATGCTTGTGGATTGGTTTTATAATCCGCATCGGCAGCATCGGCGTAAATAGTGGCTTCGTATTTTTTTCCTTTTTCTAAGAAATCTAATGTAATAGTTGATGTTCTTGCATTGTAACCGTTTGAATTACCAACAAACCAGTTATTTGAATTTTTATCTTTTCGAGCAATCGAGATATAATATCCAGGCTCAGCTTCTAAATATTTAGTTGTTGACCATTCAACCGGAACATCTTTTATAAATTGGAACGCATCTAAGAAACGATTGTAGTTTTCTGGTAAATCGGCAGCCATTTGAAGTGGTGAATACATCACCACATATAATCCCAATTGATTCGCCAATGTTGTATTGACATGTGAATTGTTGTTTGGATTTAATTTTGCAATATCCATTTCAAAAATCCCAGGTGTGTAATCCATTGGACCACCTATTAATCTTGTGAAAGGTAATAAAGTGGTATGATTCGCTTTAGAACCACCAAACGCTTGGAATTCTGTTCCACGAGCTGATTCATTACCAATCATATTTGGATACGTTCTGCAAATTCCTGTTGGACGAACGGCTTCGTGTGCATTAATCATAATTTTATAATCGACCGCTTTTTCAATTACATATTGATAATGATTTAAAATCGATTGGCTATAATGATGTTCGCCTAAAGGTAAAATATTCCCTACATAACCCGTTTTAGCAGCGTCATAACCATTGTCATTCATAAATTGAAATGCTTTATCTAAATGACGCTCGTAATTTCTAGTTGAACCAGAAGTTTCATGATGCATAATCATTTTTACACCTTTAGATTTTGCATATTCATGAATTCCTTTCACATCAAAATCAGGATATGGCGTTATAAAATCGAATACATAATCTTTTTCATGACCAAACCAGTCTTCCCAACCTTCATTCCAACCTTCCACTAAAACCGCATCGAAACCATGTTTAGCAGCAAAATCAATATATTCTTTAACGTGTTTGGTATTAGCTGCATGTTTTCCATTTGGTTTGGCTTTTGTAAAATCAGTTACTCCTAATTGTACGGACGGAATTTCATCTGTGTACGCCCAAGAGCTTTTTCCAGTAATCATTTCCCACCAAACACCGATATATTTTACAGGTTTGATCCAAGACGTATCTTCGATTTTAGATGGTTCATTTAGGTTTAATGTCATTCTAGAAGCCAAAATATCACGAGCATCAGCACTCGCAATTATGGTTCTCCAAGGTGAAACACATGGCGCTTGTAAATGCCCTTTATTCCCTTTAGCATCAGGAGTTAAATGCGATTGAAAAACCAAATTCTTATCATCTAAATTCAAATGCATGCAAGAATAATTGATTAAAGCCGCTTCGTGAATATTGATGTAAATTCCATCCGCAGTTTTTAACATTAAAGAGGTTTGAACTCCAGTATCTGAAAATTGTTTTTGTGATGCATTTTCAGAAACCGCTCCACGGAATAACTTTCTAATTTCAGTTAATTTACTTTCGGTAAAATCGTATTCTTGCGTATCATAGTCGCCAGGAATCCAAAATGCGGTGTGGTCACTGGTCATAGCAAACTCGGTACGTTCTTCTTTTACAACAAAATACGTTAGATTTTTTTGTTCTGGAAATTCGTAACGGAAACCTAAACCATCATTGAATAATCGAAAACGAATGATAACTTGTCTTTCTGTTTCATTTTGTTTCAGTGTTAGCGCTAATTCGTTGTAATGGTTGCGAATTTCGGTTTCTTCACCCCAAACGGTTTTCCAAGTTTCATCAAAAGTGTTTCGAACTTCGTTTACCAATTTAAAATCATTCAATAATGACTTTTTATCTTTTTGAAGTTCTAAGCCTAACTTGCTTTTTTTGATGATTTCTTTATTTTTCATGAAAAGTTGATACGTTGGCGTACCATCATTTTCTAAAGCGAAAATCATCTTGAAATTTCCATTTGGTGATTTTAATTCTTGAGCATTAAGCCCAAAAATCGAAAAAACCATCACGAATACTGAAACAAAATATTTATTCATGTTTTAATTTTTAATTAGTTGTGATTCACCATTTACAAACACTTCAACATCCGAATTTCCTTCGATAGAAACGTTTGTTCCTTCTTGTTTAACTTCAACTTTTACAATAGCGTTTCTGAAATTCACTTTAAAGGAATAGCCTTCCCATTGTGCTGGAATTTTTGGTTCAAAATGCAATTGGTTATTTCTAACACGCATTCCACCAAAACCTTCTACGATACTCATCCAAGTTCCCGCCATAGAAGTGATGTGTAACCCTTCCTCAACTTCTTTGTTATAATCGTCTAAGTCTAAACGCGAAGTTCTTAAATAAAACGTATACGCTTGTTCCATTCTACCCAAAACAGCCGCTTGAATCGAATGAACACATGGAGAAAGCGAACTTTCGTGAACCGTAAATGGTTCGTAAAAATCAAAATGTTTTTCTAATTGTTCTTTGGTAAAATGATCTTCGAAGAAATAGAATCCTTGTAACGTATCCGCTTGTTTGATGTAAGGCGAACGTAAAATTCTATCCCAAGACCATTTTTGATTGATTGGTCGTTGCGATTTATCTAAATCCGCTACAGTAATTAATTCTTTATCTAAAAAACCATCTTGTTGTAAATATACGCCGTGTTCTTCAGAATAAGGGAAATACATATTATCTGCCACTTTTTTCATTTCTGAAATTTCGGCTTGTGATAATTTCACTTTATTCATGATTCGGGTATAATCCGATGGATATTCGGTTTCAATTTTGTTGATTTGCTCAACAGCGTAATCAATACACCATTTTGCAATATAATTGGTATAGAAGTTATTGTTTACGTTGTTTTCGTACTCATTTGGTCCCGTTACTCCTAAAATCACATACTGATTTCTGTAAGTCGAAAACGTAGCTCTTTGATGCCAAAAACGAGCAATTCCGATTAAAACTTCTAAGCCTTTTTCTGGAATATACGAATAATCGCCTGTGAATCTGTAATAGTTGTAAATGGCAAAAGCGATGGCACCGTTTCTGTGAATTTCTTCGAAAGTAATTTCCCATTCGTTATGACATTCTTCTCCATTCATGGTTACCATTGGATACAAAGCAGCTCCATTTTTGAAACCTAATTTTTCGGCATTTTCGATGGCTTTATCTAATTGATTATATCGATACGCTAATAGATTTCTTGCTACTTGTTGGTCTTTGGTAGCCATATAAAAAGGAATACAATACGCTTCCGTGTCCCAATAAGTAGAACCTCCGTACTTTTCACCTGTAAATCCTTTTGGACCAATATTTAATCTTGAATCTTTTCCTAAATAGGTTTGATTCAATTGGAAAATATTGAAACGAATACCTTGTTGCGCTTTTACATCGCCATCAATGGTAATATCGCTCATTTCCCAAATTTTTGCCCAAGCTTGTTTTTGGTTTTCAGTTAGTTGTGAAACACCAATTTCTAAAGCCTTGGCGATGCTATTCTTTGCACCTATGATTGTATTTTCATGATTCATTGAAACAGCATAACCGCCAATTTTTTGAATCGTTGTTGATTGCCCTTTTGTAACGGCAACTTCATATGAAAATTGAATTTTATCTTTTGTTTCTTGAGCACTAACTGGAGCAATACTCAAATTTGAACCTTCTAACAAAATACTATTTTGCATGAAAGTAGTTGCTGTGAAATGTGTTTTGAAAGTTCTTGCGGTTACGAAAGCTTCATTGCCCGAATGTTTTACGCTAATAGGTTCCCAAAACTTTTCTTCCCAATTGGCGTCTTCATTATGAACTCCAGCATCAACATAAGGTTTGAAAACGATTTTTGCATCTGTATTTAATGCGGTGATTTCGTAATTGATAACGCCAACTTCGTCCAAATCTAAGGATAAGAAACGTTGTACCTTGATAGCAATTTCGGTTCCGTTTGCTAAAATTGCTTGAAAAGAACGATAATAAATACCTTCTTTCATGTTCAACTCGCGACGGAAATTTGAAACCGATTGACATTTGGCTAAATCTAAATTTTCGCCATTGATTTCAATGTCAATTCCTATCCAATTTGGTGCGTTTAATACTTTTGCGAAATATTCGGGATAACCGTTTTTCCACCAACCTACTTTGGTTTTATCGGGATAATAAATTCCGGCAATGTAACTTCCTTGGAAGGTTTTACCAGAATAATGTTCTTCAAAATTAGCTCGTTGCCCCATAGCACCGTTTCCGATACTAAATAAACTTTCAGAAGATTTAACTCGTTCTACATCAAATCCTTCTTCAATAATCGACCAATTGTCGGGTTGTATATAATCTTGATTCATTTTTGTAATATGTCAATTTGTTAATGTGTCAATTAGTCAATTTCTTAACCTATTAATTGCGATAAAAAGGCTTCATCAATTAAGGTGAAATCTTTAAAATTGTACTTTGCTTCGTGTAAAACGGCTGCATCACCGATTCCTACACTGATCATGTTGGCACTATTAGCCGCTTGAATTCCCGCTACCGAATCTTCAAAAACGATAGCATTTTCATTAGAAACACCTACTAATTGCGCAGCTCTTAAGAACACTTCCGGATCTGGTTTTGCCTTGGATACGTCATTTCCATCAACGATAGCATCAAAAAAGTGCAGAATATTGGTTTTTTCTAAAATAGGACGTGCATTTTTACTTGCCGATCCCAAAGCAATGAATTGATTTTTACTTCTCAAAAATTTTAATACTTTTAGTACACCTGGAAGAATTTCACTTTCATCCATGTCTACTAAATAGGAAAGGTATTCTTCATTTTTTTGAACCAACCATTTGTTTTTATCTTCTTGAGAAGCTTTTACGTTTCCCAATTCTAAAATAATGTCTAACGAACGAACGCGGCTCACGCCTTTTAAACCTTCGTTGTGCTCGTGCGTAAATTCGATTCCCAATTGGTTGGCCAACTTTAGCCAAGCTAAAAAATGATATTTAGCCGTGTCAACAATTACGCCGTCAAGGTCGAATATGAATGCTTTTTTCATTGTCTAAATATCTTTTTGATCTTTAACTTTTAACACCAAAAGTGCTGCCAATAGGAAACTTACACCACTCATAACAATAGCATAAATAGCATGGTCGTTATAAACGTATTTTACTAATGGACCACCAATTAAAGCATTGATAATTTGTGGAATTACAATAAAAAAGTTAAAAATACCCATGTAAACGCCCATTTTTTTTGGTTGAATAGAACCCGCCAAAATTGCATAAGGCATTGCTAAAATACTTGCCCAAGCAAATCCGACTAAGACCATTGAAAAGATTAAGGCTTCTTTGTTTGGCATGAAATAAACAGAAATCAGTCCAATTCCTCCTAAAACTAAAGAAAGTGCATGTGTTTTTCTTCGTCCAATTTGTTTTGCGATGTATGGTAATGCAAAAGCTACTACAGCTGAAACCGCATTGTAAACTCCGAAAATAATTCCTACCCAATCTCCAGCAGATTGAAATTCTGGACTTTTCGTATCATCAATAGATAAACCATAAATATGCTGAGCAATTGCTGGCGTTGTAAAAACCCACATACCGAACAATCCAAACCAAGAAAAGAATTGTACCCAACTTAGTTGACGCATCGTTTCAGGCATTTTAGCAAAATCCGAAAAGACATCTGAAAGTTTGGCTTCTTTAGTTTCTCCAAGAGCTTCTTTGTGTTCTTTTTCGTCTCTAAATTGTTCTAATTCTTCTGGAGAATATTCTTTAGTTGTTAAAACGGTGACCAAAATAGAAGCTACTAAAATGATTGCACCAATAATAAAAGAATAAATTAGGTTTAATGGAACAGCAGAAGTTGCTGAGGGTTGATTACTGATTCCAAACCAATTAGTTAAAACATAAGGCAACCATGATCCTACCACGGCACCTATTCCAATTAATGCGGTTTGAACGCTAAAACCTAAAGTATGTTGGTCTGCTCTTAAGTTATCTCCCACCAAAGCACGGAAAGGTTCCATTGCAATGTTAAAAGAAGCATCCATAATCATTAACATTCCAGCACCAACCCAAAGAGCAGGCATAAAAGCGATGAAAATTTCGGCTTGCGGCATTAAAATTAAACCTACTGACGCCAAAAGAGCTCCTGTTAAAAAATAAGGTTTTCTTCTTCCAAATCTTGACCAAGTATTATCGCTATAATGTCCTATTATCGGTTGCACAATTAATCCCATTAAAGGAGCAATTATCCAAAACCATGACAATTCATGTACATCGGCACCAAAAAGTTGAAGAATTCTACTTGCGTTTGCATTTTGTAGGGCAAAACCCATTTGGATTCCTAAAAAACCGAAACTCATGTTCCAAATTTCCCAAAAACCTAATTTACGCTTTTCCATTATCGTAATTTATTAATTAATCGACAAGCGTTATGTGCTTATCAAAACTTATGTTTTTAGAAGTGAAGATATAAGCTTTGATGTTGTAAATTTAAAAATATTTTTTTTACAAAAACAAGAATAATAGTTAATCTTTTTTCTTGATTAACTCAAAATTAAATTTATAAATAAATGATTAACAGATAATTAAACCTAACTATTTCGTTGTAGTAGATTCTCTAATTATTAAGTTTGTTTCAATAATTTCAGTTTTGTATTGTTCGTCTTCTTCGTCCTCTAATTCTAATCGGTCGATTAGCATTTGAGCTGCTTTTCTACCCATTTTTATTCCGTTTTGACTCACAGTTGAAATACTCGGCGTAGAAAACTGAGAAATAATTCCATCTGTAAACCCTATCACTGAAATATCTTCAGGAACTTTCAGATTATTTTTTGCGGCAATTTTGATTGCAGTAACAGCAAATAATTCATTAACAGCAAAAATGGCATCGCATTTAATATTTTTAATAAGATTTTCTATTTTAACTGAACAATTATCAATATCCTCTATTTTCACAATTAAATCCTCATCTACCGGAATATTATTAGAAATTAAGGCTTTTTTATAACCATCCGTTCTAAATTTCCCAACGCTAACATAATCTACAGTAGTAATCAATCCGATTTTTTTAAAACCGTTATCAATAAAAAACTGAACCGCATTAAATGCTGCTTCTTGATCGTCAATAATTACTTTATCACAGAACACATCATTAGTTACTCTATCAAACATTACTACCGGCATTCCCTGGCTGATAATTTCTTGAATATGATGAAAATCTTTTTTTTGTTGGGTTTCTTTAGATAAAGACATTATAAAACCATCAGTACTACCATTAGCTAAAAGTTCCATATTGATTACTTCTTTATCAAAAGATTCATCCGATAAACATACAATAACATTGTATCCACTCTCATTAGCAACTTGTTCAATTCCACTAATCACTGTCGCAAAAAAATGATGCACTATTTCAGGAATAATAATACCAATAGTCTTTGTTTTCTTGTTTTTTAAACTTAGTGCAATATTATTAGGCTTATAATTATAAAGTTTAGCAAATGCTTGCACTTTTAAGCGAGTATCTTCACTTATTTCATGGCTGTCTCGCAATGATTTTGAAACGGTTGAAATCGAAACATCTAATTCTTTAGCAATTTGCTTTAAAGTAACTTTTTTTCTCATTATTAATTATACAAATTATTAATATGTTTTAAAAGTAGTATTTTTTTTCCAAGTATTTTAATTTTTATCAATTTAGCTATCAAATCAATAAAGTTTTCAACACGAAAACGTTTTCGAGATGGTTTTCGCAACCGTGAGTTTTTTTTTATTCAATTTTTACATAAATTTAACATTAGAAGTGAATTTATAAGCAATTAAAAAACAACCTAATCTAAACAATTTGTATGAAAACACTGCAAAAAAAGTTTTTCCTTTTGCTATTAATGTTACCATTTGGCTTATTGGCGCAAAACACTCTTAAAGGAGTTGTTTTAGACGGTTCTTCGAACCAACCATTGCCCGGAGTAAACGTATTGGTAGCAGGTACAGCAAACGGGACTACAACCGACTTTGATGGAAATTTTACTTTGTCAAACATCAAGAAGGGTGACAAAATTTTATTTTCATATATTGGTTTCAAAGAAGAAACCTTTACGTATGATGAACAAAAGAGCATAACTATTACCTTACAAGAAGATCAAAAAGAATTAAAAGATGTTGTGGTAATTGGTTATGGAACAACAACTAAAAAAGATGCCACCGGATCATTACAATCAATTACAACAAAAGATTTTAACAAAGGGGCTATTATTTCTGCTGACCAATTACTTGTAGGAAAGTCACCAGGAGTAAGAATTACAAACAATGGGGGGCAACCAGACTCTTCACCTAATATCAGAATTAGAGGAGGTGCGTCATTAAATGCAAATAGTAGTCCTTTAATTGTAATAGATGGGATACCTGTAGACAATACAACTCCAGCTGGAGTTAGTAACCCTTTAAACTTGATCAATCCAAATGATATTGAAAGCTTTACAATATTAAAGGATGCTTCTGCAACAGCAATTTATGGATCAAGAGCTTCTAATGGTGTAATCATAATTACAACTAAAAAAGGTACTAATGGAACACCTGAATTTAACTATTCATCTAATGTTACGATTGGGAAAGTAGGTAAAAAAATTGATGTAATGAATGGAGAACAATTTAAAACCTTTATTCAAACTTATCACCCTTCATACACCAACTTCCTTGGAATTGACGACCCAACAACTACAGCTACTGACGACCCTAGTACTCCTGAAATTGAAGGAAGAATACTTTATAATACTGATTGGCAAGATGCTATTTACAGAACTGCGATTTCAACTGATCATAACTTTAGTGCAAAAGCCAATTTATATGGCAAAGTCCCATTTAGAGCTTCTATTGGATATACAAAAAATGAAGGATTGGTAAAAACTAACGACTACGAAAGATTTAGTTATTCCTTAAAAATGACTCCAAAACTTTTAAATGACCATTTAAAAATTGACACTAATGCAAAAGGAATTTTCACCAATAAAAATGCTATAGATGAAGGAGGGGCTTTAGGAGGAGCTATTAATATGGATCCTACAAAACCTATTCGCGATAATTCTTCAACTAACAGATTTGGAGGTTATTACCAAGACTTTGTTCTTGACGGCAGTGGAAATCCAACCAATACATTAAGTGGGCAATACAATCCAGTAGCATTATTGATGCAAAGAACAAGACCAGAAAAAGCGGTACGCTTTTTAGGAAACATTGAATTTGATTATAAAATGCACTTTTTGCCGGAATTAAGAGCTGTAGTTAACTTAGGACTTGATGCTTCAAGAGCTCGAATAAGAGAAAACTTTAGCAACAATTCACTTGCTACTTACAGAGTAATAAATAGTGGTGCTAATTATGTTTTCAATTCTGGTAAAAACTACAGTGAAAATCAAACTATGACTAATACCACTCTTGATTCTTATTTAGCTTACACAAAAAGCTTCGATGGTTTTATCAAGAAGTTTGATATCCAAGGAGGCTATTCTTATCAGAATTTTAAAAATGATGGTAACAAAGAAATATATAGATACAATGAAACTACTGGTGTAAGAGAAGTTTTACCTAATGACAATAATCCAAATAACAGATATTATAATGTATTAAATTTACAATCTTTCTTTGGAAGAGCTAACTTTGATTTTGATAATAAATATTTATTAACATTATCATTGAGAGCTGATGGTTCTTCTCTATTTAGAGAAGAAAACAGATGGGGTTACTTCCCTTCTGCTGCATTAGCATGGAAACTAAAAGAAGAAAGTTTTATGAAAAATGTAAATTTCATAAACGATATTAAAGTTAGATTAGGAGTTGGTAAAACAGGGCAACAAGATATTACTGGATCTGTTGGGTTTTACCCATCAACACCACTATTTACGGTAGGTAGTAATACCAGTCAATATCTTGACAATTCTAACTTATACTCAGCAATTGCTTACAATGAGGATTTAACTTGGGAAAAAACAACTACTTACAATTTAGGTGTAGACTTTGATTTGTTTAAAAATAATTTTGTATCAGGAAGCTTTGATATTTATAAAAGAGAAACAAATGACTTGTTAGCTAGAGTACCTCTTCCTCCGGGACAAGGTCTTTCCGATACTTTTATTAAAAATGTAGGAAGCACTGAAAGTAAAGGTTTTGAATTAGGGTTAAACTTTAAATTAATTCAAACAGAAAATTTCACTCTAGAAATACCAACAAACATTGCTTATACTCACGCAAAAGTAACTGATTTAGAAGATGTTGAAAAAATTTCTGCTGGAGGAAGTTTGCCAACTGGAACTAACGTAAATATTGCAGAGCATGCTGTAGGTTTTCAACCTTATTCATTTTGGGTTTTCCAACAATTGTATAATGATAATGGCGAAGCAATTCCTGGTGCCTTTGTTGATAGAAATGCAGATGGTGTAATTACTAATGACGATAGATATTACAAAGCAGTTATTCCTAATTGGACATTTGGCTTTGGAATTAACTTCACTTATAAAAAATGGGATTTTAGCTCAAGTTTTAGAGGACAATTAGGCGGTCAAATTTATAATGCGAGAAAATTAACATCAGGATGGGCAAATAGAGCTATTCCAACAAACTCTAGTAGCTTATCAAATGTTCTTGATTTTTACAATGGTGAAGCAGATATTCAATTTCAAAACTACAATGGAAACGCAACATTTTCTGATTATTTCTTAGAAGACGCGACTTTCTTACGTTGTGAAAATATTGTAATTGGATATCGATTTGATAAATTCTATAAAAACTCTACTATGAGAGTTTATGGAGCCGTAAACAATCCTTTTATTTTAACTAAATACACAGGGCAAGATCCTGAAAACTTTGGAGCTATTGATAATAATTTTTATCCAAGACCTACTAGTTTCACATTTGGTTTGAACTTTGACTTTTAATAAAAAGAAATATGAAAAGAATTAAATTATATGGTTTAGGTATGTTATTACTTGCTTCTTTATTCGCTTGTACTGACGACTTAAATACAAAACCTAAAGTAGAATTGTCTCTAGAACAATTGCTACAACAAGACCCAAATGCCATTACAGGTATTATGTCAAAATTATATGGCTCATTTGCACTTTCAGGACCAAACGGACCAGGAAGCTCAGATATTAGTGATGACCCAGGAGAATCTCCATTCTTAAGAGGAATTATCAATCTTCAAGAATTTACGGCTGATGGAATGAAAAACCGTTGGGGAGATAATGGTTTAGATCAATTAACAACTGCTTCAAATTGGGATGAAAATAATAAATTTTTCAGGTATTTATATAATAGAGTTTATTACACTGTTCCGCAATGTAATAACTTATTATTAGTCTTAAATAATGTTGATGTCCCTAATAAACAATCTGTAATAAGTGAAGTACGTTTTTTACGATCTTTAGCATATTATTACATGATTGATTGTTTTGGAAAAGGAGTTTTAGTAACTGAAGCAAACGTTGGTCAATCTGCTCCACTTCCTGAAGCTTCTAGACAAGAATTATTTGATTTTGTAGAATCAGAATTATTAGCAATTGAAAATTCTATTGCCACTTCTAATGATTACGGAAGAGCTAATAAAGCAGTTGTAAGAATGTTATTAGCTAAGCTTTACTTAAATGCAGAAGTTTACACAGGAACAGCTCGCTACACTGAAGCATTAACTTACACTAAAAAAGTAATTGATGAAGGCGGATATACACTTGCAACAAATTTTGTTAGTAACTTTTCAGGAGACAACAGAACTTCACCTGAAATCATTTACCCTTTAATTGCAGATGCATTAGTTAGCCAAAGTTATGGTAATACTACCTATATTGTTAATGGAAGTATGAATAGCGCGACAATGAATACAATTCCTTTTGGAAATCCTGGAGGAAATGATGCTTGGGGCGGTCACAGAGCAACAAAAGCATGGTATGGTCTATTTGGAGATTTAAACACATCAACTGATGATAGAGCAGAATTATTTTGGACATCTGGACATCAATATGAAATGGTAGATTATAAAGAATGGACACATGGGTATCCGTCAGTAAAATTTAGAAATAGTAATTATTTTTCCGCATCAACACCTACCGTATTCTCTGGAACAGATTTTCCTCTTTTCCGATTAGCAGATGCTTACTTAATGTTCGCTGAATGTGTTGTAAGAGGTGCTGCGGGAGGAACAATCAATCAAGCAGCTGACTACGTAAATGCAGTGAGAACAAGATCAAATGCTTCAACAATAACTCCAGGACAGTTAACACTTGATTTTTTAATTGATGAAAGAGCTAGAGAACTTAATTTAGAGGGACACAGAAGAAGTGATTTAATTCGCTTTGGAAAATTTACAGGAGGCTCTTATTTATGGCCTTGGAAAGGAAATACTCAAAATGGTGCTTCAATTCCTAACACATATAATTTGTTTCCAATCCCATTAACAGCTTTACAGGCTAATCCAAACTTAACTCAAAATCCAGGTTATTAATAATAAAACTGTACTTATATGAAAAATTTATTAAAAATATCAACTTTAGCATTATTACTTTTCACAAGTATTTCTTGTGAAAATGACGATCAAACAATAGTTTCTCCAAGCGGAGGTCCTCAACTATTAACTCCTTTAGACGGAAGTTCATATGTATTACTTCCTGAGAATGCAACAAACGAAGCTACAACATTAGTATGGAATCATGCAGATTATGATGTACAAACAGAAGTAAACTATGATGTTGAAGTTGCTTTATCTGGAACTAATTTTGAAACTATAATTCCTGCAGGAAGTACAAACAATAGATTTGTTGTATGGACAGTGGAAGCTTTAAATGGTGTAGCATTACAAGCTGGATTAGTACCTTACACTGCTGGTGATTTAGATATTAGAATAAAATCTTCTTTAGGTTCAAATGAAGATATGGTAGCTTATTCAAACATAATTAAACTTACTGTAACACCTTTTACAACAGACTTGCCTCAACTTGCAGTTCCTGGAAACCACCAAGGGTGGAGCCCAGGGTCAGCTCCAAGAATCGCAGCTGCTGGTTTTGGACAAACTGATTATGAGGGTTATGTTTGGCTTGATGGTGAATTCAAATTTGTTGCACCTAATGGCTCAGGAATTTATGATTGGGGTAATACAGATTGGGGTGATAACGGAGATTTTACAGGTATATTAGTTGAGACAGGTGAATCTAACTGTACTGCAATTACAGGATATTATAGAGTTAAAGCTAACACTTCAACTTTAACTTATTCTACAACAGCTGTAAGTTGGGGAATCATCGGTTCTGCAACACCTACAGGATGGGATTCTGATACAGATTTAACATACAACCCAACAACTAAAAAATTAGAAATTGCTAGCATCGCATTAGTTCCAGGAGCATTCAAATTTAGAGGAAACAATGCATGGAGTAATGGTTTTGATTTGGGAACTGTTAATGCTGATGGATTCTTAGTTGATGGAGGTGATTTAACGTTTTCAGGAGCTGCTGGAAACTATAAAGTGATTTTAGACCTATCAAATCCAAGAAGATATACTTATGAGTTAATAGCTCTTTAATTAAAAAACTTACAAAGGGCTGCTAAAAGGCAGCCCTTTTTTCCATTTATAGCTATGAAAAAAATATTATTTATATTACTAACATTATGCAATACATTTTTTGCAAATGCACAAGTAACAATTACCCCAAGTAGTTTTAATGCTAACGATCAAATAACAATTACTGTTTCTACAGCAAGTCAAACTTGTAATCTTTTAGGAACAACTCCAACAAAAGTGTACATGCATGCTGGAATTGGAGATGATACTAATGCATTTGGGTTCTCTGTAATAGGAAATTGGGGACAAGATGATTCAATAGGCCTAATGACCAATAACGGAAATGGAACTTGGAGTATTACTCTAACACCTAGTATATATTTTGGATTAAATGGTACTCAACAAGCTAATGCAACAAAAATGGGTATGGTTTTCAGAAATGCAAATGGAAGTCAAACTTTAAAACTACCTCCATCATGTGGAGACTTCATCTTTAATGTAGGTACTTTTCAAGTTAACTTAACAGCTCCTGCTAATAATAGCGCTACTATTATTACCTCAGGAAGCAACTTAAACATTACTGCAACTAATACTGGAGGGAATGCTTTTTATAACTTAAAAGCTAATGGAATTAGCATTAATACAAGTACAACATCAAATTATACATTTAATCACACCAATATAACTACCAATACAAGCTATGAGTTAGAAGTAACTTTAGGGGCATCAACAATTACAAGAAGATTTTTAGCAATTGTAAATCCAGGAACTATATCTCAAACAATTCCCGTTGGTCTTGTAAATGGAATTAATCATGACTCATCAGACAATACAAAATCAACATTAGTTTTAGAAGCTCCGGGAAAAGATTTTGTTTACGTAGCAGGTAGTTTTAATAATTATAATCCAAATTCTAATTATGCAATGAAAAAAGATCCTGCAACTGGTAAATTTTGGCTAGAACTTTCTGGTTTAACTCCTGGGGCTAACTATACCTATCAATATTGGGTTGTAGATCAAACACCTATAGCAAATTCTCCATCATTAGTAAAAGTTGCAGATCCATGCTCTACATTAGTGTTATCTCCTTATGATGATTCGGGGATTTCTAATTCAACGTTCCCAAATTTACCAATCTATCCATCTGGACAAGAAAGAGAAGTAACTTGGTTTAAAACTGGAGCAACTCCATACAACTGGCAAGTGACTAACTTTACTAAACCTAACAAAGATAAATTAGTTGTTTACGAACTATTAATTCGTGATTTTGATACTGATAGAAATTTTCAAGATGTGATTGATAAAATTCAGTATTTTAAAGATTTAGGAATTAATGCCATTGAGCTAATGCCTATTATGGAATTTGAAGGAAATGAAAGTTGGGGTTATAATACTGCGTTTCATATGGCTTTGGATAAATTTTATGGAACTCCAGAAAAATTCAAAGAATTAGTAGACATATGCCATCAAAATGGAATTGCTGTAATTTTAGACATTGCATTTAACCATGCATTTGGAAGAAATCCTATGATAAGAATGTGGATGAATGACCCTGATGGTGATGGTTGGGGTGGGCCAGCAAGTGATAATCCATATTTCAATACATCAGCAAAACACAGTTATAGTGTAGGTGAAGATTTTAATCATTCTTCTACCTTGACTAGAAATTATGTAAAACAAACTATCAAGCATTGGATAACAGAGTACAAAATAGATGGTTTTAGATGGGATTTAACCAAAGGATTTACTCAAAACTGTACTTCAGGTGATGACGCATGTACTAATGCATATCAACAAGATCGTATCGATGTATTAAAAGAATACGCAGATTATTCATGGAGTCTAGACAACGATCATTATGTAATATTTGAACATTTAGGCACAGATAATGAAGAGCAACAATGGGCAAACTATAGATTAGGAGAAGGCAAAGGAATTATGATGTGGGGAGAAATGTTTACGCAATACAAAGAACTTGCGATGGGATTCTCTACACAAAACATTTCTAGAATGGGACATGATAGCCGAGGTTTTTCTGGAAAGAGACTAATGGGATATCCAGAAAGTCATGATAAAGATAGAATGATGTACGAAGCTATTACTTATGGTAACGGTGGAGGAACAGCTCCTGTAAATGGTAACTTAACCAATGCATTAGCAAGAATGGGAGCGCTAGGTGCTATGAGTATCCTTGTTCCAGGCCCTAAAATGATTTGGCATTTTGCTGAATTAGGAAACAATCAATCTATTTACACTTGTAATAATGGAACTATTAATGATGAAGGTTCATTCTTCCCAGGCGATTGTAAATTAGACACTAAAGAACAAGTACAATGGACTCAAAACTGGCTAGCTGATACTAGAAGAACAGCTATTTTAAATGATTGGTCTAAATTGATTAAATTAAAAACTAACGAACCAATTTTTAGTGCCGATTTTACAATAAGTCCAGATGGTAGTAATATTCGTCAAAGATTATATATTTATAACAATTCTAATCCTACCTCTCAATTACGAAATGTTGTTGTTTTGGCTAACTTTTCTGTTGGAAATCAAAACATAAATCCAAATTTCCCAACAGATGCTTACACCTACCCTATGACATGGTATAACTTAATGGATAACACTCCCGTAACAATTACTAGCCCAACAGCAACTATTGCATTAGCACCTGGACAATTTAGAGTATATGGAAATAAGCCATCAACATTATCTTCAAACGAAATAGAATTGACAAAAAATAATATTGATATTTTTCCAAATCCAACAAGCAATAGTTTTGCACTTTCTGTAGATATTACTCAAGTTGAAATTTATACCATTACAGGACAATTAATCAAATTGTTCTCAAATGTAATTTCTAATCAGCAATTAGATATTACAAACCTAGAAACTGGAATGTATTTAATAAAAATAACAGATATTTACGGTACAAGCCAAACAAAAAAATTATTAAAAAAATAAAATTTAAAAGTTAGTTAATAAAAAGCCGCTAGATAAATCAAGTGGCTTTTTTTATATTACTTTTTATAAAATTAAAAAGCCCCAACTTTCGTTAGAGCTTTAAGTGCGGGTAAAAGGACTCGAACCTTCACACCTTGCGGCACCAGATCCTAAGTCTGGCGTGTCTACCAATTTCACCATACCCGCGTATGCTTAATTGTGGGTGCAAATATAGGTAATTGCATTAAATATACAAACACAAACCACATTTATTTTAATAAAAAAACCTCTCTTTAAAAGAGAGGTTTTTAATATGTTGCTAAATAAAATTATTAAGCTTCGAAAGGAACTACAGATACATAAGATTTGTTTTCTCCTTTTTTCTGGAATTTTACAACTCCATCAACTTTAGCATGTAAAGTATGATCTTTACCCATGTAAACGTTTTCACCTGGGTTGTGCTTCGAACCTCTTTGTCTAACAATGATGTTTCCAGCAATAGCAGCTTGACCACCATAAATCTTAACGCCTAAACGTTTCGATTCTGATTCTCTACCATTCTTCGAACTACCGACACCTTTCTTGTGAGCCATGACGTAATATTTTTAAATGTTATTCTTCAGTTTTTGGTTTTTTTGTTGCTTTAGCTTTTGGCTTAACTTCTTCAGTAGTTTCAGTTACTTCAACTTCAACTTCTTTTTTAGCAGCTTTTTTCTTAGCACCAGCAGCAACGATTCCTTCAATTAAAATTTGAGTGAATGATTGTCTGTGACCGTTTTTCTTTTTGTAACCTTTTCTTCTTTTCTTTTTGAAAACGATTACTTTATCACCTTTTAAGTGTTGTAACACTTTGGCTTCTACTGAAGCTCCTTCTACAGCTGGGGCGCCTAAAGTTACTGTTCCGTTTTCATCTAATAAAAGAACTTTGTCAAAAGAAACTTTTGTTCCTTCTTCTGAAGCTAAACGGTGAACATAAACCTTTTGGTCTTTGCTTACTTTGAATTGTTGCCCTGCTATCTCTACGATTGCGTACATAACAATGATTTTAGTTAAAAATTTTAAGGTTGCAAATATACAATAATTTATAAACCAAACAACTATACTTTTAAATAAAATATATCAAAATAGAATTTTAATGTTTTTTTACGATTAAAATTGTAACAATATCACGAAATTGCGTCTCATTATAATTATATCAAACCTAATTAATAACGTATGAAAAAATCTTTGATGGCTTTGAGTACTGCACTAATGCTTGGCGGAACTGCTTCTGCTCAAAAAGTAACATTTGAGGAATTTGATTTAGACAACGGATTACACGTTGTTCTGCACCAAGATAATTCCGCTCCCGTTGTAATTACCTCTGTAATGTATCATGTAGGAGCTAAAGACGAACAACCAAACCGTACTGGTTTTGCTCACTTTTTCGAACACCTTTTATTTGAGGGAACAAAAAATATTGCCCGTGGCGATTGGTTTAAGCTAGTTACCGCTAACGGTGGAAATAATAACGCGAATACAACTGATGACAGAACATATTATTATGAAGTTTTTCCATCAAACAATTTAGAATTAGCTATATGGATGGAATCAGAAAGGTTAATGCATCCTGTAATCAATCAAATTGGTGTTGACACACAAAACGAAGTAGTTAAAGAAGAGAAGAGATTACGCGTAGACAATCAACCTTACGGTAATTTAATTAAAGCAGTCAAAGAAAACATGTTCAAAGTGCACCCATACAAATGGACAACCATTGGTGAGATGGAGCATTTAGACGCAGCTACTTTAGAAGAATTCTTAGCGTTCAACAAAAAATTCTATGTACCAAACAATGCAGTTTTAGTAATTGCAGGTCAATTTGATAAAGCGCAAGCTAAAGAATGGGTTAAAAAATATTTCAGTTCAATTCCTAAAGGAACACCTATAACACGTCAGAAATATGAAGAAGCACCAATAACACAGGAATTTAAAGCAACTTGGCAAGACCCAAATATTCAAATTCCAATGGTGGTAGCGTCTTACAGAACACCATCTATGAAATCTCGTGATGCTCGAGTATTAGATATGATTTCTTCTTACCTTTCCGATGGTAAAAGTTCGAAATTATACAAGAAAATTGTAGACGACAAAAAAATGGCCTTACAAATTGGAGCTTTCAACTACAGCCAAGAAGATTACGGGATGTATTTAATCTATGGTTTACCAATGGGACAAAATACAACAGAATCTATTGTAAAAGAAATTGATGAGGAAATTGCAAAAATGCAAAACGAATTAATTTCTGAAAAAGATTTCCAAAAACTTCAAAATAAATTTGAAAGCAACTACGTAAGCAATAACGCTTCTGTTGAAGGAATAGCTGATAATTTAGCAACCTATTATATGTTATATGGCGATATCAATTTAATCAATACTGAAATCAACATTTACCGTTCTATCACAAGAGAAGAAATTAGAGACATTGCAAAAAAATATCTAAACTCAAACCAAAGAATGATTTTAGATTATGTTCCTGCTAAAGACAAAGCTCAAAACTAAGATTTGAAGAATATGAAAAAATTTATTTATATAGCAGTCAGTTTATTTTTAACAATAACTATGCAAGCACAAGACAGACCACAACCAAAATCAGGACCTTCTCCAGCAATTAACATTAATAAACCACAAAGTTTTGTACTTAAGAACGGTTTGAAAGTTTTAGTTGTGGAAAATCATAAATTACCTCGTGTTTCTTTCAATCTAACATTAGACAATCCGCCGTATGCTGAAGGAAACAAAAAAGGAGTTTCTGATATTTTAAGTGGAATGCTAGGTAATGGAACAGAAACTATTACTAAAGATGTGTATAATGAAGAAATCGACTTCTTGGGAGCGGATATCAATTTTTATGCCTCTGGAGCTTCAGCAAATGGTCTTTCTAGATATTCCAAAAGAATTTTAGAATTAATGGCAGATGGTGCATTAAACCCATTATTTGACCAAAAAGAATTCGAAAAAGAAAAAGAAAAAATCATTGAAGGTTTAAAAGCCGACGAAAAGAGTGTTTCTGCAATTGCAAGAAGAGTTGAAAATATCTTGGTTTTTGGCAAAGAACATTACAAAGGTGAATTTACCAGCGAAGAAACTCTAAAAAACGTTACTTTAGATGACGTTGTAATGAATTATAACACGTATTTCGTTCCAGCAAATGCCTATTTAGTAATTGTGGGCGATGTAAATTTCAAAGAAGTTAAAAAAGAAGTAGAAAAACTTTTTGGAACTTGGAAAAAGGCTATTGCACCACAGTTAACCTATACAAACCCTAAAGATGTTCAATACAGTCAAATTAACTTTATTGACGCTCCAAATGCAGTACAATCTGAAATCGCTTTAGTTAACTTGTCTAACCTAAAAATGACAGATAAAGAATATTTTTCGGTTTTATTAGCTAACCAAATTTTAGGTGGCGGCGGTGAAGGAAGATTATTCTTAAACTTACGTGAAAAACACGGTTGGACATACGGAGCTTACTCTTCAATTGGAGCTGGAAAATACATCAACAAATTCCGTTCAAGTGCGTCAGTTAGAAACACAGTAACGGATAGCGCAGTTGTTGAATTTTTCAACGAATTAAAAAGAATCAAAACAGAATTAGTTTCTGAAGAAGATTTAAGAAACGCAAAAGCAAAATATGTAGGTAACTTCGTAATGCAAATTGAAAAACCATCAACTATCGCAGGTTACGCTTTAAACAAAGAAACACAAGGTTTACCTGAAGATTTCTATGAAAACTACATAAAAAACATCAATGCTGTTACCGCTGATGATATTAAAAATGCAGCTAACAAATATTTCTTATCTGACTATACGAGAGTAGTTATAGTAGGAAAAGCGGCTGATGTCTTACCTGGATTAGAAGCCATGAGTAAAAGAGAAAAATTACCAATTTTCTATTTTGATAAATATGGCAATCCGACAGAAAAACCAGAAGTTAAAAAACCAATTCCTGCAGGAGTAACAGCTCAAACTGTACTTAACAATTATATCAATGTTATTGGTGGAGAAAAAGCAGTTAAAAACGTAAAAACATTAGCAATAATTTCAGCCGGAACTATTCAAGGAACACCTTTAGAATTAGTAGTTAAAACTGCACCAAAAAAATTAGGTGTTGAAATGAAAGCTATGGGAATGGTAATGATGAAACAAGTTGTTAATGAAAAAGAAGCTTACATGGTACAACAAGGTCAAAGAAAAGATTTTACTGGAGAGGACTTAAAAGACATGCAAGCTGATGCTACAACTTTCAAAGAATTAGCGTTATTAATTGACAAAGATGTTACATTAACTGGAATTGAAAACATTAATGGTGCAGATGCTTATGCTATCAAAAACGGAAAATCAACTTTATACTATGATGTAAAAACCGGATTTAAAGTTGCTGAAGCTAAAGAAATGGAACAAGGTGGTCAAAAAATGACACAAACAACTTACTACCAAGATTATAAAGATGTAAAAGGATTAAAATTCCCATACAAAACCATTATGAATGTTGGTATAGAAATCGAGTTAATTACATCTGAAGTTAAAATTAACGAAGGTGTAACAGATGCTGATTTCAAATAATAAACAAAACATGAAATTCAGAAAGCGCTCAAGAAATTGGGCGCTTTTTTTATTTCTTACTTGAAAAATATACTCCAACTAAAACAATTAAAGCACCTAATAATTGAATTGCAGAAAGCGTTTCGTTCATAAATAAATAACCTAAAATAAAAGCAACTACCGGAATAATATAAGTTACAGAAGAAGCAAAAACAGGCGATGAAAGCTGAATCAATTTAAAGAATAAAATATTTGAAAAGCCGGTTCCAACGATTCCTAGAATCGCAATAAAACCTAAAGAGGTTTGTACTTTGGTTTCATGAATAATGTCAAAAAAACCAGTGAAATACAAAACAATCAAAGCCGGAAAAAACATAATCAAAAAGTTTCCTGTGCTTATTGTTAATGGTTTTAAATCAGATAAGTATTTTTTTATCAAATTGACATTGATACCATAAAAAATCGAAGCAATTACAATTAAAATTGCGTAGTAATAATTTTCAGTTGTATTTTCTCCTTCACCAAATAAAACAAGCAAAGCACAACCAATAAACCCAATAATCACTCCAAAAACCTGACTACGTTGCACACTCATTCCAAAAAAAAGTAATCCAGCTAAAAGAGTATTCAAAGGAGTTAATGAATTTAAAATCGAACTAATAGAACCATCAATTTTTGAAAGGGCAAAAGCAAACAAAAAAGCTGGAATAAAAGTACCACACAAAGCAGTTAACGCAATGTATTTCCATTTATGCAATGGAATTTGAGGAATTTGTTTAAATCCAACAACAATCAAAAACATAGCTGCAAAAAGAATTCGCAAACTTCCTAATTGAACCGAATTCACACCTTTCAAACTCAACTGCATTAAGATAAAGGAACTTCCCCAAACGCAGCCTAAAAAGCCTAATAAATACCATTTTGTCGAATTGTTTTCCATAGCACTATTTTGTTCGTCAAAATTCAGGCTTTATTTTGAAAATAGCACTATGAATTTTTGTAATTTTGCATAGTCTTTATTTATAGACTTTTAATTTAACATTTATTGATATGAAAAATTTAAAAAATATTGGTTTTACGCTTTTAATGATGCTTTCATTAGCAAGTTGCAAACAAGAAAACAAAGAAGTTACAGTTGAAGAAACAAAAAAAGAAGTGGTTTCTGAAGCAGATTTAGCTAAAATGCAAACAGCAAGTTTTACCATCGAAGGAATGACGTGTGCTATGGGTTGTGCTAAAACTATTGAAAACAAATTAGCGGCTCAGGATGGAGTTGGACAAGCGGTTGTGGATTTCGATACTAAAATTGCTACTGTAAAATTCGATGCAGAAAAACAATCGTTAGAATCTTTGACTAAAACCATTGAAGGCGTTGCTGGAGGCGATTCTTACAAAGTAACGGAATCGAAAAAAATGTAATAAAAAAACGCCCTGATTATCTCAGGGCGTTTTTTATTATTTCCATTCCAAAGATTCCATTATCCTACGTATATCATCTTTTAGATATTGAGCGGCTGGCAAAATAGAATCAAAATTAGGCTTTGCATAAAAATAGACACTTCCAACGATAAAGTTTTTAGTGCTATCAGTAACGTAAAATTGGGCATTTGTTGCTGCGTTTCCTCCAACTTCGTAGAACATTCCGTAAACCTTTTTCTTGTTGTTAATAAAGGGTTGTTCTAGAATATCATCTGCTTTTACAACGTGGTCATAAGTTAGTTTTTGAGCATCGCGTAATAATTTATCAATATCATTATTTACTGTTTTATGAGTCAAGTAAATCGTAGCTTTCATCTTTGGATAATTGATTTCGAAAGCACATGATTTATCTTTAATTAAGGCTAAATCATTTTTATCAAAAGTAAAGGAACAATTAGAATCTAATTTAGAATATTTCGCTTTTGGATATTCTAAACTTAATTGTCCTTTTGGTTTTGGTAAGGTTTCATCTCCACAAGAAATCAAACTTAAAAACAATCCCAAACAACTCAATTTTACTATATTTTGTATCATAATTACAATAACGTAACTTTTATTTGTTTTATTCTTCTCTTATCTACATTTTCGATGGTAAAAATAAGATTATGAAACGTTATTTTTTGTCTTTTCTTTGGAAAATTTCCAGAAATCTCAAGTAAAAATCCAGCTAAAGTTTCAGCCTCTCCTTTTTTGCTTTCGAATTCGTTTTCATCTACTTCAATTATTCTATAAAAATCTTTCAAGCTAATTTTACCTTCGAAAAGGAAATTTTTATCATCAATTTGGGAATAAATCAAATCTTCATCATCGAATTCGTCACTAATATCACCTACAATTTCTTCCAAAACATCTTCTAAAGAAATAATTCCAGAAGTTCCGCCATATTCGTCCACTACTACCGCTAAGTGACTTTTCATGCCTTGAAAATCTTTCAACAAATCGTCTAGTTTTTTGTTCTCAGGCACAAAGAAAGGTTGGCGTAATAATTTGGTCCAATCAAAATCTTCACTATCAATATGCGGAATCAAGTCTTTAATAAATAAGATTCCTTCAATTTGATCGATATTTTCTTTATAAACTGGAATTCGAGAATAGCCTTTTTCAACAATTTTTGGCATTACTTGATCGAAAGCTTCTTCGATATTTAAAGCAAAAACATCAATTCTTGGACTCATTACTTGACGCACCTCGGTGTTTCCAAAAGTTACAATTCCTTCTAAGATTTTTTGTTCGCCATCAGTTGTATCCGTTTGTGAGGTTAATTCTAAAGCTTGTGAAAGCTGGTCAACCGAAAAATTTCCTTTTTGCACATTGAGCTTCTTCTCGATAAAAAGAATTCCGTTTCTCATGGGAACACTAATTGGAGAGAGTAAATTATTCAAAATCGAAATTGGAATAGCTATTTTTTTTGCAAAAGTAATGTTGTTTCTATTAGCGTAAATTTTTGGCAATACTTCTCCAAAAAGTAAGATAAAAAACGTAACCACTACAACCTCCATAACAAATCGAAGAACTGAAGAATCAATTCCGTTAAACAAACGTTCGCTAAAAGAAGAGAAAATGATTACAATAGCAATATTTACAAAATTATTAGCGACTAAAATGGTAGCTAACAATTTTTTAGGTTTTTCTAATAAACCCGAAATAAGCTTTCCACTGTTGTAATCTTTGTTTGAAATATCGTCGATATCTTTTTGAGATAAAGAAAAAAGGGCTACTTCTGAACCCGAAATAAAGGCAGAACAAGCGAGCAATATCAAAATTGCTAGTATTCCAAAAAGGAATTCAAAATCTATCGAAGAGAGAAAACTGGCCGGGTCAGGATCCAAATTAATTCAATTTAGTTAAACATTAAAATCGTCAGGAGCACTACCTGTTGGTAAAGATGATTTGCTTAAATCAGTATCTTTTTTGGTAGTTAAGAATGTAAATTCGGTAACCTGAATTTCAGTAGTGTATTTTGTAGCACCATCTTCTGCTTGCCATTGACGTGATTTTATTCTACCTTCGATGTAAATTTTATCACCTTTAGAAAGGTATTTTTCGCAAATTTCGGCTGCTTTATTTCGAACAACAATGTTATGCCATTCTGTTGATGTAATTTTTTCCCCAGTGGTTTTGTTGATGTATACTTCGTTTGTCGCTAAAGGAAAACGTCCAATACAATTACCACCTTCAAAGTAATGCATTTTAACTTCGTCACCTAAATGACCTATCAAAATAACCTTGTTTAATGTTCCGTTCATGGCTTATATATTTTTATTAGGGTTAATCAAAAATAGTAATTTAAAGTGAATTACAATAATTTGCAACAATAAAATTATGAATTACTATTGGAAAAGGTAGTTTTTCTATTTCTGTAATTGGTTTTGAATCAGGTAATTTTGAATCGAATTGCACTTCAAAAAAACGAATGTTTAAGTGTTGGTGCGACAACTTATGCAGTTTAATATCATTATGAAGTGAAATTATTTCAATAGGTTGCAAATTGAAGAATTCCATTTTAGAAACTTCTTCGATAATTTCATTTTCCGATAATTGCGATTCGGATTCAAATACTGGAAATTCGTATAAGTTTTCCCAAATTCCTTTTCCTTCGCGCTTTTGAACAATGAAACTTGATTCAGAATCTTTTAAAATGAGATAATTTAGATAACGAGACGTGACTTTTGTTTTTTTTGTCTTAACCGGAAGTTCGTTTACTTTTTTATATTGAAGTCCAGCACAACTCGAATTTAAAATACAAGCTTCACAATTTGGATTTTTTGGAACACACTGCAAAGCGCCAAACTCCATAATCGCTTGATTAAATAGAGCAGGATTCTTTTTGTCTAATACTTCTTGCGCTAATTGTTGAAATTCTGTTTTTGTTTTTGGTAGAGAAATATCACTCTCTACATTATAATAACGACTCAAAACGCGGAACACATTTCCGTCTAATACCGCAACAGCTTCGTTAAATGAAAAAGAGGCAATAGCGGCAGCGGTATATTCACCAACACCTTTTAATTTTAATAATTCTTTATAATTGGAAGGAAATTCGCCATTTAATTCAAAAGCAATGTGTTTTGCAGTTGCATGAAGATTTCTAGCTCTGGAATAATAACCCAAGCCTTGCCAAAGTTTTAAAACGTGTTCTTCATCAGCTTTGGCTAAGTCAAAAACAGTTGGAAAAGCCTCAGTAAAAGACAAAAAATAAGGTAAACCTTGCGCCACTCGCGTTTGTTGAAGCATGATTTCTGAAAGCCAAATAGGGTACGGATCAGTCGTATTTCGCCAAGGTAAGTCGCGCTTATTTTGTAAATACCAATGAATTAAAGAGTTAGAAAAATCCATGTTTTTAAATTGAGACAACAAAAATAAATCTTTAGTAATTAAAATTTAATCAATTAAGGTTGAATTATTGTTTTTTTAATTCTTATATTTGCAAACTCAAAAAAATACACATAAATATAAATACGAAAGAAAATGACGAAAGCAGACATCGTAGCGAAAATTTCAGAAAAATTAGGACTTGAAAAAGGTGATGTACAAGCAACTATTGAGTCTTTTATGGAAGAAGTAAAAAACTCGCTTGAAACAGGTGATAATGTTTATTTAAGAGGTTTTGGAAGTTTTATCATCAAAACAAGAGCTGAAAAAACAGGAAGAAACATTTCTAAAAATACTACAATTAAAATTCCTGCTCACAACATTCCAGCTTTTAAACCTGCTAAAGTGTTTGTTGAAAGCGTTAAAGAAAAAACAGAAGTTACAGTATAAAAACTATTTATTAATCTAAACACCAACATGTTATGCCAAGTGGTAAAAAAAGAAAAAGACATAAGGTAGCAACTCACAAACGTAAAAAAAGAGCGAGAGCAAACCGTCATAAAAAGAAAAAGTAGTTTAAAACTACTTTTTCTTTTTTAGAAAAAAAGTTCATTGAAATGAATCAATATTAAATTGATTCCCAGGTACAACTGCCTGTAAAAAATGTTTAATCCATCTGTACGAGTAGAATTCAGAATTTAGAATTCAGAATTTAGAATTTTTCTAACTTCTAATTTCTAACTTCTAACTTTAAAAGTATGGATAAAAATGTACTGCATGAACAAAGAGTTAATTATTAGATCGGGTTCAAATGCTGTAGATTTTGCCTTATTAAAAGATGGAAAACTAATAGAATTACACAAAGAAGAGGAAAAACAAAGCAATTTTGCGGTTGGCGATATTTTTATTGCTAAAATCCGTAAACCTGTGGCTGGTTTAAATGCCGCTTTTGTGAATTTAGGTCATGAAAAAGATGCTTTTTTGCATTATCACGACTTAGGTCCCAACTTACCTTCTTTGATGAAATTTATTAAACTTGTAAGCGCAGGTAAATTAAAAGATTATTCACTCAAAAATTTTCCTTTTGAAGCTGAGATTGATAAAGATGGCGTTATAACCGACATTCTAAGCGCCAATCAATCAGTTTTAGTTCAGGTAGTGAAAGAGCCTATTTCGACTAAAGGTCCTAGAATTAGTTCTGAGATTTCGTTAGCCGGAAGATACGTGGTTTTAGTTCCTTTTTCGGATCGCGTTTCTGTTTCGCAAAAAATAGAATCGAGAGAAGAAAAAGATCGATTAAAACGCCTGGTTCAATCTATCAAACCAAAAGGATTCGGTGTTATTGTGCGAACAGTAGCCGAAGGCAAAAAAGTAGCCGAACTAGACAAAGATCTACAAACATTGATGGACCGCTGGTCTGCCATGTGTAGAAGATTACAAACGGCTCATCATCCATCAAAAGTACTAGGAGAACTTAATAAAGCTTCTTCTATCTTACGAGATGTATTTAATGATACCTTCACTGGAATTCATGTTGATGATGAAGATTTGTATCTTGAAACGAAGGAGTATTTGCAAGAGATAGCTCCGGATAAAGTGTCAATCGTAAAACACTATCAGTCTAAGGAACTGCCTCTTTTTGAAAAATATAATATTGAGCGACAAATAAAAACGTCTTTTGGAAAAACAGTTTCCATGAGCAAAGGTGCTTATTTGATTATTGAACACACAGAAGCTTTACACGTTATCGACGTTAACAGTGGAAATCGTTCAGCAAAAGCATCAAGCCAAGAAGATACTGCTCTAGAAGTAAATATGATTGCTGCAGCCGAAATTGCACGTCAGTTACGACTTAGAGACATGGGCGGAATTATTGTAGTGGATTTCATTGATATGCAAAATCCAGAAAATCGCAAAGTATTGTACGATTTCTTAAGAGAAGAAATGAGTGACGATAAGGCCAAGCATAAAATCTTGCCTCCTAGTAAATTTGGATTAATTCAAATTACTAGACAAAGAGTTAGACCAGAAGTTAACATTAAAACGAGAGAAGAAGATCCAAATAATGAAAATGGGGAAATTGAAGCTCCGATTTTAATTGTTGACAAAATTACGTCTGATCTTGAACGCATTATTAAAGACCATAAAAAGGTTGTTTTAAACGCACACCCTTTTGTGGCAGCATACCTTACTAAAGGTTTTCCATCCTTACGTTCGAAATGGTTTTTCGAGCATAAGAAATGGGTGAAAATTATACCTCGTGACGCTTACACGTATCTAGAATATCATTTCTTTGACAAAGAAGGAAATGAAATTAAATAAATTTAAAAACCGCCTTTCTAAAGATTGGCGGTTTTTTTATGTCTAAAATTTGAATTTTAATCCAATTCATATTCTAATCGAACTGTAATTCTTGCGGTTTTGTTTTTACTGTAGGTATCAAAATTTCCTCCATAACTGTCTTCTTCGGTTGAGCCTTGACCTGTAATTTGGAAAACTCCCATGCTAGCTGATTTTAATTTTCCTAAACTTCCATCAGCAGTTTTTACGATTTTTTGAGCTCTTTCACTTGCGTCTTTAGAAGCTTTTTCAATTAAACTGTGTTTTAAATTAGGTAAATTGGAATACGTATATTGAATAGAATTTGATGTTAATTCGATTCCAGAGTTAATCAATTCCGATGTTTTACTTGAAACTTCTTCTATTCGTTTCATCAAATCTGGATTCTTCTTTGCAGAAAATGTAATGGTTTGTGTAGCTTCATAACCATCAAATACTTGTTCGTATTTGGTTTGATAGGCATTCTCTGGATTTTCGGTTCGTACTTCTCTAAATCGTTTGTTGAATTGAACGGCTCCAAAAGTAAATTCCTCTTTTTTAAATCCTTTGCTCATGAAGAAATCAGCTACAATTTTTTGATCAGAAATCATTTTGTTGTATGCTTCTTTAATATCAAAACTCTTAGTTGCAAAACTTCCCGACCATAAAATCTCATCGGAAACAAAGTCTGTAGTTCCTAATCCTACAACGGAAATAGTATCTAAATTTTCGTTTCGATTTTTAAAAGCTGTGCCTAAAATAAGTGCGGTAATAATTATTGAAACTCCAATAACTAAAGTTGATTTTAATTTGTTTTCCATAAAGAAACAGTGTTAGTTGGTTACAAATAATGTAGTATCAAAACTCATACCAAGTTACAGAAAATCATTACGTTTTGGAATTTATCGCTTATTTTTAAAAAAAGATTTTATCAAATCGGCACATTCTTTTTCTAAAACTCCCGAAATGACTTGGGTTTTCGGATGTAATTGTGTTCCCATTTTTTGAAAGCCACGATTCTCATCGGAAGCACCAAAAACAATTTTAGAAATTTGGGACCAATACAAAGCGCCTGCACACATTTGGCAAGGTTCTAAAGTCACATACAAAGTACAGTCTTTTAAATATTTTCCGCCAATGAAGTTTGCTGCACTAGTTATGGCTTGCATTTCGGCATGAGCCGTTACATCATGAAGTAATTCGGTTAAGTTATGTGTTCTTGCAATGACACGATTATCTATTACAATAACAGCACCCACTGGAATTTCACCTTTCTCAAAAGCAATTTCGGCTTCTTGAAGGGCTTTCTTCATAAAATACGCATCGGTAAAAATATTCTCCATAAGTACAAAAATACAACAACCAATTCTTACTTTTGTGCTGTGATGGAAAATTTGCTTTCAAAAATTAACAACCCAACTGATTTAAGGAAACTTCCTGAAAATCAATTGCCTCAATTGGCCAAAGAATTGAGAGACTTTATCATTGATATCGTTTCGAAGAAAGAAGGGCATTTGGGTGCGAGTTTGGGCGTTGTGGAATTAACGATTGCTCTGCATTATGTTTTCAATACTCCCGAAGATTTGTTGGTTTGGGATGTAGGTCATCAAGCATACGGGCACAAAATTTTAACTGAAAGACGCGATATTTTTCATACGAATAGAGAATTAAATGGAATTTCAGGTTTTCCTAAGCGAAGTGAAAGTGTTTATGACACTTTTGGAGTAGGACATTCTTCTACTTCGATTTCTGCTGCTTTAGGAATGGCATTGGCTTCGCAATTAAAAGGAGAAGTTGACAAACAACACATTGCAGTTATTGGTGATGCTTCTATTGCAAGCGGAATGGCTTTTGAAGGTTTAAATCATGCTGGAGTTACCGATGCGAATTTATTGGTTATTTTAAATGATAACGCTATTGGAATTGATCCAAGTATTGGTGCTTTGAAAGAGTATTTAACTGCAGTTAAAGAAGGAAAAAATCCAAAACAAAATAACATTATCAAATCCTTAAATTTCGATTATTCGGGTCCAATTGATGGTCATGATTTGCCTAAATTAATTTCGGAATTAGAACGATTGAAATCGGTAAAAGGTCCGAAATTCTTGCATGTAATTACCACCAAAGGCAAAGGATTACAATTGGCGGAAGAAGATCAAGTTAAATATCACGCACCAGGAAAATTTGATGCTGAAACTGGAAAAATTCACCCAAAAGACGAATCGCATTTACCACCAAAATTTCAAGATGTTTTTGGACATACATTAGTAGAATTAGCAAAACAAAACGAAAAAATCATTGGAATAACTCCGGCCATGCCAACAGGAAGTTCAATGACCTACATGATGGAAGCATTTCCAAAACGCGCTATTGATGTTGGAATTGCTGAACAACATGCCGTTACCTTAGCCGCTGGAATGGCAACACAAGGAATGGTGGTTTTTTGTAATATTTATTCCACTTTTCTACAACGTGCCTATGACCAAGTGATTCATGATGTGGCTTTACAGAATTTACCTATTATTTTCTGTTTAGACAGAGCGGGTTTGGTTGGCGAAGATGGCGCAACGCATCATGGTGTATTTGATATCGCTTATTTGAACTGCATTCCGAATATGATTATTGCGGCTCCAAAAGATGAAATCGAATTGCGAAACATCATGTTTACGGCTTCAGAAGGTTTGAATCATCCAATTGCGATTCGATATCCAAGAGGAAGAGGTGAAAATGTGTTTTGGCAACAACCACTTGATAAAATGGAAATCGGGAAGATAAAAGAACTTCAAAAAGGAAGTAAAGTTGCCATTTTATCTACGGGAACTATTGGGAATAATGTTACGAAAGCTTTGAAGGAAGTAGAAAATTCAAAATTATTTTCGCATTATCATTTTCCTTTTATAAAACCATTAGATATTGAAGCTATCAAATCTATTATAAATTCTCACAATCAAATTATTACGATCGAAGATGGTGTAATTACAGGTGGTTTTGGGGAACAAATCAATACGATTATTGCAACAAATGATTTAAATACATCCATTATCAACCTTGGAATTCCCGATTCTTTCATAGAACATGGAACAGTTTTTGAGTTACAACAACTTTGTAAAATCGACGTTAATTATATTATTCAATTATTAAATTCATATTATAATGTTTAAAAAATCCTTAGTAGTTGCATTACTATTTTATATTTCCTATTCAAAAGCACAAATTGTAAAAACACAATTACCTGATTCTACTTCATATTGGACTAAAGAAAATGTTGTAGGATTAGACGTTTCTCAAATTACATTTGTTAATTGGAATGCAGGAGGAAATAATTCTGTATCTGGATTGTTAAAAGGAAAATTCGTTAGAACCTATACAAAAAACAGTGTGCAATGGAAAAATGAATTAATTGCTCGATACGGCATCAATAAACAAGAAAAACAAGAAGTAAGAAAAACTGACGATCAATTACAAATTAATTCAACATTTGGCTATAGAACAGACACTATTTCAAATTGGTATTATGCTGGAAAATTTAATTTCAACACACAATTTGCTAATGGATATGCTTATCCAAATACAAGCTTAGCTATTTCAAAACCATTTGCACCAGCATATACTTTCCTTGGGGTTGGAGCAGAATATTCTAGAAAAGATTTGAATTTAACGCTTTATTTGTCTCCATTAACACAAAAAACAACATTAGTTTTTGATCAGAGATTAGCAAATCAAGGAGCTTTTGGTGTTGAAAAAGCTATTTATGATGAGCTTGGTAATTTGATTCGTGAAGGTAAAAACATCAGAAATGAAACGGGTATTCTAATTACAAATCAATGGAAAAAAGAGGTTTATAAAAATATTAATTTTGAACATAGAATTTCTCTTTACACAGACTATATCAATAATTTTGGAAATGTTGATGTAGATTGGCAATTACAATTAGATATGACAGTAAATCAATATGTAAAAGCAAATATTGGAACTCATCTTGTTTATGACGATGATATAAAATCTAAAGAAGAAAAGAATGGAGAGCAAATAATAAAAGGACCAAAGGTTCAGTTAAAACAATTATTAGGAATAGGAGTTACCTATTCATTCTAAAATAAAACTTTATGTAATAAAAAAAGGCTTCATTTCTGAAGCCTTTTTTTATTATATATAAAGTAAATTATTCTTTAATAATTTTTGTAGAATAAGAAAAATCAGAACCTTCAATATTTACAGCATATACTCCACTATGCAAACCGTTTAAGTTTAATGATTTTTCACCTGTAAAATCACTTGATGTTTCAACAACTTTTCTTCCGTTAATATCATAAACTTGAATTGTTAATTCTCCAATATAATTAGCTATTGCAACATTAACAATACCGTTAGAAGGATTAGGGTATACCTTTATTCCTTTAGACAGTGCAATATCTTCATTTGAAAGAACGGCATTTGTCAATGTACCAGAGAATACACCTCTACCATAAGTAGCAGCGAAAACATTATAAGCGGTTGGTGCTGTTGGTGAATTAGGCTGTAAATCCAAATCCGTAACTTTAACATTACTCATTCCGTTGTAAGCTTGTCTCCATTGTAAAGATTGAGCAGACGTACCAGCTGGGTTAAACCCTGTTGCATACCAAACACCTAATTCAGTTCCAATTAACAATTCGTCTGTTTTTAATGGATTTTGAACTATAGCTTTTACAGGTAAATCAGGTAAATTCCCTTCAATACTATTCCAAGTTACACCTGCATCTGAAGAATACCATACATTTACGACACCGTAGTTGTGCATAGTTACAAAAATTTGACTGTCATTAGAACCAAACTCTACGTCTGAAATACTTCCAACAAATGATGAACCCGTAATATCAAACCACGTAGCACCAAGACCATTAGCATTAACAATTTTCAATAACTTACCGTTCATTGTTCCAACATATAGTGTTGTTGGAGTTACTTTACCTACTGTTAATGCTGTTGGATAAGTTGTTAATAAAGCATTCGTTAAATTAGTACGAGTTGGATTACTTGCTCCTAAATAATTAGAATATCTTCTAACAATATAAGGTGTTGCTAATGTAGAATTTGTTCCATCAGAATAAATAATGTCATTTGTAGAATCCAATGCAAAAGCAGGATAGAAAAGTCCTAAATTAGCTCCACTACTTAAGGATTTTTTTAATGTACCATCTAAATTTCTAACATTAGTATTATCATTGTAAACATAATTAGTTACATAATATGCACTAGCAGCTGTTGTAGCATTTTGTTTGAACAAAGGTTTACCACCATCTCCTCCTTGAATTTCGATACTTGCACCAACTCCTGTTAATCCAGTTGTTGTACTTCTAGTTGAAGGAAAATAATTAGACCCATTATCTTGAGCTCCTGCTAAGAAGAAATCACCAGACATACCCGAAATTCCTTTAGGTAAAACAGCAACCCCTACAAATTGAGTAACGTTGAATCCATTATTTCTTGCTACTGCAGGAGTTCCAGTAGTAGACAAACTTCCTGAATAATAAACACCACCATCGTTTCCAAATATAGCAACATTAGAATTCCCTGGTTTAAAAACCATAGCATGCTGATCAGAGTGAACATCTGAAGTCCAGTTTGAAATAGCTACCCATCCTGCTGTTGTTGTTCCTCCGTTAGCAGATCTATATAAATCAATTCCACCAACATATAAAATTTGATCGTTTGTTGGGTCTGATTCAATCATTAAATCGTAAAAAGCTTGTGCTCCTGTAAAACCATAAGTTATTTCTCTAGACTCATTACCAGTCGGTAAAGCTAATACTGTTGGGGCAGTAGCAAATGCATCATTTGTAACTTCCAATTTAACTTCAATTGTAGGATTATTACTATCTGCCTGACCAAGCTCTGTAAGTATGTATACTTTATTTGCATTAGTGTTAGAAGTTTCAATTTCTACACGTTGTCCACCTCCATTACCAGTTACAGTGTGTTTCAAATCAAATGTAGCTCCATTGTCAGAAGACATAAAAACTTTTCCACCACCATCGCCAAATGTCCAACTATTAGTAGAAGACACCCATATTTTTCCATCAGCACCTATTTCTATATCATTTGGACATGTTTCATTACCTGTTGCTGTAACAGGTAAACTTAATCTTGTCCAAGTAGAGCCTCCATTAGTAGATTTATATAAACCGTAATTTGTAGACCCCATAAAAGTGTTACTTCTAGCTTCAGAATAATATCCATCACCTACAGCAGCATATATTTCAGAAACACCTCCATTATTCTTAACAACAACATCATTTATAAACTGAATCCCTGGAACAAGATTACCTGTAAACTCCCCTGGCATAATAGGCTTTAATGTCCCATTCAAATCCGTTAAATTAGCCATCAGTAAATCACCATCTTCTTTTGAAATCATTATAGATGGAATTCCTACACCTGTATCAGTACCACCCATTGTAATTGGTCCTCCTGTAACATTATTCATCATGATTACAGCTAATGCACCTGCTGATTCAGCAGCTGAAACTTTATCAACGAAAGCACAAGTACCTCTTCTAATTAAAACTATTTTACCAGATAACGAACCTGCTGGCATTGCGGTACAACCATCTTCAGTAGGAGCAGTTCCATCATTCATAATCACAATAGGAGCTGTAATTGTAGTTGTAATTTCAGGTCCAAAACTTGCTTGAATTGAAACATAATTACCCGCAACATTCGATGGAGAATTAATCGTTAAATTAGAAACATTTTGCTGAATCGTATTTCCTGTTATTCCTCCTAAAACTCTAGACCAAGTTGCTCCAGCATCAGAAGTTTTCCATAATCCATTTCCATTTACATCTCCAAAAACATAAGACTCTCCTGTACCTACATACCAAACACTAGTATTATTTGGATCAGCATAGATACATTGAACATTTAAATTTTCTGGTAAATTTAATCTTGTCCATGAAGAAATTGAACTACTAATATTTGTATTTTTCCACAAACCACCACTTACTCCACCAGCAATAACAGTGTTGTAAGTTAAATCTGTAGGGTCAAACATTATAGCTCTTGTTCTACCTCCTACATTGTTAGGTCCTCTCTCAATCCACAAATTATCACTAGCATCCCCAGGAACTCTACCATTTTGCAAGGCAGCAAGTCTTTCTTGTTTTAATGACTCTCTAATTATCTCTAATTTCTCAGGTGTAGGAGTTCCTAAAGAAGGATTCATAGAAAGTAACCATTCTTGCTCGTTAAACTTATCTGGAGGAAGGCCTAATGCTTTTCTCTCTTGTTTAGAAATATGAAAAGTTTTTTTAACTTTACTGTTCTTTAAAAATTCATCATGCTTTTTTCTTAATTCTAAAATCTCTTTTGAAACGTTAGAATTGTTAGAAACCTTTTTGTTGTTAATTACTTTTTCTGATTTTTCGACAGGATTTGTTGTACCTTTTTCTTGTGAAAAAGCAAAGGAAACAAAGAAAAAAGTAACTACAACTAATAGTAATAGTTTTTTCATGGTATATGAGGTTAATTTATAATTCGAACAAAATTAACATTTTACGTGAAATTCTAAAATTTTTTAGTACTTATTTTTAAATTTTTAACTTTTGTTAGCCTGAATTGTCTTATATAATTCGAAAGCTTTACCATCGGTTAACAAAGAAACAAAATGACAAATATGCAACAATCTGTCG
>RXJZ01000125.1 GCA_003963025.1 Flavobacteriaceae bacterium
TTTAAATATTAATGTCCGCCTGAAATTTTACTTTCAAAACTAATACCTTGATCTTTTAATATTCCTTTTACTTTCCAAGCATAGAATGCTAAATATGCAAAACAAAGTACTCCAACAATATAACTTGAATGAATAGTAGTTTCATCTGCTACAACTCCTTGTAACCAACTCATAATACCGCCACCCATAATCATCATAATTAAAAAGCTGCTTCCTTGACTTGTATTTTTTCCTAATCCACTAACCGCTAAAGTAAAAATACACGGCCATAAAGTACTACAAAATAAACCAACTGAAGTAAAAGCATATACACTAGTCATTCCAGTGGTTGCCATACCAATTATTAGAGCTAGAATTCCTAAACCTGAGAAAATTAATAACATTCGTGCTGGATTTCCTTTACTTGCCATATCTGCTCCAATAAGTACTAAAATAATTAAAGCATATACATAAAAAGGCGTTAAATCGTGTTTTGCAATAGCATTAACTAATAAAAATACACCAAATGCTAAATACGGTGCTATAAAACGCAATATTTTCTGTAAATCCATTTTATCAGTAAAAGCTTCTACTGCTCCCGTCCATCTTCCAATCATTAAACTAGCCCAGTACAATGAAATGTATGGCGCAATATCTTTTGTTAGAAATCCTAAGTCTTTTTCCATGTAAGCTGGCAAATTACTTGCTGTTGAAACTTCAACGCCAACATAAACAAATATAGCAATCATTCCTAAAATCAATTGCGGATATTTTAAAGCGTGACCTCTATCATTAGAAATAGAATCATCAGATTCAACAACTGCTTCTGGCTTATCTGGTAAGGAAGAAAATTTTAGAAAAACAGCTACCAATAAAAAGGCTGCACCTAAAATCAAATACGGAATCTTAACACTTTCAATATCTAAAGTTGTAGTTTTTGAAGTAGCCGAACCAAAGATTGCAAAACTTACAATTAAAGGACCAATAGTTGTTCCTAAATTATTGATACCTCCCGCTAAGGTTAAACGTTGAGAACCTGTATTTATAGGACCAAGAGCAATGGCTAATGGGTTTGCAACAGTTTGTTGAAGTGAAAAACCTAAACCGACTGTAAATAAACCAGATAGCATTAATTCAAATGAACCCGAATTAGCAGCAGGGTAAAACAATAAGGTTCCTAAAGCAGAAATAATTAATCCTAATGCTAAGGAATTTTTGTATCCTATTCTATTAATTAAATCGCCTTTAGTTACATAAGAAATAATCATGTAAATAATAGAACCTACAGTATAAGCTACATAAAAAGCAACCGAAACTAGTTGACTTTGCCCTTGAGTTAAATCAAAAGCTTCTTTGAAAACAGGAATTAAAATATCGTTACTCGCTGCAACAAATCCCCAAAAAAAGAAGACCGTTACTAATGGAATGAATTGAGCCCAATTCGTCTTAACTTGATTTACTTGCATAATTTAGTTAGTTTAGTTTGTTGGTTAAAGTTTGAAAAAATCAAATAATAGGGATAAATATACATGTATTCAAGTTTAATTAAAAACATCTGTATCTTTTTTTTATTTGCAAACGTTTCATGTTAACGAATAAAAAAACCCGATGTAAAATCGGGCTTAAAATTATTTTGTTACTAAAGTGTCTTGCTTTTCGTCAACGTAGTCTTGCAAATATTTAAAACGTTGGGTTAATTGACCATTTTCGGTGATTTTAGCTCTTTGTAAGATTCCGTCTTTATCACCATTAAAGAAAGCTGGGATAACATGTTGCATAAACATTTCACCAAAACCTTCACTCGCATCTTTAGGCAACTCACAAGGTAAATTATCTACCGACATTACCATAATAGAAGCTGGATGAGTATAGGGAACTTCTTTATGTTCGCTTGGCAAATATCCAAAAAACGGTTCTGCAATGGTTGACGCTTTAAGAGTACACGCCACCGGACCATTTACATCACAAGAAATATCGGCAACCACTTGAATTTTATTATCGGCTGCACGAAGCATATCTCGAGTTAAAATATCTGGCGAACCATTACCATGAAAATGTCCCGCAATATACATATCTGCTACTTTCGTAAAACGCTCAAAATCGGATACATACTCTTGCGGATTTTTGTAAAAATCATGATTATCTAAAACCTGACCATCTTTGCGTTTGTTGTAATCCAACACGTCAATTTGCGTGTAAATAGGTTCTGTGTATTTCTTATTCAAAAAATCTTCAACAGTTACTTGTTTGATTTTAATGCCATCTAAAATCTCCTTAGCCCCCATTCCTACTTTACCATGTCCAGTAAGTACAATTTTAATGTTTGGAAGGGTTTGACGTTTTAAACGTGCAATTAAATCTTCTTTACCACTTAAGGTTTCGGCTTTTGGTAAAGTAAACAAATCATATTTGATTCCAAATCCTCTAAAACCGTTATAAGCGCCAACTAAACCAGCATAACGACCAAATCCAATTAATCGATGATTCGTAGCATCTACAATTGTTTCATGGTCATACAATTCGATGTTTTTATCTAAGATAGCTTGTAATAATTTTCGGTTGTAAGGCTGTTTTTTTATTGTATGCGAAAAGAAAAAATACTTTTTATTTGGTATTAAAGCATCAATAGGTACTTCTTTAACGCCAAAAAGCACATCACAATCGGTCATTTCAGTAGTGACATTAAGTCCTAAATTACTATATTGTTCATCAGAAAAAATTCGAATATCCGAACTTTCTACTTTTATTTGAGCTTCAGGATGAGCAGATTGTAATCGAACCAACTCTTCAGGAGTAAAAACAACTCTTCTATCAGGTGGATTTTTTCGTTCTTTAATGATTCCGAATTTCATATTATTTTATATTATAACCAATTGTTGTGTTAATGTTACAAATATAACATTTTACTAGACTTTATACAAACTCTTTTTTAATTGAAAAAATGGTAGTACTTTTGGCTCACTTTTTGATTAAAAGTAAAAGTCTGCATACTTAAAACTGCGACTGAACACTCAGAAATTGGGGTCGACTGGTTTTGACAGCGAGTGGAATTGATTAGTAAGCACGTCGAGCGTTGTATGTTTAGCTCGTAAATCCAAATGTACGAACTTATAAACGGCGAAAATAATTACGCTTTAGCTGCTTAATCTGAATTATAGTAAGATTTGCCTAGTTCCTACCAGGTAGGAAAGCTAGATTCTCCTCAAAAGCCTTGGTTTATGGCGGTTGGTTAAGGGGAACCGTAAAAGTAGACCTAGGAACGGTAATGCTTTAAATCCGTTCTGACACTGACAGAGCTAAGCAAAGAGTGGCAGTTTCTAGCCTTGCTCTTTGTCGAAAACCTAAAATGAAACTAAGCGTGTAGAAAGCTATTTGATTGCTTGTTTGGACGAGAGTTCGATTCTCTCCGACTCCACGAGTTCAACCAAAAGACCTTTAATAGGTCTTTTGGTTATTATTCATTCGTTTGATAATTTAATATAAAAGCTCCAACACTCATTAACAGTATGGCAAAAATATTTTGCTTAGTTAATGTTTCTTTAAAAAAAATAATATTCAATATTATTGTTGTTATAGGACTTCCTAAAAACAATAAACTTGAAATAATAGGGTTAGTTTGTTTCAATCCCATAAAGCTAAAAAATAGTGCTAAAAAAATGATAAATGCCATTAGTATTACCTTTGAAAAATAGCTTTTATATGCATTAAATATTATTTTTTGTTTGGTAAACATCAACAGTAATAACGATGTAATAAAAACAATGAGCTCCTGATTTGACAGTATTACTAATGGAGGTACCGAAATAACTAAGTTTTTCCAATGAATTATTGAAGAAATCGAAAAACTAATTGTCATTAGCAATAACAGCAAATGTTGAGTTGGCACTATTTTGATTGGTTTAGATTTAGTTGATACAACATAAAAAATAAATCCCGCAATAATAAACAAACATCCTATAATAGAATATTTAAAATCAAATTGTTCTAACCATATCAAATAACTACTAGAAAATATAATTCCAATCAAATTATAAACACCTAACCAATGTAAAGATGCTTTTTTAATAACCGTTAGCATGCAAAGTAATCCAATAACTCCAAAAATAGAACCTATTGTTACTTTGACTAATTGACTTAAGGTAAGAAAATTAAAACTATTGAAATGGTTGGCTAATACAAAAGCAATAATACTGGTAAAAAAGGCTCTATAGGAAACAAGAAATAAGATATTAACCTTCTCTAGATTTTTTTTCCAAAGAATATTATTGAATGAAAAAAGGAAAATGGATAGTAATATATATAACATTTTTTATAATAACTGACTTAATTTAAAACATAGTTACGAAATGATATTAAAAACATTAACTATCTAATCGTAATTACTCGCTCTTTAATTTTTTTAATTTTTGAATTTTTTAATTCAAAAGTATACCGTTTTGTCATTCCTCCTCCTGAAGTGTATATATCAAATGTGTTCAATTCTGTTATTTTGGAAATAAAGATACTGTTTTTAAATATCCCATAATCAACGTTTTCAATTTGCTCTTTATTTTTTTTGATTTCGAAGAAATGAATTTTCTTAATGGTTCGAAAAATATTTGAACTTGTATTATCTCTCTTCCATTCAAAAATTCCTTTTTCTTCTATTTTAATTCTCTCATCATAGAGAAACTTAATTACGTTTTCTAATAACTTTTTGTATTTATTAGTGTCATATTCTAAATTAGTTTCAATTAAATTATCCATTATATTAGTTCTTTTAAATGCTCGTAAATCATTACCATTGCCAGCGTATCTAATTCACAATATTTTAAAAGTGCATTAGTGATTTCAGTTCTTTCCAGATCGGACATATCTTCGTATTGTATTTTTGCATAAGCAGTTAATGCAGAACCACCATCAGCAATATTTTCAATTTCCGAAATCATTCCTTCTATTTCCTCCTTTTCCAAACCTTCATAAAGGGATGGTAACATTTTGTAGGGATTAATTACCTCATTGTTTTGAATTGACAACCAAATATGTGTTCCTTTAAAATTTTTGCTACTAACATTTATTTGCTCTAATTGATTAGCATATTTATTTCTTAAAAATAGGCTGGAGTTAAGGCATGCTGGTAAAACTGCTTTAATGGAGTTTGAGCCTTTTGTGAAAGGATTGTAATAATAGTCTTTTATAATTTTGTTCAAATCGATCATTTTACGTTCTCCAGACCATGCATCCGAACTATCATTTTTTGAAATAGTAATTGTTTTAAGAAATGAAATCAACTCCTCTTTATCAGCTTCATCAGAATCTCTGAGTTGTTCTACAATAGCATTTAATATAGAATTTTCGTGAGTTGCAAAACGAAAAATACTACCATTATCATTCATCAATGCGTTATGGAGCGCACGGGCAAAAATAAAGTTTGGAAATTCTCCTGGAGTATTACTTATAAATTCTGTTCGATGTTCAATTGAACCATCTTCATTATAAACATGATGTGAAAATTGAAAAGCTACTTGTTCATAAGGTGTTCTTCCAGCGGTGAATGGAAGTGCAACAGTACTAGTTTCAAAATCTATAAAGTGTAAAGGGAAAATCCATTGAGACATTTCAGCTTTTAAACCTTCTTTTTCAACATATATTGACTTATCAGATGTTCTAGCTTTCTCTATTTGAATCCATTGTCTTTCACTCGGAGAAATTTTACCAGGAACAGGTGTAACTTTTAAATCATCTTCAGTCAAATCATCTAAAAACAATCGATTTTCTCCCATTAAATTACTTCCTCTAAAATTCCAAATCTCTAGGGCATTCGGTCTTTTAAAATCGGAATCACTCCAGTTTAATTGTTGCTTAAAGCAATGTTCAAATCCTGATTTTAAGCCTTGTTGTTTTTGCTTATCAGAAGCTTTGAATTCGCAGCCTTTACAATTATTAAATTTTAAAGGCCAATTCAAGTATTTTTTTTCTTGATAAGCATTTCTAAACAAGGACATCGCCTCTAAGAAATTTAAATTATCGTAATACAAAAATGAACCTGCTATTATTGAATTAACAATACCATCGACATTTATTTCAGACAATACTGATTCACCAATTTCTTCTAATCTGGTTACTTTTTTAACGATATCTGTTCTAGGATTACCATTTTTAGGTACTCTAAACAATTGATTTAAGCCATTTATTGCAGCCTTTTTTGTTTTGTCTGCCATCATTAAAAAGGCTTCCACTTCAAAGTTTGGAAATGCCATTTGGACTACTTTCTTCTGAAATGCCAAATCAAAAAGATACGGTTTCCAACCACTTACTAATTTCCCATTTTTACCTATAAATAGGAATTCGTCAGATGGATTAAAAGATTTAGCTTTTACCTCTATTAAACGGATATTATTCCCTTTTTTTTCAATGATATCACAGCGCACGTAATAATCATCAACTAAAAAAGCTCCTTCATAAATAATTACATTATCTTTTGAAAGAGCTTCATTTGTCAAATCTACTGCTTTTTCGTATTCAAATGATTCTGCATCTATAAACACGCCGTTTTCATAATGCAATCGTGCGAACTCTTCCACTTGAAAACCACCTTCAGCTAACGATTGTAAAAAGCTGTCATCAGTTTTTTTATTCGCAAATGATTTGTCATTTGTAAAATACAGCTTATTTGGACATTCAAGACCTAATTTGAATCGTGATTTAGATAGAACGCGCATTTACATATATAATATTAACTGGTTTTAACGATGAACAATTTAATTTATTTTTCAAACAACAATTTAAGAATCCTCCATTTTATCAATCAATAGAGAATTCTTAAATTCATTAAAATTAAATCATTTGTTTATGCTTGCTAATTTGTTTAAGCAATCAGCGATAATAGGAGTCTTATCGTTTTGATCATCATAAATGTCCCAAGACAATTCTTTATAAATTGAAATAGATCTAAAAACTCCATCTCTATTGAGTGAATATTCTCCTTCACCAAACATTTTTATTGCAGTAGCAACTAATTCTTCATCTCTTTCTGAATTGTTTTTTGATTCTGCATGCATGTAGAGTTTTAAAGTAGATGATTGCCACTGAATTCCATATGTTGTTTTTCCATTAAAAATTTCAAAATGCAACAAACCATTTCCATGCGTATTATCAATTAAATAATAAATAGCATCCGTTCTTTTTTCTTCATTTTTATTTGTATACTTAAATAATGGGCTTTGTATTAAATTTGAATTTAAGAGTGACGATAATACTAGTGAATAGCGATAATGATCAACAAGACTTTTTAATTTTATTTCATTGATTAGCTCACATATTTTCTCATTACTTTGATAAGCAGTTTTCAAACTGAACAATCCTTGCCCTTTGATGAACTTTGAAAATTCGACCAATAATTTCATGTATGAAATCCAAGTGCCTATAATTTGAACATCTCCAATATGTCCTGAACCATAAATAGGTTCTATCATTGAAATTAAATCTTGATAACTAACAAATTTCCATGTTTTAGAAAAATGGTCATGAATTTCAGCTTCTTCAAATAAATAGATATATATAAATCTCGGATTATGCTTTTTATATTTTTCTTCATATTTAGTTAATTGAGGAATAACATCATCCTTTCTTTTAGAATTGTGCATAGTACTTTTGAATTTTACTTCAATTACTGCAAAAGGAGTGATTTTATCTTTGCCAGGAAATTTTTCTGGCTCATCATAATAATATTCATCAACTATCAAAATGTCAGTAGAATCATGTTCAACCAATACTTTATATTTATCACCAGCTAGATAGTTTCGATCATCATTCAGTAGATTATTCAGTAATTTAGGGTATTCCCTCATTGCATATGCAATGAAACCAGTATGAAACTTTTCTTTGTCTGCTAATTGCATAAAAGTAAAAGGATGATTTTTGATTTGTTCAATTGTGTTTAGTATCATTTTTTCATTTTTATAGAATTCAATTTGAAATATTTATTTTTTGTTGATTTAGGGTTAATTTAAATCATCAATTTCTTTAGCATTTATTCTATGATGATAGTTGATGTTTTTTAGATGGACTATTAGAGCAATATCCATTAGCTACAAACTTTGTATTGCAATAAACGCAATTTTTATTATCTGCTACTCCAACACATTTTTTAGATGGGCTGCTAAAACAAGATCGTCCCATTACCATGTCTTTACCACAATATTTACATTTCATAATTAGGTCTTTTTAATATTAATGTTTGTTATTATTTTTAATTTTCTTTTACTTGTAGCTGGTTTAGTTACTTTTATAACCAGATTTTGTGTGTTTTTCAGTATATTACAACTTTATTCTTTTCAGCTTACTGGTAATTAAATTTATATAGTCATATCAAGCAAAAACTTGGTAGTATTTAGTATTCCTCTTTAATGATTAAAAAAAGTTCAAGATTTCATCTATAAAATGGAACATTTTTTTTTCAGTAAAGTTTTGAAATAATGCTTTTTCTAATTCTTCAGAAACATTTAATCGGTCGTCTATATATCCACCATGATTCATAATATTCCAATCTTCACCATTAATTTGACCACTAAAATAGATTTCACCCATCCATTGCTCAAAATCAAGGTATGTATCAGGTATTTCAGCTTCCCATACATCTAGAAATTCAAAAACAGGCTCGTTTTCATATGTGTTATGTTTGATTATAGCATTATTATGTACATCATAATGAACAATAATCTGCTCCCCTAAGTCATTCCACATTTTTTCATTACTATTCCCAACTCTAATAATTATTTTATCGATTCCAGCTGGAAATGGTACGGAAAGTTGAAAATTGTTTAATTTAATGAAGTCATTTTCGTCAGTTCCGTTTTCAATGTTTGTACTATTGTTACTGGCAGTGATTTCATATCCCAACTTTTCAGCAACTTCAATAAATCCAGGAATATTTTCTCCCCATTGATTCGAAACAACAATATGCATCCCTTTTTTAATTTTTAAAGGCTGTTTCATGTTGAAGCGTTTTGGATCATCAACTTCTGATTCTTTTCTAATCACCCCTTTAGTTCCTTGTAATTCATCTGGAAAAGTAGTTTGTAACGTTTCTAGTGACGGGTTGTTTTTTTCAATCCAATCTTTGATAATTGTAAAAACTAATTGCCTTTTATTTAGGTTTTCTCCTAAACCTTCTACAGTGAATTTTGTATAATCTCTTGCCATATTTATTTTTTTCAAGAATATTTGTAAAAGTATAATTGTATTTAATTAAATTTAGCCCAAAATTAGCCCATATGAAATACGATTATGCACAATTACTAATTGATGTTCAAAAAAAATCAAACATAGCTATTCATTCAATTAAAGATTTAAAAATGTTGAATATAGAGTTGGAATGCTACTTAGTAAAACCTATCGGCTTTAATACATTAAGAAGATTATTTGGATTTCTACCCTCTACTAATCCATCAATTTCTACATTAAATACTTTATCAAAATACCTAGGGTTTTCATCTTTTACAAATTATAAAAACCACCAATCTAATTATACAGAATGGTATTTTCAGCAAAAATTATTACGATTACAAAGTCAAAAAAACATATCCGTTGAAGCTGTTGAGGAAATTAACATTGGGTTACGTGATGAAAATAATTTATTGTACCTAGCCTATTTCATTACTTATCAAATTGAAAAAAACAACATAAAAAATTTACAAACCATCTTTAATCACATTCATGTATCTAATATTTCACATACTCAACTTCACAAGATGTCATCTATTGTAATTACAAGCTTAATTAATACTCAAGAGGATAAAGCATTAAACTTATATTCTACATTAATTCCAAACGAAATTTTTAGAAATAACATTACCTTACCCTATATTAATTATGCTCATTTAAATTCTAGATATAGTAAAATTCTTGCAATTATAGAAAATCATGCAGCAAATTCTTCTGATTTACTTTTCGTTACTTTAATGAAATACTACAGGCATTTTTATTGTGAAAAAAGCTTTGATTTTAAGTATAAAATAGAAAAACCTAAAGGTTTTTCGAATTTTTATTCAGTGTTAAAAGGAAGATACTATGCGTGTTGCATTATGAAATCGAATCAAATTACTAAAAAACTTAAAAGAGAAATTTATGCAGAATGTGAAAATATTAAAATTAGCTTCTTCTTTGAAGAAATAATTCCCTCATTAGTTATTAAATCAGAATATGATTTTTTAATTGAAATTTTTGATCGTTATTACGAAGAACTTTTAGAATCTGATATTTGGTCCACCACAACTTCCAATGCACTATATTTAATAGGTTTGGCAAATATCAATTGGAAAAATAAACAATTATCAAGTGCAAAAATAAATCTTGAATTAATAAATTTAGAATTAATTGAATTAGCCTATTTTGAATATGTTTCCTTATTTTATTATTTGACTAAATTAAAGATCAGTTATTCAGAAATTAACTACGTTGACAACAAACAAGAAAAATTAAATATTAATAAATTAGTTAAATTAACTGGTTTTACTAAATTTTCTACTCTATCTAAAGAATATTATTTATAAATTTTAACAAATAGAACAATAATTTATAAACCTTATCCACAATTTCTTCTAACTAACATCGATTTATATTCAATAATAGTTCTAAATCTGTCTCAAAAAAGTTCGAAACAACTCCTCTTTTCTCCACAAATTAACCTGTAAAATAATTTTACAGGTTTATTCATTTTATAATTTTTCCATTAACTTTCACCAGAATTAGTCATTGATGCTTTATTCATTACAGTGCTTCTAACCTGAAGTAATACTTTTTCTCGCTATAAGGCTTACAAGCAATTGTTATAAATCCTCTAAAGTAATGATGCGCTCTTTTAAACCAAAAACCACTACTTCAATAATATTCAAACAACTAGTCTTATCCATTATGGTTTTTCTATGAGCTTCAACTGTTCTTTTGCTTATAAAAAGTTGATCCGCAATTTGCTGACAAGTTAATCCTTTTGCCGACCAAAATATAATTTCTTTCTCTCGGGGTGAAAGTAAATCTTTATCTAAAGTTAAACGATTATCGTTTTGTTTTTCTTTCCATAAGATTGCCTCTTTGACAACATCTGATAAAGAAATATCAAAATAATAGTCTTTTTCAATCATGCTCAATACGGCATCTTTAAATGAATCTGTTGAAGAATTTTTTGAAAAAAAACCATTAGAACCCGATTCAAATATTTGATGAATCGACTCTTTTGTGGTAAGTTGCGATACGGTCAATATCTTAACAGCTGTGTTTAATTGCTTTATTTTTTTACATAAGGTAAATCCATCCATAATTGGCATTTGAATGTCTAATAGAATCAAATCAACTGTGTTATTTTCTAAGTAATTTAAAAGTAAATTTCCGTCATCGGTATCAAAAACAACTTCTATAGTAGGTATTTGTTCTAATACAAAAATGAGACTCTTACGGAACAATTCATGATCATCTACAAGGGCAACCTTAAACATAGTATTATCGTTTTATTTGAATGATATAAATATTAAATCCGTCTTTAGTAACTTGTTTCATGACTGCACCAATACTCTTCAATCTGGAAATAATATTCTGTAAACCTCCACTATGACGCAATTCTAATGCAGAAAAGAAATCAAATGAAACACCATCATCTACAATACTTATTTGCAACTCTTTTGCATAACTCAAAAAAACTAATTCTACTTTTGAAACATGACCATGCTTTAACATGTTTTGAATCAATTCCTGAATCAATCGAAACAATGCATATTTCTCATGGGAACTCAATTCAAAAGCATTCAAATCGCCTTTCAATACAAAAGTAGCTTCTGAATGCGATTGCAAAAAATCGAAATATACTTCTAGTGCGGCTTTTATTCCCTTTTGTTCTAATAAAGGAGGCATTAATTTTTGACTAATTACCCTAACATTTTCTGTTGTTTGTTGCAGTGTATTTTGAAGCAATTGAACATGAGCTTTAAATTTGGGATCTACTACTCCCGATTCTAATCCAGCTAATGTAAATTTTAATGCATTTAAATCTCCCTGTACTCCATCATGCAAATCTATCGCAATTCGTTCGCGCTCCCTTTTTTCGCTCTCTAGTGCTGTTTGCAATAATAAATTAGCCTCATTACGCTTCATCTTCATAAAATGATTCTGATAAAATAGCACTAAAAACAACAACCCAAATACCAAAAACAGCATAATACCTGTTCCTAAAATAAATGCGGTTTTTATATCTTGAGTTATTTCCATGCAAAACGTAAATTTATGCCAATTTAAAAGTTAACCTGTTAATAGTACTAAGTATTTATACGTAATTAATTCACTATTTCTTTTCTAGCTTTCCACATACCAAGTATTAATAAAGTCTTGTGAAAAATATTAAAAAATAAATTAATCAACCAATAATATTGAAAATTAGGTCTTTCGTTTTTATAAATAGCATCCGCAAATAAAAACAAAACCAAAACACCCGTGTAGTAAAATAAAAATCCTGAAACAAAGTAAAAAGTTGGACTATCCGATAAGGATTGCAATGAAACCTCCATAAACACTCTCTTAAACCAAATAAGAGCATAAATTAAAATTAATAAAGTAAGAAATGAAACCAAATACGATAAGTTATTCATATATTTTTCCATCGTATGAGAAAAAACCAAATAAATAAACAATAAAAAATACAACAAACTACTCACTCGAAACCATTGCTTTCTCTCTTTACCTAAAATGATATAAAAAAAATATTGAATCGTAAAAAAGGATAAAAAATCATAAGTGTAAAACCAAGGAACCGAATTTATTCGCAATAAAAATGTAAATACAAATTCATAAATTCCACCTACAAAACTTAAGATAACAAAAGGTAAAATGGGTTTAATTTCCAAAGTTAAATTCCTCTTAATAATCCAATAAAACAGTAAGGGAAATAAGGAATAAATTATCGTAAAAAGTAATAATATTTTCATAAAGTGTCTTATACAAGTTTTCAAATATAAGGCATTATAATTTGGATTTGTAATTTATCTAATGTTGATTTGTAAAAAATTCCACACCATGTACATGTCACCCATTTATACCTTTTTTTTCTACACTGCAATTATTTCAGGACTTATTCCACTACTCCTTATATTCATAAAAGATTCTAAATTTAACAAATTTAAAAATCCCATTTTACCCTACATTGTTCTTGTATTTATTGCTAGTTTGTACGAATATTTTGGTTCTTATATACTAGAAATAAATACTGTTGCTTGGTTCATGATCTATAAAGTAGGAGCATTTGGTACCTTAAGTTATTATTTTTATCACCTGTTGAATAAAAAATTTAAAGTCATCTTTGTAGCGTTTACAATACTATTTACTGTAATATTTTTTATAAATCTTCCTAAAGTAAGCAATGAAACCTTTTTAAATATTAATGGCTTTTTAAATGCTATAATAACGGTATTTATCATTATATGCGCTATTTTATGGTTCAAACAATTACAGTGGAAAATTAATTTAAATTCACATCCTAACTCCTATATAATTTTCGGACTACTTCTTGTTTATTGTGGTACGTTATTTTTGCATTTATTTGGATATAGTATTTATCTAATAAACAAAGAACTGTTTTTTACCGCTTGGATGTTGAACTTATTTCTAAATCTATTAAACCGACTATTGCTAACCTTTGGAACTTGGAAAATTTTGAAGTCGTATTGTAAGAATTAAGTATAAATACGTATAGGCAAATCTATATTTTTACTTAGTTTTACGCTTTAAATTAAATTTCAAAACAATGAAAAAAAAAATATTATTAGCGCTATCATTAGGATTAATGATAACCTTCACGGGATGTAGTAACGACGAAGATAACAGTTCAACTCCGACAATAGTTGGTAAATGGAGAGCTGTAAAATTTGAGTATTATACAAATGGTGTTTTAGATGAAACAGTTAATGTAGTTGAAGACAATCCAAATTGCCCAGATTATGGTGAATACAAAGATAATGGTACTTATGTCGTAATCTTTAATGACGCAAATTGTAATTCTACAGCAAACGAAAATGGTACATATGTTTACAATGGAACAACTCTATCGAAAACATCAGATGGTACAACTGATATATCAACTGTAATTTCATTGACAAAAACAGATTTAAAAACCGACTTTACTGAAACATCTTCAGACGGAACTGTTTTTAAAAATATTGCATATTTAAAAAGAATAAATTAATTCTGCTTACAGCATTTGAAAATGGTACCTATACCTATACGGGACTAACATTTTTTACAACAATGGAGATACTACGGAAACCATTACCGTAATTTCATTAACTTCATCTCGTTTAAAATTTGACAGAACAGAAACTTCAACTGAGGGTATTGTTTATAAAACGGTAGGGTATTTAAAAAAAAATCAACTAATAAACTTAAAAAGTTGGTATAAAAAAAAGGTTTACTAAATTAGTAAACCTTTTTTTTATACCCTTATTTTTCTACTATTCCATTGAATAAGCTTTGAACTCACCATTAGTAATGTTAATAGTTTGGTCATTACTATTTGTTATGGTAGCTGTAAAAGTACCTTTGATATAATCACCTGTTGATTGTGTTATTGTAATAGTTCCTAATTCTGCAAAATCAAATTCAAAATTCATTGACTCAGAATCAAATGAAATTTGATACGGATTTTCAAAACTATCGTCAACATCAAAAGTTCCATTAGATAGCATTAATGGCAACCAAAGAGTTAATTGTGTATCACCTGGAGTTGTTAACGTTCCGTTATTTCCATTAATTGTAATAGCTCCAGATTCCGCTGTAATAATGTCTCTAAAATTATAATTAGTTCCATTAATAGTAAACTTAATATAAGTATCTGAACTTCTAGAACTACTATCATCAGAACTACAAGATAACAATGTAAACAAAATTACGGCAATAGATAAGATTTTTTTCATTTTTAAAAATTTTAAGATTATTCGCAAATGTATAAAGCATAAACTAACTTCCTCTAAGTATTAATACGTAAATTTATATTCAACTAAAAAATTCCAACAACTTCCATACCATCAAATCTAATAGTAAAAAGAAATGAAAAGACTACCTAAACTCTCTATCCTAAATGGGTTAAACTCAATTTGCTTGAGGAATTCACTTCCATTTACTAAAGAAAAAAAAATTAAATTACAGAAAATCCGACTGCAAAATAATATTACTTAACTTAGAATGTTTTTTATAAACAAGTTTGTTATTTTATAAAAAAAGCCTGCAAACATAATGCTTGCAGGCTAAGTAAATTTGGGTAAATAAGACGCTATTATTTCACGTCAAAACGATCTAAATTCATAACTTTAGTCCATGCCGCTACGAAGTCATTTACAAATTTTTGTTGGTTATCGTTTTGTGCATACACCTCAGCAATTGCTCTTAACTCAGAATTAGAACCAAAAATCAAATCAGCACGAGTAGCCGTCCATTTTAATTCATTGGTTTTCATATCACGACCTTCAAATACTTCCTGATCGTTAGAAGCTGATTTCCAAGTAGTTCCCATTGCTAATAAATTAACGAAGAACGC
>RXJZ01000045.1 GCA_003963025.1 Flavobacteriaceae bacterium
CGATATTAATTTTGATCCAATGAGTGCTGGACGTCAAATGGGCGGTCACTTCGCAACCCATTCATTAGACGAAAACGGAAATTGGAAAAACTTAACCCAACAAAAAAATTCGAGTTCTGACATCTCTCCTACTGCTGGGCAAATGCCACGTTTGTTAGGATTGGCTCAAGCTTCAAAAATATACAGAAATGTTTCGGGTATCAACCAAACCAACTTCTCCGAAAACGGAAATGAAGTCGCTTGGGGAACTATCGGAAATGCTTCTACTTCAGAAGGATTATTCTTCGAAACGATTAATGCCGCTGGTGTTTTACAGGTACCAATGGTAATGAGCGTTTGGGATGACGAATACGGAATTTCAGTTCACGCACGTCATCAAACTACTAAAGAAAACATCTCAGAAATCTTAAAAGGTTTCCAACGTGATGAAGAAAATAACGGATACGAAATCTTACGTGTGAAAGGTTGGGATTACCCAGCTTTAGTTGAAACTTACCAAAAAGCATCGCAAATTGCGCGTGAAGAGCACGTTCCTGTTTTAGTTCACGTAAGTGAATTAACGCAACCGCAGGGTCACTCCACTTCTGGAAGTCACGAACGTTACAAAAATGCTGAACGTTTGGCTTGGGAAGCAGAATTTGACTGTGTAGCTAAAATGAAAACTTGGTTAATCGATAACAATATCGCTACTTCAGAAGAATTAGAAGAAATTGATAACCAAGCAAAAAAAGACGTTTTAGAAGGCAAAAAAGCCGCTTGGACCAACTTTACTGCTCCAATTAAAGCAGAACAACAAGAATTAGTTGGTTTACTAAATACCATCGCTTCACAAAGTGAAAACAAAGTATTTATTGAGAAAATCGCTAACGATGTTGCTTCAATAAAAGAACCAATTCGTAAAGATTTATTAGTAGCTGCTCGTAAAGTGTTGCGCATGATTATCAAAGAAAATTCTCGTGCTACTTTAGCGACTTGGATTGAAAATTATAAAGAGAAAATCCAACCAAAATTTAGTTCACACCTATTTTCGCAATCGGATAAAACGGTTTTAAAAACCAAAGAAGTAGCTCCAACTTACGATGCAACTGCTGAAGATGTAGATGCGCGTTTGGTGTTAAGAGACAATTTTGATGCTATCTTCTCCAAATATCCAGAAACCTTAATTTTTGGTGAAGATTCTGGAAATATTGGTGATGTAAACCAAGGTTTGGAAGGCATGCAAGAAAAATACGGAGAATTACGCGTTGCCGATGTAGGAATTCGTGAAGCTACCATTTTAGGTCAAGGAATCGGAATGGCAATGCGAGGATTGCGTCCAATTGCTGAAATTCAATATTTAGATTATTTATTGTACGCTATCCAAATCATGAGTGATGATTTAGCAACATTACAATACAGAACTGCGGGTCGCCAAAAAGCACCATTAATCATCAGAACTCGTGGTCACCGTTTAGAAGGCGTTTGGCATTCAGGTTCTCCAATGGGAATGATTATCAATGCGATTAGAGGAATTCACGTTTTAGTTCCAAGAAACATGACCAAAGCTGCTGGTTTTTATAACACTTTGTTAGAAACTGACGAACCTGCATTAGTAGTAGAATGTTTGAACGGTTACCGTTTAAAAGAGAAAATGCCAACGAATTTAGGCGAATTCAAAACACCTATCGGAGTAGTTGAAACGATTAAAACTGGAACTGATATTACGTTAGTTTCTTACGGTTCTACATTACGTTTGGTAGAACAAGCAGCAAATGAGTTAGAATCAGTTGGAATTAGCGCTGAAATCATTGATATTCAATCGTTATTACCTTTCGATATCAACCATGACATTGTAAAATCAGTTGCGAAAACAAATCGTTTATTAGTAATTGACGAAGACGTTCCTGGAGGAGCAAGTGCCTATATTTTACAAGAAATTGTGGAAAATCAAAATGCTTATAAACATTTAGATAGTGCACCTCAAACCTTAACATCAAAGGCACACCGTCCAGCATATGGAACGGATGGTGACTACTTCTCAAAACCTTCGGCAGAAGACATTTTTGAAAAAGTTTATGCAATAATGAATGAGGCAAATCCAACAAAATATCCAAGTTTGTATTAATGAAAGTTGCTGTCATTGATAATTACGATAGCTTTACCTACAATTTGGTTCACTTTTTAGAGGATTTGAATGCGGAAGTTACTGTATTTAGAAATGACGAATTAGAGGTAACAGATTTAGAAAAATTTGACAAAATACTTTTATCTCCAGGTCCAGGAATTCCAGATGAAGCTGGCTTGTTAAAAGAAATAATTATAAAATATGCTCCAACCAAAAGTATTTTAGGAATTTGTCTTGGCTTACAAGCAATTGGAGAAGTTTTTGGTGGAAAATTAATAAATCTTGAAAAAGTGTATCATGGTGTAGCAACCAAAATAATTATTATTGAAAATGATACACTTTTTCAAGATATCCCTAACGAAATTATTGTAGGTAGATACCACTCATGGGTTGTAAATAAAATAAATTTACCCAAAGAATTAATCATAACTTCCGAGGATTCAAATGAGCAAATTATGTCTTTAAGACATGTTACTTATGATGTAAAAGCGGTACAATTTCACCCTGAAAGTATCATGACTCCACATGGCAAACAAATCTTAAAAAACTGGATTGACAACTAACTATCTTGTAAAAACTAAAGTATTTCCTTTACTCAAATTCGCATCAAAAGCATAACCTTCATAGTTAAAACCTTTTAAATCTTCAATAGTTTCAGCATTAGTATCCATAATATAACGCACCATTAAGCCTCTTGCCTTTTTTGCGAAGAAACTAATCATTTTTAATTTTCCCTCTTTATAATCTTTGAATTCTGGAGTAATTACTGGAACTTTTAATGCTTTTGTATCAACCGAACTAAAATATTCGTTGCTTGCTAAATTTAAAAATAATTCATCTTTATTAAGTTCTTTGTTTAAGGCATCTGTGATGGTTTTCTTCCAAA
>RXJZ01000256.1:0-2942 GCA_003963025.1 Flavobacteriaceae bacterium
TACACTATTTGTTGCAATAACTCCATAGGTTCCAACAGCAGTTGCCGTGTAAGTTGCGTTATTAGAGTTAGGTATAGGATTTCCATTAAAATACCAAACAAAATCATATGTAGCATTATCCAATCCAGAATTCAAAGTGTACGTTTGGAATGGAACACCAGATGAATCAACACAAATTGAACCGTCAACTAATTTTGGTTCTGGAAGAGGATTTACATACACTCTAACTGTCATTGAATTTCCTTTACAACTGTCTAATCTTGGTGTAATTACATAATCTACATAACCTTGAGTATTTCCAGTGGTGTGTAACAATTGAGCTATTACTAAATTAGTTCCTGAAAAACTACCTGAACTAGCTCCACTAACTCCAACAGGGAATACAACCCAATCAAAAATCGTATTTGTATTAAAAGTTGAAGCTGTTATATAAGTTGATTCGTTACTACAAAGATCTCTATGCGATGGACTAGCAAACATTTCTGGTCTAGGATTAACTATCACCGTTACAGTTTGTGGAGTACCAACACATACACTAAACGTTGGTGTAACTTCATAAGTTACGGATCCTTGTGATAAACTAGTAGCAGTAAGCATTTGTTGAATACTTGTTCCACTTCCGTTAGAAGCACCTGTTACACCTGTTGAACTAGTTACTACCCAATTAAATATTGTTCCTGGAACTGTTCCAGAAAATGAAATATTTGTAGTTTCACCAGAACACAATGGTACAGTACTACTTGCTATACTTACATCTGGGATTGGATTCACATAAACCCTTACAATTTGTACTGGTCCTAAACATCCATTCGCTTCAGCAACAATTGAATAAACTACTTCAACAGTAGATGTAGTTCCAGGATTAACTGTTAATGTTTGATTAATACTTGTTCCTGTACTTCCTGATGCTCCCAAAACATCACCTCCTGTTACTGTCCATGAGAAAACAGCACCGGGAACGTTACTTGTTAACTGAATATTAGTAGAACCTCCCGAACAGAATACAGGATTCAAATTCGTTGCAACTACTTCAGGTGAAGGAGAAACATTAATTCTTATAGACTGAGAAATACCAACACAACCATCAGCTGTTGGGGTTACTAAATAATCAACATAACTATTTGTTGCAGATGTTGCTGTTAAAACTTGTGAAATAAAATCACCATTAGAATCAAAAGCACCTGTTACATTTGACTGTCCTGAAACTACCCATGTAAATGTAGTGCCAGGAACAGAACTTGTTAAACTTATACTTGTAGAAGTTCCTGAACAAATAGTAGTTAATGCAGGTGTAATAATAACATTTGGAAGTGGTTTTACAACAACTGTTGCGCTTCCAGATTGAGCTTGACCACAAAATGGAGCTATTAGTGATTGCACATATACTACACTATAAGTACTATTAATAAATAGAATTGGTGTAGCAATTGTAGCTGAACCAGTAGCATCAATATTTACGGTTTGATTTAAACCTCCATCAATATTATATGTAACAACAGAATTAGGGGTTGCAGTAATTGTTACAGAACCTGCTGTTCCTTCACAAATAGAACTATTTGAAACAATACTAACTAAAACTGGTTTAGGTAAAATTTCACTAACAGTAAACGCATTAGAAGCAACAGATGTACAACTTCCATTAAAAGCTGTTACAACATAACTAGTTCCAAAGGTTAAATTAGAAATTACTCCAGAAGCATCCACTGTAGGACCTGTTGGATTAAAATCATAGGTTTCTCCAGCAACATAATTCGTAATTGTAGCCACTCCATCAGAAGTACATGTTGGAGCTGTAACATTAACAATAGGCGCTACAGGAGTTATCAACATCGGTTGATTTACAAATGCACTTGAAACAATTGAAGTACAAAGTGAACTATTAGTCGATGTAACTGTATAACTAGTACCTAATACCATTGATTGTATCAATCCTGATGCATCAATTGTTGGTCCAACTGGATTAAATGTATAAGTCAATGTTGGATCATAATTTGTAATAGTACTAAATCCATCTGCAAAACACGTTGGTGCAGTAACATCAACTATCGGTGTTGCAGGAGTTGGTAACATCGCATCTATTGAAAATGGAAGAGAATTACCATTAGGACAAACAGAACTAGTTGAAACAACTGTGTAAGTTTGACCATAAATCATGTTACTAATAACACCTGATGAATTTAATGTAGGACCAATAGGGTCAAAGACATAGGTATTTGATGCGGCATAATTTGTAATTGTAGCCACTCCATCAGAAGTACATGTTGCAGGAGTGACTGTAATAACAGGTATTGCATTTGCTATTTGAGTCGCTGTTAAATTTAAATTTCTATCACAACCTTGTTGATTAAACACATAAGAAACACCATCTAAATAAGTAGTTCCATTTACCCTATTAATTCGAATAGTATTTGAAGTTGTTCCCTTAATAAAAGTGATATGCTGTAAAATGTTTAAAGCACCTGTATTAAAATTTTGTGTAGTTGCACCATCAACAATATTAACTGAAGCTGTTGAATTGTTTCTAGCTATACTAATAGTAACAGGAGTACCTGCAGGTATTACATGCCCTAAAGTCAATATTATATTTTGATTAGCAGCAGTACCATTAATTGTTGTAGAATTTACAACAGAAGCAGCTGAACCAGCCGGTAAAATAGGACCAGTTGCATTATTTGGGTTTGCTCCACCAGCTACGCTTATAGCATTACCGGTAAGAGGAACAGGTGGTTCAGTAACATAAGTAGCTGTAACAGTTGTAGTAGAACTTATACCTGGAAGGGTTAAAATAGCTGTACCTGACGCATTCAATTGAATAGTTTGATTAGTCAAATTCAAACCACCAGTAACATCATAAGTTACAATAGCATTTGGAGTACCAACAAAATTAAACACTCCGTCACCACCTTCACAAGTAGTAGGACCAGCAGTTAAACTATCTAAAT
>RXJZ01000256.1:2992-4061 GCA_003963025.1 Flavobacteriaceae bacterium
AGGATCTGGAGACCAGTTCGAACTTGTAACTACAGGAGTAAATTGATAATCTGTTGGAATTAAAGCACTATCAAAATTGATACCCCATGAGAAAATATATCCGTTGTCTATATTTAAATTATCAGTCACTCTTAATGTCCAGTTACCATTTAACGTACTACCAATTAAATTAGTAAATGGTTGTACAGGTTGATAATTTCCTGCATTTATTGATGCCCCGTTTGGAGTCCCACAATTTGAGGTTGCCCCATTAACTAAAAGCGTTGTGGCTGTTGGAGTAAAACAATAATCACGTCCAATACCTGAAGTAGTTGCAGGATCATCTAAAGGACAGCCTAAATATGTACCGCCACCACCTGGAAAAGCTTTTAAGATAATAGCTTGTCCTGAAGGGCTTATCAATTGTAATTGTAAATCTCCTAAAAAGGAATGCTCCATATTGATACAAACTGAAGTAATTTGACTTGCTGATGTAAGCGTTGTACCTAAAGGAAAACAATCAACAGGAACAGATGTTTCATAAGACACACCACTTCCATCAGGTAAAAAAGTTGTACCACTTACTGGAGGAGCACAATTTCTAACATATTGTTGAGGCGTAACTGCTCCTGTTATAATAGTTGATTGACCTAAACAAATTTCTTCATCAGCTGCTAATGTGCCAGTAAAAGAAGGTGTAGTTGAAACATAAACTAACTGATTAATTCTATTAATACTTCTACAGCCAACGGCATCTTTAGCATATAAACTTATAGAATAAATGCCAGGCGCTGAATAAGAATGAGAAACACTTTGCCCGGTTGCCGTATTACCATCACCAAAATCCCAATGGTATGTAGCACCCGTACCATCGTTACCAAAAACTGCTGCTCCATCAATTGTAAATGATTGGTTTTGACAAACTCTGATAACGGTATCAGCTCCTCGTGGAGGTGATGAACCAACAATTGAAGATGAAATAGATTGACAAGGAGGTCCACAAACTATTGAAGCATCCCAACCAGCTGCATTTGTATTGGCATTTGAAGTAAATACAAAAATCAAACATCCATTACCAGCCGGATTACTT
>RXJZ01000108.1 GCA_003963025.1 Flavobacteriaceae bacterium
ATGGATTTTCGGCGTGGAATGATATTTATGATTTGGTCGATGCACAATCAGGAAAACAGATTTTTTCAGAAACGCATTTTTTGTTGAAAGATCGAGAAAAATTAATCCTTTCAGTAAGAAAATCATCTAATGAAGAAGAAATTTATGTTATTGAGTCGTTAGATGATAAAGTTAATATTCCCTTAAAACTTAGGTTTTGTAAAGCAGTTAACATTTTTGAAACAGATTCCAATTGTATATTTGTAGATGAAAATAAACTTAATTTTCCATTAACCATCAGAAAATGGCAGGAAGGAGATTATTTTTATCCATCAGGAATGAATGGAAAAAAGAAGTTGAGTAAATATTTCAAAGACGAGAAATATTCGCTTTTAGATAAAGAAAATCAATGGTTGTTATGTTCGGAAGACCAAATTGTTTGGGTAATAGGAAAACGAGCAGATAACCGATTTACAAGTAAAGAAACAACACAAAACATCATAAAAATAGTATTAGAAGAATGAGAAAATATTTTGCCTTAATCGCCTTAATTTTTGGATTTTTTGGAAATGCACAAATTTTAAATCCAGTACAATGGAAAACTAAAGTGGTGCAAAAATCGGCTACCGAATTTGAATTGATTATGGATGCTACTATAGAAAATGAGTGGCACATGTTTTCGCAATATACACCAGATGGTGGTTCGCTTCCCACAGTTTTTAATTATAAAAATCTAAAGGGGAATTATCAGTTAGTTGGAAAAACAACTGAGAGTAAATACAAAAAAGTATATAACGATATCTTTGAGGTTGATGAATACATGTTTGAAAACACTGCACAATTCAAGCAAACGGTAAAGATAACCAATGCCAATCTAAAAGAAATTAAGGTCTATGTGGAATACCAAGCTTGTAAAGAACAATGTATCCAACAAGATGCTACTTTTACTTTTAAATTGCCTGCAATTAAGACAGAGGATGTAGCAAGTACAGTCGTAGAAACTGATTCGACGATTGTTGCTACTGATACATCAGCAGTTGTAACTGCAGTTACAGAAAAATCTACAAAAGAAGTTGCAGCAAATGCAGCTCCAAAAACAGAAGAAAAAGGATTATGGTCGATTTTCTTTTTAGCGTTTTTTGGTGGATTTGCGGCTTTACTTACGCCTTGCGTATTCCCAATGATTCCTATGACAGTGAGTTTCTTCACCAAACAAAGTAAAACCAAAGCAGAAGGAAAGAAAAACGCTATTTTATATGGTGTTTCAATTATATTGATTTACGTTATTTTAGGTTCATTAGTAACAGGTGTTTTTGGAGCGGATTCGTTAAATGCACTTTCTACTAATGTTTGGTTTAACTTAATTTTCTTCGGATTATTGGTGTTTTTTGCAGCTTCATTTTTAGGAGCATTTGAAATCGTTTTACCAAATTCATGGGCAAATAAAGTAGACCAACAAGCCGATAGAGGAGGATTTGTAGGAATCCTGTTTATGGCATTGGCTTTAGCAATTGTTTCATTTTCTTGTACTGGACCAATCGTTGGAACATTATTAGTTGAAGCAGCGTCTAAAGGTGGTTTAGCGCCAATTATAGGAATGTTAGGATTCTCATCAGCTTTAGCATTACCCTTTATGTTATTTGCGATGTTCCCGGGTTGGATGAACTCGTTGCCTAAATCAGGTGGATGGTTAAATACGGTTAAAGTTTCTCTAGGATTTTTAGAATTAGCTTTAGCATTCAAATTTTTATCAAATGCCGATTTAGTAGTGCAAGCACATTTATTAGAAAGAGAAGTTTTTATAGGAATATGGATTGCGATTTTTGGAACTTGGGCAGCGTATCTTTTTGGAAAATTAACGTTGCCACACGATAGTCCTATGACTCATTTATCTGTTGGAAGATTGTTTATGGCGATTTTCGTTACGATATTTACAATTTACCTAATTCCAGGATTATGGGGTGCTCCATTGAAAATTATTTCAGGATTTCCACCGCCAATGACCTATAGTGAAAGTCCTAACGGAATTGGAACTTCCGGAGGAACCACGGCAGCTGCAGTTGCACTTCCAGAAAATGCTCACTCAGGTCCACATGGAATAATAGCTTTTCACGATTATGAAGACGGATTGGCTTACGCTAAGAAAGTTGGTAAACCAATTTTATTAGATTTCACGGGTCACGCTTGTGTGAATTGTAGAAAAATGGAAGATTTTGTTTGGTCTAAACCTGAAATCTTATCGATTTTGAAAGATCAAGTTGTTCTGGTATCGTTATATGTAGATGACAAACGCGAATTACCAAAAGAAGAGCAATACGTTTCAAAAGAAACTGGTAAAGAAATTGTAACGATTGGAAACAAATGGAGCGATTATCAAATTACTCTTTATAAAAACAATGCACAACCTTATTACATTATTTTAGATAGCGATGGGAATGATATTACCCAGCAAATTGGATATACACCAGATGCTGAGGTATATAAAAAATGGTTAGAAGACGGAATATCTAAATTCAAAAAATAAATTAAATCCCGAGCAATCGGGATTTTTTATTTCAAAAACTTTTCTATATTTGCATCTATATAAGCCATTTAAAAGTATAAGCCATGTTAGTAAAAGTATTCGGAAGCGCCGTTTTTGGCGTAGAGGCCACTACAATCACTGTAGAAGTAAACACAGAAAAAGGAATCGGTTATCATTTAGTTGGGCTTCCCGATTCCGCGATAAAAGAAAGCAGTTTTCGAATTGCTGCCGCACTTAAAAACAATTCCTATCAATTTCCCGGTAAAAAAATCATTGTAAATATGGCACCTGCCGATTTGCGTAAAGAAGGTTCTGCTTACGATTTAACTATTGCAGTTGGAATTTTAGCTGCTTCTTCTCAAATTACCTCAAAAGAAATCGAAAATTACATCATCATGGGCGAATTATCGCTTGATGGTACTTTACAACCCATAAAAGGAGCATTATC
>RXJZ01000162.1 GCA_003963025.1 Flavobacteriaceae bacterium
GATTGAATTACGTATCTTCTTGGCGCTTTTCTATTCATTTGAATAACTTCTTCAAATTCAGCATAAGCACTATCCTTAAAATTCATTTCTTCATATAATTGTCCTAAAATAAAAGTGTATCTCGCTTTTTCTTCATTATTATTTGTAGCTTCTTTAGCTACTTTTAAAGCGGAAATTGCGGTGTCATTTACTTTTAAATTAATATATGCCTGAGCAAGCATGGCATTAGCGTCAGCTAAATCTTGACCTTGAATTTTTTTATCTTTTAGAAGTAATTTTAGATTTTTTATCGCTAAATCTTCATTATCCAAACGAATATTTACCTTTTCTCTCCAAACTTTTGCATGATAAATTCTATCACTCAATGGATACTTGTAGAGAATATAATTTAATGCTTCTAAAGCTGGAATAAAACGATTTTCATAATAACGAGCTTTAGCTAACAAAAGATAAGCTTCATCCATTTGAGGATTTTTTTCTGTTCCAGCAATATTCATCGAATGCTTTTGAATTGCTTTCACCGCCTTTTCCTCAGCTCGTTCAAAGTTTTTGCTTTTTGTCTGTCCAGGTAATACAACCTCTTCAATGTCTGAAGTTCTTTCAACAGGTAATACTTCCCAAAAGTTGTCTTTATAAGTTACTTTTAACTCTTGAAGTCCTTTCTCTAATGCTAAATTACCATTATACAAAACATTATATTCGGTAGTAACCGCATGAAAATTACGATTAATAAACTTGTCTTTTTTGACAGAACATGCTATCAAAATCAGGAAGAAACAAACTGTAAAAGAATATTTAATTAAATTGCTTTTCAATGTAAAAGGTATTTGTACTCTAAACTACTAAAAACCAAATTTAGTATATAGTTTGGTAAAAATACATTTATTTTTTGATGTGAAAAAAAATAGGAGGCTTTTTATTAATCAAAGACATTTTTTAAGTCTTTTATCACCTTGAATGCAATATCGATTTGATCATCACTAACTATTATGGTAAATTCATTTGTTGTTGAAATTACTTCATGAATAATAATTCCTTCCCATGCTAATCTTTGAAAAATGTAATAATAAACGCCAGGAGTCGAAATGTTTTCTTGAGGTAATTTAACCGTAATGGAAGAAAGATTTTCTATTTTATGCGTTAGTTTTTCGTGTTTGAAAATCGTTTCTATTAATTCTTCAACCGATGCACTAATTACAATATTCGTCTCATTTACACCACGAGATGAGGTGTAAAAAATATCTTGATATTTATTAATCTCTGAAATTAATTTAGCTTGATTATCTAGAAGCGTATCTGAAATAACATACGTAAAATCGGTTAATGAAGAACGAACGGTTATTTCACCAATATTTTTTAAAACTTTTGAAATTTTATAGTTGATTTTGAAGTCCAATTCTTCAGAAAGTCTTTTTAATGACATTACAACGGCACCTTGTTTTACATCTTTTCCTATATGCGCTTCTAATTCGGGCATCATGATTCTGGCTAAAGAAGTTAAATTAATAATTCCTTGCGAAAGTGAACTTAGTAAAAAAGGCTTCGATTTAATGTATTGCTCTACTACTGAGGATATTGTTTTCATATTACTTGTTGTTTATTTGGCTCAAAGATAAAATAAAAAACAAATTGTTATAAATTTAACATTAAAAATAATAAAACGCTTCTTCAATATGTTCTATAACAAATTCTGTGTTTTCTTTATGAATAGCCACGATATCAAATCGAACTTCAACATCCAAGTCATTTTGAGTAACATACTCATTTATAGCTTTTACTAATAACTGTATTTTCTTAGGTTTTACAAAATCTTGAGGCAGACCAAATTCAATACTAGAACGCGTTTTTACTTCTACAACAGCTAGTATTCCATTTTTTTGAGCAATAATATCAATTTCGGCTTTATCAAAAACCCAATTGGTTTCCAAAATTTCGTAGCCGTTTTTTTCCAAGAAATCAACTGCTAATTCTTCTCCAAATTTTCCTAAATCGTTATGTTCTGCCATTTTTCAATGTGTCAATTTTAATGAAATTGAAGCTTTACTTCTTTGTCATTCACTTCAAAATCTACTTGCTTTCCAAGAATCAATGTTCGGTTATCTATTTGATGTCCAGATGGAAATTCAAAAGCAATTGGAATGTTGTATTCTTTGGCAATTGAAGTAATAATTTGCACCTCGTTTTGCCCAAACGGAATTTCGTTATCGTGCATGTCAGCCATACTTCCCACAATAATTCCTTTTACATTTTCGAAATAACCGTTGCGTTTTAGGTTGTACATCATTCTATCGATGTGATACAAATATTCATCCAAATCTTCAATAAAGAGAATTTTTCCTTTGGTATCAATCGATGACTTCGAACCCAATAAACTATATAAAATCGAAATATTTCCTCCCACTAATTCCCCAGAAGCTTTTCCTTTTATATCATATGGTTTTGATGGAATTGTATAGGAAATCAATTCTCCAAAAAGCGCTTTTCGCAGCGTTTCTTTTACTTCTTCAGGTGCTTTTGGAACCGTAAACGGCATAATCGAATGCAAGGTCGCAACTCTTTCTACATTCAATTGACTGTGTAAAACGGTAACATCGGAAAATCCCATAATCCATTTCGGATGCTTTTTGAATTTGGTAAAATCTAACGAATCAATTATTCGAACTGTACCATAACCGCCACGAGCACACCAAATCGCTTTGATGTTGTCGTCGTCCATCATTTCTTGAAAATCAGCTGTTCGTTCTGCGTCTGTTCCGCCAAGTTGGCAACTATCTAAACCAATGGTTCTGCCTAATTTTGCTTTTAATCCCCAAGATTCCAATAATTCAATAGCGGGTTTTGCATCTTCTGGGAAAAATTTACGAGCCGTACAAACAATAGCAACTGTGTCGCCTTTTTTAAGATAAGGTGGAATTTTCATTTTCTTTTGCGAATGAGAAAAGTTT
>RXJZ01000079.1 GCA_003963025.1 Flavobacteriaceae bacterium
ATTTAACAAAAACCGAATAAAAAGTTATAAAATGATATCTGAAGCAGCAATTCAATTTGGTATGCAAGAAGCTTTGCAACAATTAGGCATTAAAGAAATTAACGAAGGAACTTCTACTGGAACAAAGTGGTTTTCTAACGGAAAAATCATCGAATCATACTCACCAGCAACAGGAGATTTGATTGGAAAAGTAAAATCTTCAACAAAAGAAGATTACGAAACAGCTATGAGTGCTGCAGAAGAAGCGTTCAAAACATGGCGTTTGGTTCCAGCTCCAAAAAGAGGGGAAATTGTGCGTCAAATGGGAGAAGAATTGCGTAAACATAAAGAAGCATTAGGAAAATTAGTGTCTTTCGAAATGGGTAAATCGTATCAAGAAGGTCTTGGAGAAGTTCAAGAAATGATTGACATCTGTGATTTCGCAGTAGGTTTATCACGTCAATTACACGGGTTAACAATGCACTCTGAGCGTCCAATGCACAGAATGTATGAGCAATGGCATCCGTTTGGAATTGTTGGAATCATTTCGGCTTTCAACTTCCCAGTGGCAGTTTGGTCTTGGAACACAATGTTAGCATGGATTTGTGGTGACGTTTGTATTTGGAAACCAAGTTCAAAAACACCTTTATGTGGTGTAGCTTGTCAAAACATCATTCAAACGGTATTAGAAAGAAACAATTTACCAGAAGGAATCAGCTGTTTAGTAGTTGGTAACGAATCTGGAGATTTAATCAATAACGACAAACGTATTCCATTAGTATCGTTTACAGGTTCTACAAGAATTGGTCGTCACGTATCTAAAACAGTAGCTGAGCGTTTTGGAAACACGATCTTAGAATTAGGTGGAAACAACGCAATTATCGTTTCTAAAGAAGCAGATTTATCAATGGTATTGGTAGGAGCAGTATTTGGAGCGGTAGGAACAGCAGGGCAACGTTGTACTTCAACTCGTAGATTAATTGTTCACGAAAGTGTTTACGATAAAACATTAGACGTTTTAGCTAAAGCTTATGCGCAGTTAAAAATTGGAAATCCATTAGATGCTAATAATCACGTGGGACCACTTATCGATAAAGGAGCGGTTCAAGATTACTTAAACGCTATCGAAAAAGCAAAAGCTGAAGGCGGAAGAGTGATTGTTGAAGGTGGTGTTTTAGAAGGAAAAGGATACGAAAGTGGTTGTTATGTAAAACCATGTATTATCGAAGCTAAAAACGAGTTCGAAATCGTTCAACACGAAACATTTGCTCCCGTATTATACGTAATGAAATACAGCACAATTGAAGAAGCAATCGAAATGCAAAATGCAGTTCCTCAAGGATTATCGTCTTCTATCTTTACCAACAACATGAGAGAAATGGAATTATTCCTTTCTGCTGCGGGTTCTGATTGTGGTATTGCTAACGTAAATATTGGAACTTCTGGTGCTGAAATTGGTGGTGCTTTTGGCGGTGAAAAAGAAACAGGTGGTGGCCGTGAATCAGGTTCTGATGCATGGAAAGCTTACATGAGAAGACAAACGAATACCATTAACTACGGAACAGCGTTACCGTTAGCTCAAGGTATTAAGTTTGATTTTTAATAAGTGATTAGTGAAAAGTAATTAGTAATTAGTTACTTTTTAGATATAGAAAAACCCTGCAATTGCAGGGTTTTTTGTTGTTTTTATTACTATGTGGGCACGGAATGCAATTCCGCGCTAGCGGAATATCTCAGTTTCCGATAAAATCCTTTTTCGTGATTCGTTTTAACCAAAGATAACAAATTGTAAATAAAAACCCCACAAATTTGATTTGCAGGGTTTTATATTATCACATTGCCACATTGGCACATTGAAAATTACTTCGTTTTCTTCACGTATTGCGTCAAAATATAAATACTTTGGTTTTCCACTCTACCTTCAATTAAGTTAGCGTCGTCCCAAACTAATTTAATATTGTGTACAGCAGCTCCACGTTTTGCGGTAAAAGTAGCGCCTTTTACATCTAAATCTTTAATTAACACTACCGAGTCGCCATCTTGTAAAATAACACCGTTACTGTCTTTATGTACAATTTTGTTTTCGTCTTCTTCTGCGCCTTCGCCAGTTGCTTTTGCCCATTCTAAGGCTTCTTCATCTAAGTACATCATGTCAAGCAAATCGTTGTTTTTCAAACGCGCTAACATACGCCAAGATAAAATTTGAACCGGTAAATGCTCGTTCCACATACTTTCTGATAACCCTCTCCAATCGTTTTCATTCATGGTTTCTGGGTTTTCAATTTGGTCTTTTAAATGTTTTGCAATTAAAACACTATTTTCAACCGTTCTTTCATTTGTTGGTGGCAATACATAAACAACTAAGTCATGCTCAGTACCACTAATTTCGCAAACTGAACCACTACGGTCTTTCAGTTTTCTTTCTATTACACTCATTTTGAATGGATTTTACTTAAATAAATAATTTGGGGCAAAGGTATTAATTGAAATTAATTATCTTTGATTATTCTAATAAAATCTGTTTAAAATGAAAAAATTACTATTAATTGTAATCCTACTCCCTTTTTTATTAGCAACTCAATGTAATGAAGACGATAATGGAATTCCTTGTACGGAAGAAGCAAGAGCGGGTTTAAATATTACAGTTAAAGATTCTGAAACCAATGACTATTTAGGGGAAGGTGTTTTAGTAGTAGCCACCGATGGAAGTTACACGGAAACCCTACAAAATCCTGGGGGTTCAGAACCTGTTTTTTCGGGCGCTTACGAAAGAGAAGGAAACTACACAATTACGGTTTCAAAATCAGGATACGTAACGTTTATTTCAGAAGTAATAAATGTAACCTCTGATGTTTGTCATGTGGTTCCACAACAAAGAACAATTTTACTTCAACCGGAATAAAAAAAGGAAGCCATTTCGACTTCCTTGATATAACGTATTTATAAACTTTTAAAAGTT
>RXJZ01000044.1 GCA_003963025.1 Flavobacteriaceae bacterium
ATTGAAAATGGTTTCTAGAAAAACTCTTAGAAGGAATTGTCCCCTTGAGGTCCCGATAGCTATCGGGATTAGGGGTGTTGCTCGCTTCGCGAGCCAGTGGGATGGTTATCTGGAATAGCAAACGTCTTATCTAGCCCCGATGGGAGGGGAAATATTTTTTCTTTTTTGTTGCCTTCGAGTGCCTCAGGCAACAAAAAAGAAAAAAATTGTAACGGACAGCGGGACTAAAAGTCTTTATGGAATACTGAACGTGTGCTTCTAATCTTTTTTAACATTATACCTTATATATATTGTATGGATTTTATTATTCCTTTATATTTGCAACTTATAAATTTTAAAAAATGATAAAAGTTACTTTACCCGACGGGTCGGTTAAGGAGATGGCTCAAGGAGTTACTCCAATGGATGTTGCGAAAAGCATTAGTGAAGGTTTAGCTAGAAACGTGATTTCGGCTTCCTATAATGGTACCACTATTGAAACGACGACGACCTTAACGACGGACGGTACACTTATATTATATACGTGGAATGACAAAGAGGGCAAGAAAGCTTTTTGGCATTCGACTTCGCACGTGATGGCGCAAGCTTTGGAAGAAATTTTCCCTGGCATTAAATTAACACTTGGACCTGCGATTGATAATGGTTTTTATTACGACGTAGATTTTGGTGATAAAAAAATTACAGATGCCGATTTCAAAAAGATTGAAGATCGTGTATTAGAAATTTCGAGAGAGAAGCATGAATTTAAAATGCGTTCGGTTTCAAAAGCGGAAGCTTTGGAGGTTTATAAAAATAATGAATACAAAACCGAATTGATTTCGAACTTAGAAGACGGAACCATTACGTTTTGTGACCATTCGAATTTCTTTGATTTGTGCCGTGGTGGTCATATTCCGAATACAGGAATTATCAAAGCAATGAAAATCTTATCGGTGGCAGGTGCTTACTGGAGAGGTGATGAAAAGAACAAGCAGTTAACTCGTGTTTACGGAATTTCGTTCCCAAAACAAAAAGACCTGACCGATTACTTAGAATTATTAGAAGAAGCAAAACGTCGCGATCATAGAAAACTTGGAAAAGAATTGGAATTATTCCATTTTTCACAAAAAGTAGGACAAGGTTTACCGTTATGGTTACCAAAAGGTGCTGCTTTACGCGATAGATTAGAGCAATTCTTGAAAAAAGCACAGAAGAAAGCAGGTTACGAGCAAGTAGTTACACCTCATATTGGAATGAAAGACTTGTATGTGACTTCTGGACACTATGCTAAATATGGAGCTGATAGTTTCCAACCGATTCATACTCCAGCAGAAGGTGAAGAGTTCTTGTTAAAACCAATGAACTGTCCACACCACTGTGAGATTTACAATGCTAGACCTTGGTCATACAAAGATTTACCAAAGCGTTATGCTGAATTTGGAACAGTTTATCGTTATGAGCAATCGGGTGAATTGCATGGATTGACTCGTGTTAGAGGATTTACTCAGGATGATGCGCATATTTTCTGTACGCCTGATCAATTGGATGCGGAGTTTAAAAATGTAATCGACTTAGTATTGTACGTTTTTGGTTCTTTAGGATTTGAAAACTTTACAGCTCAAGTATCGGTTCGTGATTTAGATAATCCGGATAAATATATAGGTAGCGTTGAAAACTGGGAAAAAGCAGAAAATGCAATTATCAGTGCAGCGAAAGATAAAGGATTAAATTATGTAATTGAAGCTGGTGAAGCGGCTTTCTATGGTCCGAAATTGGATTTCATGGTAAAAGATGCTTTAGGCAGAAGTTGGCAATTAGGAACCATTCAGGTAGATTACAATTTACCAGAGCGTTTTGAATTGTCTTATAAAGGTGCGGATGACAAGTTACATCGCCCAGTTATGATTCACCGAGCACCTTTTGGTTCTATGGAACGTTTTATCGCAATTTTATTGGAACACACGGCAGGAAATTTCCCAATTTGGTTGATGCCAGAGCAAGCTATAATCTTGTCTTTGAGTGAGAAATATGAAAATTATGCGAAAAAAGTTTTAGATTTGCTAGAAAATCACGAAATTCGCGCCCTAATTGACAACCGAAACGAAACAATCGGTAAGAAAATTAGAGAAGCGGAGATGAATAAATATCCATTTATGCTGATTGTTGGCGAGGAAGAAGAGAAAAACGGAACGATTTCTGTGAGACAACGCGGACAAGAAGGAAAAGGAAATATTTCGGTTACTATTGAGCAATTTGCGGCAATGATAAACGAAGAAATCAATAAAACATTAAAACAATTTTAAGTTTAACTAAAATCTTAAAGCCATAGCAATTAGAAACAACAGAGGTTTTCAACCTCGCGAAGAGAAAAAAGCAGCGCACCGTATCAACAATTTGATTCGTGTACCTGAAGTACGTTTAGTAGGCGAAAATATTGAGCCTGGAGTTTACAAAATAGCGGAAGCCCTTCGTTTAGCTGAAGAGCAAGAAGTTGATTTGGTAGAAATTTCTCCAAATGCTGAGCCACCCGTTTGTAAATTGATGGATTATAGTAAGTTTTTGTACCAACAAAAGAAGAGAGACAAAGAACTTAAAGCAAAATCTACTCAGATTGTAATTAAAGAGATTCGTTTTGGACCTCAAACAGATGAGCACGATTATGAATTTAAGAAAAAGAATGCCATCAAATTTTTACAAGACGGTGCTAAATTAAAAGCCTTTGTATTCTTTAAAGGGCGTTCGATTATCTACAAAGAGCAAGGACAAATTTTATTGTTACGTTTGGCTCAAGAATTGGAAGAGTTTGGAAAAGTAGAAGCGATGCCAGTTTTAGAAGGAAAACGTATGATTATGTACATTGCTCCGAAGAAGAAAGGAAAATAAGAGATTGCCTGCAAACTCTTTTGAAAAATAATAAGTAAGATAGATTATAAATACAGGAAGAAAA
>RXJZ01000131.1 GCA_003963025.1 Flavobacteriaceae bacterium
ACTGGCTGGTTTTTTTCTAATAACCATGTCTGTTTTTTCTCAGTCAAAAATTACTGGAGTAATTTTTGATGGAGACTTAAATCAACCATTAGCAGGAGCTAGTGTAGTTGTAAAAGGTACTTCAAATGGAACAGCAACTGATTTAGATGGAAAGTTTGAGCTTTCAACAACTCAAAAATCTGGAGTTATTTCTGTGTCTTATTTAGGTTTTGTTACGAAGTCAATTCCTTTTACAGTTAATGGTAATTCGGTTAATTTAGGTCAAATAGTTGTATTACCAGATGCAAGTCAATTACAAGAAGTTGTTGTAATTGGTAAAGGTATTATTGACGTGGCAAAAGAGCGTAAAACTCCAATCGCCGTTTCAACAATCAAAGCTGTTGAAATTCAAGAAAAAGTAGGTACTGCTGATGTTACTCAAGCATTAGTAAATACTCCATCTGTTTATGTTGCAGGACAGTCTGGTGGTTATGGAGATTCAAGAATAACTGTACGTGGTTTCCAACAAGATAATACAGCATTCCTTTTAAATGGGCAACCAATTAATGGTATGGAAGATGGTAAAATGTATTGGTCTAACTGGTCTGGTATGTCAGATATTGCAAATTTCATTCAAGTACAAAGAGGTTTAGGTTCATCAAAATTAGCGATATCTTCTGTAGGAGGTACTGTTAACTTTGTAACTAGAGCAACCGATAAAAAAGAAGGCGGATTTGTTTCTATGGGAGTAGCAAATAGTGATTATTTCAAATCAACTGCTGCTTACAATACTGGAATCATGAAAAACGGATTTGGTATGAGTGTTATGTTGTCTCACTGGCAAGGTGACGGATACAACCAAGGTACAAGAGGTGAAGGACAAAATTATTTTATCTCTTTTGGTTATAAACCAAACGACAAACATAACTTTAACTTCTTAATTACAGGAGCGCCTCAGTCGCATGATCAAAATTTCACAAAAAAGATTTCTGATTATTTAACATATGGAAGAAAATATAATAATAACTGGGGAACTTTAAATGGAGATTATTTATCATTACGTACAAATTTCTATCATAAACCAGTAGCAAATTTAAACTGGGATTTCAATATTAATGAAACAACACAGTTGTCTACAGTTTTATACGCATCTTGGGGACGAGGTGGAGGAACTGGTGATTATAAAGCAAGAAATTATAATATTCCTTACACTAATGGACAAATTAATTTTGACCAGATTTATGCTAATAATTTAACTGCTCCAGGAGGAATTGGAAGTCAACCAGCAAATATGTTAATACGTGCTTCTATGAACAATCACGCTTGGTATGGTGTAGTATCTAATTTGAAAAAAGAAATCAATAAAAACTTAAGTGTAAATTTTGGTTTAGATTTAAGAACCTATAATGGAGATCATTACCGTCAGGTGTCAAATTTCTTAGGATTAAATGGATGGACAGAAAGTCGTTATTTAAGAGATAATACTCATATTATTCCTAATCCTAATACTTTACCAAGTGCTTCAAATACTGTAACGCAGTCGTACAATATTAATCCATGGTATGCGTTTTTTAATTCTGCTTCTGACAAACAAAAAATTGATTATGATTACAGCGAAACCATTACTTATGGAGGTGTTTTTGGTCAAGTAGAATATTCAAATGATAAATTTTCAACATTCTTCCAAGGAGCTGTTTCTAATCAGTCTCATCAAAGATTTGATTACTATGACTATCAAGATCAATACCAAGATTCTAAAAAAGTAAACAATGTAGGATTTAATGTTAAAGGGGGAGCTGCTTATAATTTTAACGAGCAACATGTTGTATATGGTAATGCAGGATACTATTCACGTCAACCATATCATGATAATATTTACTTAAACTTTACAAATGAAGTTAATCCATTAACTGAAAATGAAAAAGTTTTAGGATTAGAAGCAGGGTACACATTTAAGTCTAAAATATTCACGGCTAGTGTAAATGCTTACAGAACAACATGGGAAGATAGAGTTGTAACAACATCTACTGTTTTATCTTCAAATACTACAATTGGTACTACGAATTTAGCTGCTGGAGATGTTGTAATCTCTGCAAATCAAGGTGTTAAACAAGTGCATTCTGGATTAGAATTAGATTTTGTATTAAAACCAATCCAAAAATTAGATGTGAAAGGATTTGCGTCTCTTGGAAATTGGGAGTACAGCGGAAGTGCTGTTAGAAGAAGATTTGATGAAAATTTAAATATTTTAGACGAAACACTAACTGATAATGATGGAGGAAAAGTAGGTGATGCTGCTCAAACAACATGGGGATTAGGAGCTAAATACGAAATTTTTGAGCGTTTTACAATTGATGCTGATTGGAGAAACTATGATAAATTATATGCAAATGTAGTTGCAAAAAATAATTTACAAATGCCATCATACGATCTTGTTGATATGGGTATATCATACAAAATGTTAGTTGGAAAAGACAAACAAAACTCAGTTAATTTCAGATTCAATGTAAACAATTTATTCGACGAAGTTTACCTTTCTGAGTTAACTACAAATATTAAAACAACAGATAATATAAGTTCTTCAAACCCAGCGTTAGGAACGTATCAATCTAATAATAAAGTTTATAAAGGCATTGCTGATGGCAATTCTGGATTCTTTGGTTTAGGTAGAACATGGAACTTTACATTACGTTATAACTTCTAAGATAAATTAAAGTTAATTACTCAAAACCTCTTATTCATTTTTTTGGGTAAGAGGTTTTTTAATTTCCTATATTTGTAATTCACTTTAAAAAAATTAGGTATGTACGAAACTATTCAATCCGTTCACTCTATCTTAGCTTATGCCGCTTTAGGGCTTTTAGTATTAGCTTCAATTAATGCCATTTTTGGATTAACTTCTAAAAAATTATTTACTGATAAAGACTTACGTTTGTCTTTATTTACCTTAATCATCTGCCACATTCAATTGTTAGTAGGTTTGATTTTGTATTTTGTTTCTCCAATGGGTTCCGCTCAATTAGGAAACATGAAAGACGCTGCTATGCGTTTAACTTCGTTAGAACATCCATTAATTAATATTATTGCTTTGGCAATAATTACAATCGGATGGTCAAAACACAAAAAAGAAGAAAGTAACAACGGAAAATTCAAAAAGATTGCCGTTTTCTATACATTAGGTTTAATATTAATCTTATCGAGACTTCCTTGGGCTAATTGGTTCAATTAGTCTTTGGTACAATCTTTGGTATTAAGTAATCAAAATCAATAAATTATGAAGAAAAATAGCTTAATAGTTGCATTTGTATTACTTATTGCTGCATTAGTAGGCTTTTCTAATGGAACTAAATCGGGTTTCGTTAGAAAAGCTTCTTTACATGATACCGTTAAGAAAAAAGATTCCCTTCAAATTTTAGATTCAATAAAAAAATCAGACTCTATTCGAGTGGCCGATTCTATAGCCAATCTAAAAACCAAATTATATAAGAAAAATGTAGAAGCTTCGCATTATTCCGATAAATTAAATGGAAGAAGAACCGCAAGTGGACAAGTTTTCAGTAATAAAAAATATACGGCAGCGCATAAAACGCTAAAATTTGGAACGAAAGTTAAAGTAACCAATTTAGCGAATAACAAAAGCGTTATCGTAACTATCAACGATAGAGGTCCGCACACTAGAAAAAGAGAAATCGATTTGGCAAAACGTCCCTTTTTAGATATTTCGCACAACAACGGACGCTCACTTTTACGTGTGAGTATAGAAATCGTTGAATAACTTATTTCCAACTTTTGAACGGATTATTACTCAAATAAGCATTGTAATAACGTTCGTCAGAAGTGACTTCTTCGCCTAACCAATTCGGTTTTTCAAAAGATTCATTTTCCGATTGTAATTCTATTTCTGCTACTATTAAACCTTCGTTTTCACCTGCAAAAATATCAACTTCATAGGTGTGATTTCCAATGGGAACTTCGTAGCGAATTTTGTCAATAGCTCCTTTTTCGCAAAGTAGCAATAAAGCTTCAGCTTCAGAAATGGCAATTTCTTTTTCCCACTCAAATCGGCTCATGCCCGATTCGTTTCCTTTGCCTTTTATGGTTAAGAAACCTTTGTTACCTTTGATTCTAACTCTAACGGTTCGTTCTGGATTCGAACTCAAATACCCTTGCACAATTCTAAACTGAGTTGTGCTTTCCGAGATAAAATCGGTAGACGTGACTAAAAATTTGCGCTCTATTTCTGTCAAAATTTAATATTTATTTAGGCATCTAAATTACTAAAAAATATTTTCTCTTTGTATCTTTACGATTCTATGACCAAAATTATGAATTTATTTATCAGCAAAAATCAGATTCCGCCCGACGAAATTCTTAAAAAATACTTTAATGAATTGCAATTATGGCGCAACGAAGAAAATGAAATTGATATTTTAGTTCAATTGGTTAACGCTATTCGCCCAAGAAATCCTAAAAAAATTCAACAAATAAGTGTTTTTCCTATAATCGAATTTTTTACAAATAACGATAGGGAACGAATCAATTTTGTGGCTTATTTGCAAACAGTTTTACAAAGTAAAAATTTCGATGCCATTTTAACCGATGCTGGAATTCTTCAGGATACGGATTTCTTTTACGAAGTTAAAAAGCGTGTTTTTGCTAAAATTCTACCCTATCAAGCACCAAAAGACACCTTACAATATGTTTTAAATCAGGTTTTTTATGTGGATTCTGATCCGGTTTGGATTAATAAAATTCCAAAATCTGAGTTAGAAATTCTTTTTGAATTGTTTCAATTTGAAACGATTTACGAATCGGTTGCAGTTAATTCTCCTTTGTATGAAGTGATGCAAGCTGTCAATTTGTTGTCGCAACGCACTAGCGGAAAAGCATTGGAAACAGAAGTAATGAAAATGGTGCCAGAATATGCTGATTTAGAAAGTCCATTTGCCGCTTTTGAGAAAGAATTGTACGCGATTGAAAATACGATTCGCAACAAAGAGTCAGAATTTTACACCACTTCATCGGATATCAATTACAAGCAATTGTTAGTGTTGTATAAGCAATGTAACGA
>RXJZ01000154.1 GCA_003963025.1 Flavobacteriaceae bacterium
GGGATTTACAAAACTTCTATTCCTCCTGAAATTATCATATTAACTCAAAATCCTAAAATCAATTTATCACGATTGATTCATAAAATAAAACCAAAAGAAATTATTGCAGATAAAAGCAACTACAAAAACACTGTTAAACGTTGGGAAGCTACTTGTAGAAAAGAAAAAATCCCTTTTCATGCTATTGCCGAAAAGGGATTCTATAGATTGAAATAATTCTTATTTATTTTGGATAATTTGATTAGCTCCGTCAATCCATACTTTTGGACCACCGGCCACATAACCCGTACTTCCTAAAGCCGTTAAATTAACTTTAGCTTCAGCGGTTTTAGCAGCACTTACAAACCAAACTGTTGGATATCCTCTAACTTGTAATTGTTGTTGTAATTGTGCATTTTGCATTTTTACAGCATCTGTTTGTTCATTTTTTCTAGGAAAATCTAACTCAACTAGAACCACATTTTCTTTTGCCCATTTGATAAATTCTGGCGTTTTGAAAACTTCTTTTTGCAAACGAATACACCACCCACACCAATCAGAACCCGTAAAAAACAAAAACATTGGTTTATTTTCTTTAATGGAAATATCAGTTGCTTTTGACATATCGGTATGCCATGTTAACTCTTCTTGCGCTTGGATTGACATACTAGTCAAAGTTAAAAACGCTATTAGTAATATCTTTTTCATATTGTAAATTTATAAAACAAAATTAAGCAAATAAAATGCCAAAAATAGCTGTTACTTAACTTCTTGCATTAATTTTTTAATGATTGGCGAAATAGCTATCAAAAATACTCCAGCAACCAAAGCATAAATAGCTAACGTATAATAGCCATCTGTATAAGATTGTAATTTTGACATTAAAGTTGTTCCTCCATTAGATTGTGATATTGCGGCACCTAATTTCCCAGCAGCTAATTGACCAAATGCGCTTGCCAAAAACCATAATCCCATCATCATTCCGAACAATTTTTTGGGCGATAACTTGGTGATAATTGACATGCCTATTGGTCCCAAACAAAGCTCTCCAATTGTTGTTACTAAATAAGCAAACGTAAAAAGGTTTAAAGAAGTCATTCCGTCAATATTTGCGAAAAACTTGGTATAGTAGAACAAGTAAAAAGAAGCTGAAAGAAATAAAAAGCCAATTCCAAATTTAATTAATGTATTAGGTTCTATTTTTTTCTTTGCTAACCACAACCATAACAATCCTATTAGCGGGCTTAAAACAATAACAAAAAATGTATTTGAACTATTATTAACAACATTAGGATCAATGGTAAAACCTAACAAATTAGAATTTAAATTATCTTTTGCAAATAGCGATAATGAACCGCCACTTTGTTCATAAATTGCATTGAATAAGAAGTAAAAAAAGATAAATGAAAATGCCGCAATTAACTTTTTTTGCAAGCTTATTTCACCTAATTTTAGTAACTCAAAAACAAAATAACCAATTGCTACAATTCCAATTGTGTACATGAAATAATCGGTGTAATCGGTATTAATTACCATAGTATAAATGAATGGAATACTTAAAAGAGACCCTACATAAACAGCAATTTCTCTAATTTTTCTTTTCGATTCTGGCATTGCTAATAATGGTGAATCTCCAATTGGCCCAAGGTGTTTCTTTGTTAATAGAAAAGTTATTAAACCTGCTACCATTACAATTGCCGCTGCTAAAAAGCATAACGTCCATGAATGATATTTACCCAAATAAATACAAAGCGCACCGCCAAGTAAACCACCAATATTAATTCCTGCATAGAACATTCCGTATCCTGCATCCCTTCTTGGATCTTTTTCATGGTATAATTCCCCAACCATTGAAGAAATGTTAGGCTTGAAAAAACCTGTTCCTATAATTGAAAAAGCTATTCCATAATAAAACATCTGTTGAGGAGCAAATGCAATCAGTAAATTCCCAAGAATCATAACAATTCCCCCAAAGAATAATGATTTTTTGAAACCTAGAATTTTATCCGCAAATATTCCACCTATGAATGTAAAAGCATACACAAAGGCCTGAATGGCGCCATATTGCAAATTGGCAGCGTCATCTTTTAATAAAAGTTGATCCACCATAAAAAAAGTTAGCACTCCTCGCATTCCATAAAAACAGAAGCGCTCCCACATTTCTACAGTAAATAAATACCAAAGTTGTTTTGGATACTTTCCTTCAAAATTTTGAATTTCTTCAATTGTTATTTCTTTTTCCATGCTTAGTGAATTCCTTTTTCTTGCATTACCTTATTCAATTGTTTCAATAAAACAAACATCAACATGGTTGCAAACATTAATAATCCGAAGTTAACCCAAAAGAAGTCTTGTTTGTTATCATAGGTATCCCAAAGACTCGCTAAAACTCCACTTAATTTATTTCCTATAGAAGTAGATAAAAACCAACCACCCATCATTAAAGAAGTAATGTTCGTTGGACTTAATTTAGAGACAACAGACAATCCCATCGGACTCAAAAATAATTCTCCAATTGTGATAACACCATAATTGGCAACTAACCACCAAACGCTTACTTTTTCGGTTCCGTTTGCTCCCATATTTACGGCAGCAATCATTACTAAAACAGATAAAGCGGAAATTAATAATCCGAACGCAATTTTTGTTGGTGTTGATGGTTCTTTCTTTCTGCTTCTTAAAAACGTGAAGAAAGCAACAACTAATGGCGTTAAAATAATTACCCAACCAGGATTGATTGACTGACTTAAATTGGTTGCCCAAAGCGATACTTTCGAACCTTCTTCAGGTAATTTATCTTTGGCTACGTTTCTGAAATAAACTGGATAATCAACCGTTTTTTGAACTTCGCCATCTACTTTTTGAATTCGAAA
>RXJZ01000267.1 GCA_003963025.1 Flavobacteriaceae bacterium
ACATTTGTTAAAAGTTATTTTTTAAAAGCTGCCTCATAAGTAGCTATCCAATCGACTACTGTGATTTTTTTTACTAATTCGCCAATCAATTCAAATGGAATATTTTCTGGCTTTTTAATACGCAAACAGCTTTTACCAATATCTAATTTTTGTTTCGAATGTTTTGGATATTCGGTTACAAACCAATCGTATAATTCAGGTTTTGCATAAATTCCCATATGATAAAAATTGATACTGTTTTTTTGGCTTGCAAATCCCATAAATGGTAATGCTTGTTTAGGATCACAATGATATCCTTGAGGATAAATAGAATGTGGCACAACATAACCTGCCATACCATAACCCATGCCTTCCTGAAAACCTTCTGGAAGATTCTCTAAGATTGTATTTCTTAATTTATGTAACGCTTCTCTTCTGTCTTCTGGAGCTTCGTTGATATATTGTTCTACTGAAGTTGCTTTTGATGTCATCTTTAATTGGTTGAATTTTATAGATAAATTTACAATAATTACTCAACAATAGCTTCGTAAATTACTTTTTGAATATTTTCTCTAATATTTTCTTTAGATAATTTATTAGTTGCATTTGAATCTGGATACGTTCTGTTAGATAAGAAAACGTAAACAATTTCTTTTTCTGGGTCAGCCCAAGTCATGGTTCCTGTAAATCCGGTATGTCCGAAACTTGTTAATGAAACACAGCCACATGTTGGACCTTCATTTCCTAATTGTGGTTTATCAAAACCAACTCCTCTTCTATTTCCCTCCTTACAAAAATAACAGGTATTGAACATGTTAAATGTGTTTTCAGAAATATACGTTCTTCCACCATAAGTTCCTTTTTGAAGATACATTTGCATCACTTTAGCTACATCCAAAGCATTTGCAAACAAACCCGCATGACCTGAAATTCCACCTTGCATAGCCGCAGCCATATCATGAACATAACCTTGAATTACTTGATGTCTAAAATACGTATCATTTTCCGTTGGAATAATCAAATTAGAATTCACTTTTCGTAACGGATTATACATGATAGAATTGGCTCCAAGTGGTTCATAAAAATTAGTATGCGCTAAATCTTCAAGCGATTTTTTATTGTGCATTTCTAAATATTCTTTAAAAAGAATAAATGTAAAATCGCTGTATTTGTATTGTTTTTTTGGTAATAATTCGCTGTCCAAAATAGTTTTAACAATCGAATCATTGTAGTCTTTTCTTAAGTATAATTTATCGGCAACATGAATAGGAAATTCTTCAGAAAATTCACTTCTATAATAATGTGTACTAGGTCGGTTTAAACTGTCTAAAGTAGCTTTATAAAAAGGAATCCAAGGTTGAAAACGTGCTTGATGTGTAAGCATATCTAAAACCGTTGCATTAGCTTTATTTGAATTTTTTGCTTCAGGCAACATGGCTTTTAGCTTTGTTTCTAAAGTTAGATGTCCTTGATCAAATTCTCTCATTACATTAGGTAAAGTAGCCACAATTTTTGTCAAAGAAGCAATATCATAAATATTAGTATTAGTCACTTTTTGGCTTGACTCATAGGTATGATTTCCGAATGATTTTTGGTAAATAACTTTTCCTTTTCGAGCAACAACTACTTGAAGACCAGGTGTCATTTTCTTAGATATAGCGTAATTGGCAATGGAATCAATTTTAGTTAAAACTTTAGAATTCATACCCACGTTTTCTGGAATTGTAAACCCTAAACGTTTTATTTCTAATGTTTCAATTCCTTCATTTACTTTGAATTCGTCATCAATTGAAACAGGCAATTTTCCTTTTGCTCCCATGGCTCCAAAAATAATTTGAGGGGCAATCGTTTGTGCAATATCATTGTTTTGATATGCCATAACTATAGTTTCAATATCTTCGAAGTTTTTCAAATTCGTAAGCGAATATGGCTTCGTAAAACAAGTTAAAATTACATCGTTTTGCTTTGCAATTTGGTTAATCCAAAGCATTTCTTTGAAATTCAAATTGTGATTTCTCCATGCGCCATCTTGTTTGTGATATCCAATAATTACTTTCGTATAATCTTGTAATTGCACTAAAACAGAATCTAAATTTTTGTTTGTAATTTCACTAATTGAAGCGTAATTTCTCAAATTAGCTAAAAATGTATCTGATTTATCATTTCCTAATTTAATGTAGGCAATTTTCTCTTTTTCAATATCACGAACAGGAACTAATTTATCATGATTTTTGATAACTGTAACAGCATTTTCGTATAACTTATAATTCAAAGCATCAAATTCAACCACATTCAAATCTTTGTATAGATTATCTAAAACAATTGGTTGGTAATTATTCAAATTCGCTTTGTATTTATAAGCTAAAATCTTTTTTACCGAATACATCAAACGATCTTCTGTAATAATTCCTGCATCGAAAGCTTCTTTAAATTTCTTAATCGCAACCGGAACATTTTCAGCAAATAACAAAACGTCGTTTCCAGCTAAAAAAGCTTCTAAATCAATATCGCCAGGTTTTTTAAAATTACTTGCGCCTTTCATATTTAAGGCATCTGTAAAAATTAAACCTTCAAATTGCAATTCTTTTTTTAAGATATCTGTAACAACCGGATACGAAATGGATGTTGGATAATTTTCTCTCGGTTCTAAACTTGGCACATTCAAATGCGCCACCATAACACTAGTTAAGCCATTTTTAATCAATTCTTTATATGGAAAAAGTTCTACATCGTTCAAACGATTTCTATCGAAATTTACTATCGGTAATGTATGATGTGAATCAGTTGATGTATCACCATGACCAGGAAAATGTTTCGCTGTTGCATAAACTCCTTCATCTTGTAAACCTTTCATTAAAGCAATGGCTCTAG
>RXJZ01000109.1 GCA_003963025.1 Flavobacteriaceae bacterium
AAGAAATTATTGGGAAAGGGAAAGAAAAAGCATTAGGAATGATTAATCAATTATTGCCATTAGCTAATTTTGATAGCCCTAAAAATGCTAGAACCTCTCTTCAAGATTCTATTTTTATTAAAGATATAATTACCAATAAATTAGATAATTTTACACGAGCATATATTATTGGGAAATTGAAATTTAAAAAAAACACAAAAATTTCAATCAATCAATTTCAGAAAGGGATTTTAAATTTAAATGCCACACAAAATTTTAGTGCCATAAGTTATTCATTTGATAAAATGCAGGATGGCGAGAAGTTGCTTTTACAATTAAAAGAAAACCAGAATACTACTTTTTTAAAATTTGGTCTTCACTACGACGATTTGTTCAAAAGCGGAATACTTTTAAATTACACCAAAAAGCGATTGATTACTAAAAATGATGTAGCTTCATTAGATTTGATTTTAGGAGATAATATTAGATATAATTTTGATTATTACATTGATAATGGCTTTTATTGGAGTTTTGGATTTAATTCTAAATTAACTACTTTTAATCGAAATATAACAAACAACATTGCAGATGATGTTCTTTTTGAAGCTGTTACAAATGCTATTAACGTGGATTTTTTAGATTTTAGTAATCAAGCTTATTTACAAACTATTTTTGCTCAAAAGTTTTCGTTGGGCGGAGGAGTTGAGCATAAAATTTTAGTTTTAGAATCAGAAACACTTCAAAATACTAATCCTGTTTTTGAAAATAGTATATATTTTTCACTTTTTGGATTTGTAAAATATGATTCATTTGATAAAAAATATTTTCCAAAAACAGGATGGAACTTTAATTCTGAAATTCGTTCTTATGTTTATTCTTCAGATTACAAAAATAATTTTGAAAGGTTTTCTATTGCAAAAGCAGATTTCGCTTTTGCGCAACCCATTAATAAAAATATTTCACTCAAAATGCAATCTGATGTAGGTTTTGCTATAGGAGAAAGGAGTATACCTTATTTTGATTTCATCTTAGGAGGGTATGGTTTTCAACAAGTTAATAATATTAAGCCTTTTTTTGGTTATGATTTCTTAAGTTTAGCTGGTGATAGTTATGTGAAATTATTATTCACTGCCGATTATGAAATATTCAAAAAGCATCATTTAAATTTTAATGCAAATTTTGCTAACATTGGTAATAAAATATTTGACACTATTGATACATGGTTTAAAAAACCAGATTATTCAGGGTATTCTTTTGGTTATGGTATGGAGACGGTAATTGGACCAGTTGAAATAAAGCACTCCTGGTCGCCTGAAACAAAAGATCATCACACTTGGTTTTCAGTTGGATTTTGGTTTTAATAAAAAATTACGATATTTGTAATGATGGAAAATTGGTTAGACCTATTAGCACATTTAAAATTCCTCATCAAGAGAAATCCTGAGTGAGTTTTTTTTCGTGCCAATACATTTCAACTTCATTTATTATTGGCACTTCGACATATAACTTATTGTCTAATAAAAACTTAATATAATGCCAATATATCACAAATTGGGGAATATCCCACATAAGCGTCATATTCAATTCCGCAAACCTAACGGAGATTTGTATTATGAGCAACTTTTTGGTACAGTAGGATTTGACGGAATGTCAACGAATATGTATCACGAACAAAGACCAACACAAGTAAAGGAGATTAGAAAACAATACAGTGTTGCACCTAAAATTGCTAAGGCAAATAACATTCAATCTTATCGATTAAGAGGTTTTGAAGTAGCGCCACAAGATGACTACTTAGAAAGCAGAAAAATCGTTCTTACGAATTCGGATTGTCATATTGTTTTAGCAGCGCCAAGAAAATCTACAACTGATTATTTTTATAAAAACACGGATTCTGATGAAGTAATTTTCATTCACAAAGGAACAGGGAAATTAAGAACCATGTTAGGAAATTTAGATTTCAAATATGGGGATTATTTGGTTATTCCTAGAGGAATGATTTATAAAATGGATTTTGATACCGAAGATAATCGTTTGTTTATCGTAGAATCACATTCGCCAGTTTACACTCCAAAACAATACAGAAACTGGTTCGGACAATTGTTAGAACATTCACCATTTTGTGAAAGAGATATCCGTCGTCCAGAAGAATTAGAAACGTATAACGAAAAAGGGGAATTCGTAATCAAAATCAAAAAGAAAGACGAAATTTTCGAATTGGTTTATGCAACACATCCATTTGATGTAGTTGGTTACGATGGTTATAACTATCCGTATGCTTTTTCAATTCACGATTTTGAACCAATTACAGGAAGAATTCATTTACCACCGCCAATTCATCAAACATTTGAAACAAATGCATTTGTAATTTGTTCATTTGTTCCAAGATTATACGATTATCACCCATTATCAATTCCAGCTCCTTATAATCATAGTAATATTGATGCCGATGAGGTTTTATATTATGTAGATGGTGATTTTATGAGTAGAAATGATATTGAAGCTGGACATATTTCATTACACCCAGCGGGAATTCCTCACGGTCCACACCCAGGAGCTGCAGAAAGAAGTATTGGTAAAAAAGAAACTTTAGAATTAGCCGTAATGGTAGATACTTTTAAACCGTTAATGGTTACAGAAGACGCAATGAATATAGCAGATGAGAAGTACTATCAATCTTGGTTAGACTAAAAAAATAATTATTAACACAACATTACAGGTGCTTTCACCTATTAAAAATATTAAAAAACATGGCACAAGAAATAAAATCAGTAGAATACGGATTAGAAAAAATATTTGAAGGAGCTCAAGACTTCTTACCTTTATTAGGAACAGATTATGTAGAATTATATGTGGGTAACGCAAAACAAGCGGCTC
>RXJZ01000242.1 GCA_003963025.1 Flavobacteriaceae bacterium
GGTACAGTTCAAAGTGTTACAAGAAAAAGCATACGAAGCGTTTTATAAATTAGAATATCCTCACGATCAAATTACGTCTTATGTATTTGATGTTGTGCGTGCTGAAGTTCCAAAATTAAAATTAGACGACGTTTTTGAACGTAAAGATGATATCGCAGTGGCGGTAAAACGTGAATTAAACGAGGCGATGACTACTTATGGTTATGACATCATCAATACCCTAATTACAGATATTGATCCAGATATTCAAGTTAAAAATGCGATGAACCGTATCAACGCAGCGGATCGAGAAAAAACAGCAGCAGAATACGAAGCCGAAGCTGGAAGAATTAGAATTGTTGCTAAAGCAAAAGCAGAAGCAGAAAGTAAAAGACTTCAAGGTCAAGGTATTGCTGACCAAAGAAGAGAAATTGCTCGTGGTTTAGTAGAATCAGTAGATGTGTTGAACAAAGTGGGAATCAATTCTCAAGAAGCTTCCGCTTTGATTGTAGTAACACAACATTATGATACATTACAAGCAATTGGTGCTGATGCAAATAGTAATTTAATTTTATTACCAAATTCACCACAAGCAGGTAGCGATATGTTGAACAACATGGTAGCAAGTTTTACAGCAAGTAACCAAGTGGGTGAAGCCATGAAAAATGCACACAAAACCAAAAAGGTAAATAAGAAAGATGCTTCAAACGAAAATTTCGGAATTGAAAATTCAGAAGAAGCATAATTCAGATGCTGAAAAAATTTCAGCATGACAAAAATAAAAACCATCAATTTTTAATTGGTGGTTTTTTTATAACCAAATGTTAGAAATCTACAAATTCCGTGATAATTTTTTAAAAGCAGTTGCAAGAATAAAAATTCAAAATAAAATTACCAAAATTTTAGGCAAAAATTAAAATAAAGCGATTTCTGACACTTTCAATAGTAAAGATGTAAAAACACTATAGCTAAAAAATTTTTTTTCTTACAATTAATTTATGAAAGTCACTTTTTAAGTTTTTATTTATTAAAAATATTATTTTGATAGTTTTTAATAATAATAGTAAATATAGATTAAAAAATAAAATATAATCATAAAATATTATTTTTAAATAATTAGGAATAAAAAAACCTGCAAAGAAATTTTGCAGGTTTGTAGTCTTAATTCTTAATACAAAAATCTTGATACATTTTTATTGTTCTGAAATTTTTGCCCAAGTATCTCTCAAGCCAACTGTTTTGTTAAAAACTAAATTTTCAGGAGTTGAATCTCTATCTACACAGAAATATCCTAAACGTTGAAATTGGAAATGATCTAACTCTTTTGAAGTTACCAAACTTGGTTCTACAAATCCTTTAATTACTTTTAATGAATTTGGATTGATGTATTCTTTAAAATCAACTTCTTTGTCTTTATCTGGACTTTCATTAGTAAATAATCGATCATAAACACGAACTTCTGCTTCTTTTGCATGAGGAATCGAAACCCAATGAATTGTTCCTTTTACTTTTCTTTGACTCGCTTCTGTTCCACTTCCTGATTTAGAATCTACGTCATAAGTAGCGTGAATTTCAGTAATATTTCCGTTTTCGTCTTTTATAACAGATTCACCTTTAATGATATAGGCATTTTTTAAACGAACTTCAGTTCCTAAAGTCAAACGGAAAAATTTCTTATGTGCTTCTTCTTGAAAATCTTCTCTTTCGATATATAATTCTTTAGAAAACGGCACTTTTCTGTACGTCATTACTTCTTCTTCCGGATTATTTTCAGCTTCTAACCATTCTTCTTGACCTACTGGATAATTCGTAATTACTAATTTCACAGGATCTAAAACTGCCATTACACGAGGTGCAATTTTGTTCAAATCTTCACGAACACAAAATTCTAAAAGCGAAACATCAATTAAATTATCACGTTTTGCAATTCCGATAGTTTTAGCAAAATTTCGGATAGAAGCTGGTGTATAACCACGTCTTCTCATACCAGAAATCGTTGACATTCTTGGATCATCCCAACCTGTAACATGCTTTTCTTCAACTAATTGCAATAATTTACGTTTAGAAACAACAGTATGTGATAAATTTCTACGTGCAAATTCTCTTTGCTTTGGACGTACCTTAGTTTCATCATAAATTTGATTCAAAAACCAATCATATAATTCACGGTGAGGTAAGAATTCTAACGTACAAAAAGAGTGTGAAATTTGTTCTAAATAATCACTTTCACCATGAGCCCAGTCGTACATTGGATAAATACACCAATCATTTCCGGTTCTGTGATGATGTGCGTGCATGATACGGTAAATAATAGGATCACGCATTAACATATTGTTGGCACCCATTGAAATTTTAGCACGTAAAACGTGAGTTCCTTTTTCGAATTCTCCGTTTTTCATTCGTGTAAATAAATCTAAATTCTCCTCGATAGAACGATTTCTGTAAGGAGAATCCGTTCCTGGAGTAGTTGGCGTACCTTTTTGTTGTGCCATTTCTTCCGAAGTTTGGCTATCCACATACGCTTTATCTTTTTTGATTAATTCCACTGCCCAATCATACAATTGTTGGAAATAATCAGAAGCATAACATTCTTTATCCCATTTATAGCCTAACCATTCCACATCGCGCTTAATAGCATCAACATATTCTTGCTCTTCTTTTGATGGATTGGTATCGTCGAAACGAAGGTTAACTGGCGCATTGTAATCGATTCCTAAACCAAAATTTAAGCAAATAGCACTCGCATGACCTACATGCAAATAACCATTTGGTTCTGGTGGAAAACGAAAACGTAATTTATCTGCTGACAAACCATTTTTTAAATCTTCTTCAATGATTTGTTCTATAAAATTCAATGA
>RXJZ01000264.1 GCA_003963025.1 Flavobacteriaceae bacterium
CGTTAACCGCTTTTGGGACATTAAAAAATCCTTTTAACATGGTGTTGTATTTTGAGATTAGACAATTTTGTGCTTTGATTTACGATAAATTCATAAACGATTACAAAAATACAAAGTATATTTTGAATTATCGATAACAAATATCGCTAAGCTGATTAGTTTGCTATTTAGTTAATAGCAAAAGGAGCACTAAGCTTGAAAGTTGGAATGGTAACTCTAAAACTTCTGGTTGAGGTAAAGTTTACCATGTTGAAATAGCCTTTCATTGCTCCAATAGGAGATGAAAGTAAACAGCCAGAAGAATAAGTATAACTCTCGCCTGGTTTTATAACAGGTTTTTTTCCAATTACGCCTTCTCCATCTACAACTTCAAGGTTGTTGAGTGCATCGTAAATTTCCCAATGACGTGTAGTTAATTGTACTGAATCTTTACTTTGGTTTTCAATGGTAACACGATACGAAAAGGCAAAATGAATCTTGTAGTTTTTGAAGTATGTACCTTCAAAACTAGTTAAAACAGAAATTTTTATGCCTCTCGTAATTTGACTTACCATAATTTAAAACAACATTACTGATATTGTTAATAGAACCAAAACAGCTAGTAATGAAATGGGAATAAACAATATGTTCAAAAGTAGGAATTTAAAAATTGTTTTCCAATTACTATTTTGATAAAAATTTCTTAAAGATTTATAGAGATAAAAAGGGAATAAAATAGAAAAACTCACTCCAAGTAAAATTTCTGAAATATCTGTAGAAATAAATCCAATTATTTCGAATAAAATTAAACAGATAAACATGAATGAATAAAAGTTGTATGTGAAGACTAAGTGGTCAGTGTAGTTTAATGTTTTGTTGTAAAAAGTAATCCAAAAAATAATAGCAATAAAAGGTATTGATAGAAAAATCAGAAAAGGTAATTTACCCAAAATATAATCCCCAATTTCTCTAACCACGTCATTTGATTTTAAATTCTGAGCTTTTTCATAGATATATCGGTTAATATTATTGTTTTCATACCCTAACTTTTTTAAAGCCATTTCGGGAGTTTCGTTCGGATTTTTTAAATTATAATTTCTAAATGTGGTAATTCGTAAATTTAGATGATTTAAGTTTTTAGGATCTTTTAATTCACTTGCTTTGTAAATTGAATCTCTATGAAATTGTTTTACTGTTTTTTTATCAACTTCTTTTATACTTGTAGCATGAATTTTATTGTAATCTGTTTTTATACTATCGCCTTTATTTAATTCTGTTTTAGATTTTTCGTTAGGATTATTGTTAAACCTTGAGCTAATATCCATTACAATAAAAAGTATAATTGAAATACTTAAAAACAATCGAAAAGGATTGGCATGATGATTTCTTTTTCCTTCTGAAAATTCACGAGCAGCAATTCCAGGTTTTGTGAAAAGTGTAACAAAAGTATTTCTAAGTCTAGAATCATAAGCATAAAAATTAGCAAAAAACTCTTCAATAAAATCTTTGATATCTAATTTTTTTGTTGAATTTAATTGCCCGCAAGCATGACAATATTTTTCACTTACATCAAGAGGGGTTTCGCAATTTATGCATTTTTCTCCTCTGTATTTTACTTCTTTTCTTTTCATTTAATTTTGAATATTCAAACTATTAGTAATGGCTATTCCGATTACTCTGTGGTATCTGTCGTTATTTCCTTTATAGTATACAATAACCGAATATAAATTATCCGTTTCAAAATGATTTCCATCTATAGCATTTTCATAGTCAGTTTTCCCGTCTTTATCTGTTAAAATGTATTGGTAATTGGTAAATCCTTGTTTAATTAAAAGGGCTTTTTCGTATAGTCCTGTTTTTTTATTAAAATCCATTTTGTAATCATCTGACAAGCTGTAGTTGTTAAACATACCATTGATGAAGATTTTTTTATCATTTAAAAAAGGCGTGTCAAGAGTAAAGTAAATCCAAGAATAATCGGCTTGAATGGCTGGTTTTTCTGTGTTTATGTTGTCTATAAAAAAATTACCATTTATGTCTGGAAAATAAGTGTAAATTTTATTTTTTCTAGATTGATTTGTATATAGATAAGTATTGTATAAATTTTCACCCGAGGTAACTTTAGCTACAGTATTATTTGTTGCTCTAATTATTTTGTTGTCAATTGTATAAAATTCATTTCCTCCCCAAAATTGAGTTTCCTTATTGTATCGGTAAATTAATTCGGTTCCTAATGTATATTGCGGTTTTATATTTAATATTTCATTTTTCCAATTAGCATTTTGTATCAATGAAACTTTTACATTTTCTATTGGATTTTGTAATATTTGATTTCCATAATTTATTGATAATTCAACGTTGTGTTTTCCTGCTCTATTTTCAAAATCACGAGTTCTTTTAATGGTGATTTTTGGGTTAACCAGCTCTTCATAAATTATAAATCTTCTGGTAAAAAGAATTTCATTTTCGTCATTTAAAATGGAAATTAAATAATTTCCACTCTTTGTGATTTGGTTAAATTGATTTGGAAATTTTTGAGTGTAATGGGAATAAAGTTGTAGTGTATTGAATGAGTTTTCGTATGTAATAATTCTTTGATTGTCCATACCATTTAGATACTCGTTTTTAGCTAAATTAGTTGGTTCAGACCAATCATAATTGTATTGAGTTATTGTATAATAGTAGTCTGATTCATCTGCATACAAGTCATCAAATTGAAATTCAAAATGATCGCCTAATTTAAAATAAGGGACAACATTTTTTTGATTTTGAACGAAAGATATCGTTTTGATGTTGAATGGAGGTTCTTGCTCAATTCCAGATTGACTATATATAAAATAGTTTG
>RXJZ01000018.1 GCA_003963025.1 Flavobacteriaceae bacterium
ATTCAATAATTCAAAATACGCTTGCATCAAACCATCTTCACCTGGTGTTCCGTGAATCGCATTAAAAACTACATCAAAATTGATTTTTGTGCCATTTACGGTTACTGAAAAATCGTTTTTATCCATTGGAAATTCGGCATCATTTTCATCTACATACACCCATTTTTCTTTAAAAATATGAATACGATACGGATTAAATTTATTGCGATTAATATTGTTAAATACAACATTTCCGCTGGTTAACGAAATTTTGTACTCGCTAGAGTAACCTCCCATGATAATGGCAACGTTTTTCATTTTGAAATTCTAAAAGTGATACACAAAAATACATTATTTATTGATAAGTATAGTGCTTTTGCAAGATTCTGAAAGAAATATTTTAAATAAATACCCGTTTTAAAGTGTTAAGAAATGAAAATGAATTGCATCGAAATTTCTTTTTGAATTTTATATCTTTGTCAAAATATCATTCTGTATGAGTTTATTTAAATATTTAACTAGTAGAACTTTTTTTACTCAGGCATTTATAGCTGTTGCAATTGTTGTGGTTTTTACTTTTATAGTAATCCAATTACTTGATTTTAGAACCAATCATGGGCAGGAAATAAAAGTGCCCGATTTATCTAAAATGAAATTAGAAATTGCAGAAGAGAAACTAAACGAATTAGATTTAGAAGTTTTTCTATTAGATACAGTCGAATTTAATGCCGATTTTCCACCTTTTACGATTTTAGAGCAAGATCCAAAAGCAGGAAGTTTGGTAAAAGATGGTCGTAAAGTCTATGTGAAATTAAATGCTGGTGAATTTACAGAAATTACTATTCCAGAATTTAAGGATAAAACGTTTCGACAAATTTCTGCAACCATAAAATCATTAACTTTAAAAGAGGGAAAAATTACTTACAAACCACACATTGCAAAAGATATTGTATTGCAAATTTTTCAAGATGGTAGACGATTGAGAGCAGGAGATAAGGTAAAGAAAAATTCAACATTGGATTTTGTATTAGGGGATGGAAAAGAAGTTTTTAACGAAGAAACTTTTAGTTCAGAAGAACCTGCTGATACATTACCACCAGTAGAAGAAGTACAACCAGTAGAATTTAAAGAAGGAGATGGCGGATTATAATGTAGGAACCGAACTCGAAGACGAGTTGTACGAACATCATCGTTTTGAAGCAAGTAAGGGCCAATCAGCTTTGCGTGTGGATAAATTTTTGATCAACATGATTGAAAATACTACTAGAAATAAAATTCAACAAGCGGCTGAAAAAGGTTCGATTTTAGTGAATGATGTTCCCGTAAAATCGAATTACAAAGTAAAAGCAGGTGATGTTGTACGTTTAGTTTTAGCTCACCCAACTTACGAGCAATTACTAACACCCGAAAATATTCCGTTGGATATTGTGTATGAAGATGACCAATTGTTGGTGATTAACAAACCAGCTGGAATGGTTGTACATCCAGGTCATGGAAATTATTCGGGAACTTTGGTGAATGCATTAGCGTATCATTTCGAGAATTTACCCATGAACAGTTCGGAACGACCAGGTTTAGTGCATCGAATTGATAAGGACACTTCAGGATTATTAGTGGTTGCGAAAACTGATTTTGCTATGGCATATTTGACCAAACAATTTGCTGAAAAAACTTCGGAAAGAGAATATGTTGCATTAGTTTGGGGAAATATTGAAGAAGAAGAAGGAACTGTGGAAGGTAACATCGGTCGTCATGACACGAATCGCATGCAAATGGCTGTTCATTCAGATGAAGAAAAGGGTAAGCCAGCAGTAACGCATTATAAAGTTTTAGAACGATTTGGATATGTTACTTTAGTTTCATGCCAATTAGAAACAGGAAGAACACATCAAATCCGTGTTCATATGAAGCATATTGGTCACACTCTTTTTAATGATGAACGTTATGGTGGTGATGCTATTTTAAAAGGAACGACGTTTACCAAATACAAGCAGTTTGTTGAGAATTGTTTCAAAGTGTTACCTAGACAAGCACTTCATGCCAAAACATTAGGATTTGAACATCCCATCACAAAGGAATTTTTACGTTTTGATTCTCCAATTCCACAAGATTTACAAGTATGTATTGATAAATGGAGGGTTTATTCAAAAGCGCAAACATTTACAGAAGAATAAAAGAAAATATTTAAAAATTAGAACCTCCAAATTAAAAGATAGTTGGAGGTTTTTTATGGCACTATAATTAAATCTTATAAAACTCATAAACCAACTTTTGTATATTTTCGTATTTTTGAAAAACAGAAATTAGAAACTATGAAAATTGTTATATCACCAGCTAAATCTTTGAATTACGAGAGTCCGTTACCGATTTCAAATTACACAGAACCTGCTTTTTTGTCGAAATCGGAAACCATTCAAAAAACGTTAAAAAAGAAAAAACCGAAGCGATTAATGGAGCTTATGGATATTTCTGAAAAGTTAGCCGAATTAAATTGGCAACGCAATCAAGAATGGAGTGTTCCTTTTACGCCTGAAAATGCACGTCCAGCAGTTTATGCTTTTGATGGTGATGTTTATACTGGATTAGATGTGTATTCTTTGCCAACAGAAAAAGTAGCTGTTTTACAAGAAAAATTGCGAATACTTTCAGGTTTGTACGGACTTCTAAAACCTTTAGATTTAATGCAACCGTATCGTTTAGAAATGGGAACTTCAATCGCCATTGGAACGAAGAAAAATTTATATGAGTTTTGGAAGAAAACCATCACAGATGCCTTAAACAAAGAACTTAATAAAGATGAATTATTTTTAAATTTAGCAAGCAACGAATATTTTAG
>RXJZ01000196.1 GCA_003963025.1 Flavobacteriaceae bacterium
ATATCTACCTTTATAATAACCCCCATCTTTTACCTTTCTAACTTTTATAAAATTACAAGGATTAATTTCCTCACTATAAATAGTATCCTCAACGTCTATTTTATCTCTTATATAATTTAAAATAGCTTTTTTACACACCTCAATAGTTGGATTTTTACTCAAATTATTATTAGCGAATATACCTTTTAATTTTAATGAATTATCTTCTTTAATAGCTATATAATTATTAACCGATTGAATAAATATTGATTTATAACTTACTTCTTCAAGTTTAAAATTTGTTTTAATTTCCCAGTTCTTAGTTATTCTTTTAAATAAATCATATTTATTTTTTAATCCTTTTACAGTCATACCATCAGTATTTGCAGATATTACAGAAAACCCATTTTCTTCTAATTGTTCTATTAACATTATCAAAGATAATTGACCAGTTAATGTGGTCTGAATAAGACTTTTTGGACAATATAAAATACTATATTTGCTATTAAATTTACCAAAAGCTCCGTTTAATATAATTTTAAGTACCCATGATAAATTTTCATTCTTAGATAACTTAGCTTCTATTCTTTCTTCATACCATGTATTATAAATTTTAAAAAAATTATCACCTATATTTTGAGGACATATTTTATTATTTAATATAATAGACGGATAATACGAAGTTACATCTATATCTATTAAAAACTCATCTTCATTAATTATATGATAAATTGCATTTTCAGTTGAATGTAAACCACCTATACCTAATTTATACTCTTTATTATTTACTGTAAATTTGGTAGATATTTCATCTTTTTTTATTTTATCACCTGCTATACCTTTAAAAGTAACTGAATTTACTTTATTTTCTAATTCTAATAATTCTTCATTATTAAATTTTAAAAATTCAGGTTTTTCATATTTAAATTCAAAACTAGATAAATCTGGTTTATATATTTTAAGTTTATTTCTAAATAAGCTTTCGGCAATCTGAGCATCAGATTTTGATTTTAAATCTATTCCATGTTCTATAGTTAATCTTTTTCTTATTTCAATTTCTTTTTCTATTTTCTTATATAAATCTATTGTTATATTAACGTCATTTACACAATATTTTTCTACTTCTATCTTTTCTTCATTAGTTAATATTTTACTTGGATCATAAGGTAAATCTTGTAAAAATTCGGTGTGTATTCTCGCTCCATACATTTTTAAAGAAGCTTTATCAGGTATTACATTAATTATATCTATATGATTATATGTTTTAGGTGTCCAAATATCATGTTTGGTTAAAACATGATATGTATCAGAATTAATTAATTCATCAGATAAATTTTTTAATATACCATTACTTTCAGAGCTATGAGTAATATCACAAGCCTTTAAAATCATAGGTATATCATAACTTCTACTGTTAAATCCGATAGTTTCACAACTAGATAAAAGTTTTAATACTCTATTTTTGTCAAAAGTATTATTTTCATCTAGTGTGAAACTTTTTACCCTATAATCTTCAGTTTTAAAAACGATTAAAAAGTAATTTGGATAACATTCAACATCCAAAAATAAACGCATTTAAAATAACTTATTTTCTATTACTACGTTTTCATTTTGTTTAGATGCTGTAATTTCATCAATTTCAAAATCATCTAATTCTATTACAAAATTAGCTTCATCTTCTAAATGTTCATGAACAGATTTATAAAATTCAATTTTATCACCTTTTGCCGCAAAACAAATTGTATCTAAAGCTGTTGTTAATCCATTTCCTTTAAAATTATATTCATTTATTCTAAATATTACATGAATATAACAACCTTTATAAAATAATTTTTCTAACAAAATTGGATCATTTACTAACTCTCTAGAAGGCGAAATAAACCTAGGCATTTCTTTATTTTTTAATTTTAATCTATATGAATTTTTCAATAAATCAGTATTTGGAGCTGGTTTATTTTCTCTCTTTGCTTTAGCATTAATTTTTAAAATTTCTTTATCGCCATCTACTATAAATTTTGCAGCATCAGATATTGAATCAACTCCATTTTTTTTACAAAAATCGTTAATAATTTTCATAATTTGATCTTTATATTTCATATGTTGATCGTTATCTTTATCTAAATAAACATAACAAGAATATTCCTTTTTATCAGAAGTATCATCATATGCACTTGGGACAAATAATCCATTTCCGTAATAATTCAATTTAACTTTATTCAAAACTACTTTTTCACTTACCAATATATTTTTTTCCATATAATTACCTTTATATTTCTATTTTAAATTCACTTATAATTTTTTCATTTTCCAAATTATCATTAACTAACTCATATTCACCCTCTTTTTTTTCTGTTATTGTATTTATTATTTCTTTACCTATTAATCTTTCAGCTTTGGTTATACCTATTAATTTCTTTTCAAAAGCATCATCTTGTAATATTGAAGTTAAAACTTCATATGCATCTTTATTCCATGTTCTATTAGTATTCTTTTTTCTTATTGTATAACCTTTAAATTTTTCACCTTCTTCTATTCTATTTTTTATATGTTCTTCTAAACTTTTTAAATAATTTATAATTAGATTTTTATTATCTAAAATTATTTTCAGTTCTTCATCACTTTTATTAATTTCAAAATTTGTCGGTATAATATTTTTTAAAGCTGGACAATTTATTTTTGCTTTACAAAACCTACATGCTTTTTCATTTGGAGTTCTAATAGCATTCTCATCCAAACATTTTTTTATAATATTAACATAAAAATCTATATTAAATAAATAATCAGAACTACTTAATTCTATTGTCTGATAATTATTTAAATAAGGTTGAACAATATGCAAAACTACTTTTACCTCTCTAAAACCGTTATTATTAATATCAGCATCATAAAAATATTCATGATCATGAAATTCTTTTAAAGTCCCCATTGCATATAAAGCTAATTGATAATTATTTTTTACATCAACTTTTATACCTTTACCAAATTTATAATCTATTATATGTAAAACAGGTTTTGTGTATTCATTTGCGTTGCTATCATAAAAACTTGGCTCTAATATAACTCTATCGCATGTACCTTTCATATCTATACCAAGGAAAGATAAATCAACTTCATACTCATAATAATTAAAAAAACTATTACCATTATATTTATCAAGTAATTTTATTGTATATTCTATAATTTCTTGTTGTTCACTTGTTAAAATAATGTCTTCATCATATTTTCCTTTAGTACTTATCTGTTCCATTACTTTATGTAATAAAGTACCTTCATCTGCATAAATACTTGTAACATCAGGTAAATCTTTTTCTGCAAAATAACTACCATAACACAATAATCTTCTTTCAAAACTAGATGGACTAATTGCTGTATGCATATTTATTCATCACTCTTTATTAAAATGGTTAAATTATCTAGCTTATGTAATCTTTCATTACATTTTTTATAGTTATTTGAATAATGAGGATTACCTAAATCTTTTTCTTTTAACGTATATAATTTTTCACATTCTAATTCTAAAAGAAATTTTATTGATTTTTTTAGAGACATTAAATCAGATATTAAATCATAATATACATCTTCTTTACTCCTTCCTTCTAATTTACTCATTATCTCTTTCATTGTTTTACTCATATTATAACCCCTAATAATTCAATTAAACCTTTTCCTAATTTTCCGCATGCTGTTAATATTGCATATATTATTATACCATATAAAAGTGTATAAAATAAAATTATACAACCTTCTATAAGATATCTTAAAAATAAAGCTGTTTTCACTCTTATACTACTTAATTTATAATAATTTGCACATTCAACCATTGAATTTAAAATTAAAAATTGTAGAAAACTTTTATTTATATAATATTTACTATAAATATATTCTTTAATCGCACCTATAAAGGCAATAATGAAAATTATTGAACTTAATACAATAAATCCTATTAATATTTCAAACATTTTTAACACCTTTTATTTTTGTATATTCTTGTTGTAAAGAAGTATTAACTAAGTTTTTCATTCTATTATAAGCTTCATCATAAGTTTCATTTTCTAAATCTACTTTATCTTCTACCCCTAACTCTAAAATTATATTTTCATAATTACCTAAATTAATTGTTAATTTTTTACTATATTTTAAATTCATCTTCTAACTCCTTTATATTTCTTTTTAATTTCCATCCATATTTACTGTTTGATATATATTGATAACCATATTTTCTTAATATTGACGCTAAATTATTTGCTTTTCTTTTATCTATTTCCCTCCTACTATAACCTAAAATTTCTAATATTTGAGTAATTTGATAATACTTATGCTCTTCACTATTTGTTTCCTTAGAAAACTCATTAAAAAATAATTCTTCTAGAGGATCAATTGAATCAAAATTATTATTTAATTCTTTTTGAATAATTTTTTGTTCTTCATCTAACTCAAAATTTATCCAATCTTTAGTGTCTAATATTTGTTTATATAATTGTAACATATCAATATTATGAAATGCGTTAGCTTTAATTATAGGTAATATTAAAAATCTTGTATTCCCTGTCTCATCTTTTAAAAAACTATAATCATTTACAGTAGCTATATAACTTGTAGTCCTTGGATAAATTCTAGGCACAGGATCATATTTATGATTAATTACATCGTGTGTTCTACCAAAAAAAGCTTTAAATGAATTAATATCACTTTTAGCAAATGTTTGATTTAATTCTGCAAATTCCACTATTAAATACTTAATATTTGTATAAACACTCATATTATCATCAGTGTTTAACCTACTACCTATTAAAATATATTCCGTTCTTAAATTATCAGGTAATAAATGATTAATCCAAGTGCTTTTACCTATTTCTTGTAAACCTTGCAAAATTAATACGTAACGTCCTATCTTTTTATTTTTATCTTTAAAATCCCACAAAGCTAAATATAATAATTGTTTTAACCATTTTAATAGGTAAGTATTTCTAATTTTTTCATACTCTTTTTTAACCTCTAATGTATTATAAAAATCTTCTAATCTATCTTGTCCATCCCACACAACATTATCTAATATTAATTTAAAACTATTTGTAATATTTTCAAATGCTAAACAATTTGTATATTCTATTGTCATATCCTTATTCATATTATTAAGAATGGATAAACTTTTTAACCTAGTGTAGATAGTTTCAATATTTCCTTCTGTTTTTAATGAACTTACTTTATTTTTTGTAATAATATCTAAAGCTATTTTAATCTTATAAACATCCAGCATTTTACAAAAATTTTCATACGTAGCCTTAGGTGTATTATTTTTTTTTAAATGCAAAAAAGCTTCTGGATTAATTTGTAAATAATTTTTTTTTTCAATTATAGATGGTACTTGTTTTTTATTGTTCAATCTCTTTATTATAGTTGCAAAAGTTATAGGTCTTATTTCTTTATTTGATAAAGAAAAATATTTATCTTTTGTTTTTTGTTCTATTTCTTCTTTAGAATAACGATTATCTTTTAAACTCCATTCCAAAAATAACTTATATCCTTCTTTATTACCTTGATATTGGTGATGCAATCCTTGACAAACTTCAAACCAAGAATGGTAATCTGTTTCTTCTGCTATATACAAATCTAATATATTTCTAATTTTTTCATCATTTATATTTAATGGTAAATTATAAACTTGCTTTTCAAATTCTTCAGATGTTATCTCTTCTTTTATTAATTTAATTTCATCATTTTGAATTACTTTTAAATTATTTTCAGTTTCTATATTTAAAAAACTTTTATCTAATACATATTTAAATATATTGTCATTTTGACCATTATCGTAATACAAATACATAAGTTGATTACTTCCAAAAGATGCATTTTTATCTAAACTATCTAAAAAATCCTTACTAAATATATTTGTAATAGTTTTACAAATAGTTTCTTTATATATGGACCTCTCAATATCTTTTAATAAAGGTATTATTAACCTAATCCTTGGTTTATCATAAGTATGCTTAGATGTAGAGTAGTATATATAGTTATACCCTTCTAAAACTTTACTTATTTCTTCTTCTAAATTATCCAAAGGGTTTTGATAATTATCAATATCAATAGTTATCATACTTCTTGATATTAAATTTTCAGTAGTCCTTCTATTTGTATTTATAGATTTAAAAACACCAGCTATAAATAATTTAACAGTTTCTTTATTTAAATTTTTTTCTTTATCATAATAAACTTTAAAAGCATTTATTATTTCTGAAAAAGTTAAATGATATTGTTTAGAATCATTATCAATATTATAAACTTTCTTGGATGTGAAAATAGTAAATCCAAATACTCTATCTTCCATCTATTCTTACTCAAAATTTAATTGCCCGTTTTGTTCTTTTATCTCTTTTCTTAAATGATCCTTAATTAACATATTTACATAAGCACTCTTAGAAAATTTTAAAAAAGACCTATTTTGATCCTCCTTTATTCTTTTTAATAACAAATCATATAAATATTTGTCCATTAATAATGTTAATTTCTTTTTTTCCATATTATATAAATATCTTATTTTATCTTATTTTATCAGATATATAATTGTTGTCAATAATTTTTTTTTTGAATTTAATATATTCTTTCTAAATAATATTTTTCTATATCTGACATATGAGATTTATAAGATAAAAATATAATTAAAGATGTTATTATTAAAATTATCATTATAAATACTTTATTCATGTTTTACCTTCAATTATTTAATAATACGGGTCTTTTAAATTTTTTAGCATTATCTGCTTTTTTCTTTCATTATATTCTGTTTTAAATTTAGATAACGCCTTTTCCGGATTATTTTCTATAATATTAAGAGTTTGTTTAAGTCTAATAATACCTGTTTTTTCAGGCATACTTTTATTTCTTAAATGTCTTGTATTATTAATAATCTCATTTAATTCAGGATAATGTACTTTAAGTTTTCTCAAACTACATTCACTTATTTTAATTTGTTTACATAAAGAAGACAAAGATAAACCTGTTTTAAGTAAATTACTTATTTCTTTTAATTTATCTTTGCTTAATTTTACTCTCATTATTCTATTATTACCCAGTCATTGGTTTTCATATCCTCCATAGAGAATGCATAAAACCCATCATCGCAACAAGGACAACACTCAACCGAGATGGTCTTTATGCTCCATAATTCTCTTTTTATAGTTTTACCATCCTTAAAAGCAGCTATAGCTTCTTCAAATGTATGTAGTTTAGGTTTTTCTTGTTTGACAAAGTGTATTCCCCAGTTGTTGCTAAAGGCTTCTTCGTAATTTAAATTAGCAAATAAGGTTGTAAACTTAGAACCATCTGCATTATGTGTGGTTTGAGTAATCACTTTGCTTTTAGGACAAATTGATATTCTTATATTATCAAGATATCCTTCAGCATGATTATTATCTTTTAACATTGTTATCATATCTATAAAATTCATAATTTATACTCTTATTGATTGTATATATGCTTCCCTAGCTTCTCTTCTTTCTGCTCTTATCATTTGCTCATATTCATCAATTAATTGACTTAGTTCAATAGGATCATATGTAAAGTAATTGAAATTACTTATACCCATATTTAATGCAGTTTCAACCAATTTTATATAATTCTTATCAGGTTGTGATCTTGCAAATGATTTTATTTCTGCTTCATGTTTATTTTTAGCTTCTTTATATAAATCATAATAGTTTAAATAATTTGATACTGTTTTCATTTTAAACCTGCTCTTATTAATTTAATATAATTATATGTTGTTAAAAATTCTTTATGTTGATTTCTGTAAAAACCTATTTCATTTTCAAATTTACTTTTTATCCATTCTATATTTTCTGATAAATTATCTAATTTACTTTTAATTTCATCTTCTTTTAATTTTAAATAAGATATATTAGTAGAGTTATTATCAATTTCTATTCTTTGATTTTCATAAGAATATAACCCACATGGTTTGATTTTTATTTTCATATCTACCTTCTTATTAAAAATCTTTATCTATAATATATTCGTCTTTATTAATATTATCTTCAAATATTATTTTATTTGTTTTAAGTTCTAATAATATTACGCTCTCATAATTAGGAAAATTAGTTTCCTTAATTCTATCCATAAAATCAGATTGCAAAAGGTATATAAAATCACTTTTATTTGCAAATTTTATACTATCTAATATTTCACATTCTTCATCTAATATTCTCATTTCATATTTTGCTTTTTCTAAATATTTACTTAAATCTATTGTCATACTAATTCTCTTTTAAAATTTATAATTATTATCTTATTGCTATTATTAAACACATTATCATTATAAAAATAACTATCATATTTTTACCTATTATTTTCTATTAAATTGAAAATATCTTCATTAACCATATATTTAAACCATTGTAGGTCTCTAAAATATCGGCTACTTGGATCCATTTTACCAGTTTGTAAAAAGAAATAAGCATCTAATCTTGGACTAAAGTCTTGACCATAACCTGCTAGAGATAATAAGTATGTAGGCTCGTCATTTTCATAAAATTTGAATGGTACTAAATTACATTTAAACGCATCTTCTTCATTATAATTGTATTCTTCTACCTCATAATAGTAATTATATACAAATGTATTATCAAAAATTTCTCTTGCTATATCTTCTAATTCTTCTCTTGTTTTTACTTCCTCCTCATCACAATAATAATCTATAAATAAATCCATATTATATTCTATATTGTCATAATTATTAAAAATATAATCGCTATCTATATGTCTAATTGTAAAGAATGGTTTTTCATATAAACCTGAACTTGCTAATTTCATTTTAACTCCTATTATTCTATTATTCTATTATTCTATTATTCTATTATTCTATTATTCTATTATTCTATTATTTTTAAAAATATTTATCTTTGTTTTCGTAATCTTCAATTTTTTTATCTTCTTTAAAATATATATTATTAGTTTCTACCTCCAATTCAATACTATTACCATTCTGTAAAAAATAATTATTTTCTTCAAATTCATTGTTTGGTATAAAATAATTTTCTTTAACCTCCTTATCTAATTTAACTTTATTGTCTTCTAAATATTTATTTAAAATTACTCTAAATAAATTACTGACTGATCTCTCTTGACTTTTAGCCAGGTTTTTTAATTTTAAATATTGTTCTTTATCCCATTTAAACGTTATTAATATCATTTTTTTGAATTATAGTTATTTAGATAACTTAATTTATATCATATATTCAATTATGTCAAGCAGATAAAATCAGATTTTAAAAAAATCGTATATTAAATGTATATAAAATCGTATATTAACTTGATATACATTTAATATACGATTTTTGGTCATTTTTGTTAAAAACTCTATCATCTTTATATATTAATAGTTGAAAAAGGCAAAAACTCTATCATCTCTCAAAAAAGATGATAGAGTTTGTAGGCTTTATAGAATAAGGTGTAGAAGGTTTTTGTGTTTTAACCAGTTCAATTATTAGACGATGATAGAAAAGATGATAGAGTCTGCAATCCCTTATTTTACCAGCTATTGGAGGTTTTTTGATAACATCTTTCCTATTTTTGGAAAAAAGTTTTGTAAAAATATAATGTTATATTTACGTTTTTTATAAAAGTTTTGGAAAAGATGATAGAGTTTTTGGTTAAAAAACCTGCAATCCCTTATGGTATATGGTATACAAACTCTATCATCTTTTTTGAGAGATGATAGAAAAGATGACGTAGTTTTTTGATTAAAACCTTGTAAGCCTTATAGAATAAAGGTTGTGGGCTCTATCATCTTTTTTTTAGAGATGATAGAGTTTTTAAATTTAAACATAATTTGTTAAATTATTACTTTTTAGGTATAATATTGAGTGGTTAAATCAATTAAATATAGAAATGTCAAAAAGGAAAGAAATAAATTTTAAGGAATTTTGGACAGATAAAAGATTAAATGAAGTAAGAAAGATGGCTGGTCAAGGGATGACACAGGGTCAGATATGCCAATATTATGGTATATCTGAAGTTTCTTTTAGAGTTCAAAGGAAGGGCAAGAAGCTTTTAAGTGATTATTATGAAGAAGGACGTGCTATGACGCTTAATAAAGTCACTGGTAAGCTAATTGAGAACATAGAAAACGGGTGTAAAGCTAGTTTATTTTTTTATCTTAAAACACAATGGGGTTGGAAAGAACCTAAGAATGATGATAATGTAATTTATAATATAAATAATTATGAATTTTTAAATAAACCATTAAAAGTAATTGATCATAGTGGTAATTATGCTGGTGAATTAGAAGAAAAATATAATAAAATTATGAATATTGGATTAGTAGAAATAAAAGATGAAGAAAAGGTTTAATATTTTTGAGCTTGAAAAGTATGAATTACCTCTTTACAAGCCTTGTCAGTATAAAGTTTATTATGGTGGAAGAGATGGAACTAAATCAACAATATTCGCTAAAGCATTACTTCGTTTAAGTTTTGAAAAGAAATGTACGATAGTATGTTGTCGCGAATATTTTGGGGATTTGGAATTAAGTGTATTTAAAAACTTTAAAGAAATTATAGATGAAGTAGATGAATATAAACCATTTTTTAAAATATTAAGCACTCATATAGTTAATATTAAAAGTAAAAGTGAGATACATTTTAAGGGTTTAAGGGATATTAATTCTAATTCTATTAAGTCAGTTCAAGGTATAGACTATATATGGATAGAAGAAGGGGCTTATATTACAAATTATACATGGACAGACCTTGACCCTACTATACGTAAATCAGGTAGCGAAATATGGATAACTATGAATCCAAAACACGAGACTGATTTTATGTATAATGAGTTTATTCGTAATGGTAAGGAAAAATATGGAGATAGACTTATATTGCAGAAATTATCATGGCGTAATAATAAATATTTGTCTGAAGAATCTTATTTTAAGATTAAACAGATGCAGGCTAATGATTTTGATAAGTATGTACATGTTTACGAAGGTGAATGTTTAAGAAATTCAGATGAGAGTGTATTTAAAAAAGAATTTTTTATAATAGAAGATTTTGAAGAACCTCAAGGAATACATCCTTATTTTGGTTTAGACTTTGGGTGGACAGATGCTTCAGCTGGTATTAGATGTTATATTAAAAATCAAAATTTATATATAACTCATGAATTTAAAAAATCACATGTAAGTGTTGATATATTAGGTGAAGAAATATCTAAAGTTTTAAAAGATTATGAAAAGAATGGTAAATATGAAATTACATGTGATAGTTCAAGCCCTAGTTTAATTGATTTATTAAATAGAATGGGTTATCCAGCTAAGGCAGCATTTAAAGGAAAAGGATCAATAGAAGCAGGTATTACATATATTAAAACATTTAACAAGTGTTATGTTAATCCAAGATGTACAGAATTTATAAAAGAAGTATATAATTTAAAATATGAAAAAGATAAATATAGCGGACAAATTAAGGATAAAATAATTGATAAAAACAATCATTTAGTTGATTGTTGGCGTTATGCCTTAGAAGATTGTTTTAAAAATAGATTTACTGTACAATTTGAATATAAAAATGTTTTAAGTAATTCTGTATGGGTTTAAATGGATAGAAATACAATCAGGATATTTAGTTTTTGTGGTGGCGGCTCTAAAGGTTACGGCTCTAATCGTTTTATGCAAAAGTTCTTGCATCAATGGGGAATACCGCAAGTAGATTTTTGGAAATATGCAGATGTTTGTTGTGGTACTTCTATTGGTGGAATACTAGCTTGCGGATACGCTTACGGCAAAACTCCAGACGAAATGGAAAGTTTCTTCTTACAAAAAGCTAAACGTATTTTTACTATTAGAACTGCCACTGATGTAGCTTCTGGTAGCCATAACGCAAGTGAAGATTCAAATAGACCTAATGAATTACAGAAAATAGGGTTAATAGCCACTAATGACCCTTTTTATAAATCTGCTTATGAAGATTCGAATTATGGGAGTAATATACTACAACAAACGTTAGTTGAAAACTTTGGCACTAGTACATTAGCTAATCTTAAAACTTATGTAACTATTCCGTCTTTTGAACAGGATATGAGTAGGTATGTCGTATTTTCTAATTTTGATGATCCAGCTTATTTCATAGGTAAAACCGAATCTATCGTAAATGTATGCAGAGCAACAAGTGCTGCGCCTATTTACTTACCAGCTTATAGTTTTAGTGGTCATGATTATATTGATGGTGGTGTATATGCCAACGACCCAATACTAGCTGCTATTAATATCGGCATGAGTGTAAAGCCTAATGCAACACGAATAGTAATAATAGATGTAGGAACTGGTATCGGTAATATGAGTTTTGACGGCTCTGGTTCACAAACAGGTACGGCTCATGCTGTAGAGGTATTATTTAGTATTATGAATATAGCCATGACTGGAGCGGAAGAGTGGAGTAGGTACTATTTAGACTACTTGAGTAGTCGCCTTGCTAAAGATGTATATTATTATAAATTTCAACCAAAATTCTCTCCTGATTTTCCTAATGAAATGGATAATAGTACGGCATCTTGGTTTGCTGATTTAGCTAATTTAATAGATACGCATTATGCTAATGAGAGTGAAAATATATCAAGCATTTTAGCGCATTTAACAGCATGAGTATTTAAAGTGAAATACGATGTTTTATACAATTTTATATCTCCAGTTACTGGTCGAATTAAAGTAGATCAAGGATATATTATTGTCGGTGATAAAGAAAATATAGGAATGCCGTCACCTATATTAATTGATATAAGACAAGATATTATTGATTTAAGAAGGAAGTTAGGAGGTTTTGAAGAGCTAAATAAATTAGATCACAATCGAATATGGATAGGTGACTATAATAATGAACCTGTAGAACAATTGCATATAGGCATTATCAATTTGCCTCCGTTAGCTGAGGCACTATTCCCCAACCCAATTAGTCCTATTACTGGTGATTTTAGAATCCCAAACCCAACATTTGATTACTTATCACCTTTTGACTGGGTTATGTCTGGTCCATTCCTGCCGCAGATTTATGCGACTAAATATGATACGTTTGGTAATCCAGTAGGTACTGATGTGTCGTCTTCTCTAGCAATGACACAAGTAAGAGCTGCACAAATAATGAAGCGGTTTGATAATGCTAATTTTATTGTAGGTAGTTCTACTGTAGAATTTGTGTGGGAAAACCCTAAAATGTATCTTATTCCAGAGGCTTTGAAGCAACTATACGGACTTGGTACAACTTATACTTTTACTAAAGCGCAAAGCTTAGGGGCATTAGAAACGGGACTTCTAAAAAATACTGTTAATAATGGCACGGGCACATTGTCAAAAGCTATAGCTGGCAAGGATTACGTAGACCTAGCGTCCCCAATAGCTGATATGAAGCTTGCCCTAATTAGACCTATGCAGCAGGATGAAGAAGGTCATGATATAGCAAAACTACTGGCTAGAGTTGATAGGTTACCAGAGGATAACATGCCTGATCTGACGTTTATCATGCAAAGACCGAGTACAAAAATACCGAGTGCACAAGGTTTGTCTGATTTAGCACCTGGTGGAATATTAAAAAGTAGTCCATTAGGAGTAATTAGTGTTGCCACAGGCGGTAAGATACCTTTACTTGATGATTATGTAGACCCTTTGAGCTTACAAGAAGAGATAATTGAGACTAAAGCCTTTGCAACTGCTGAGGCGGCAGCAGCAGAGGCAGCAGCTATTGCTTATTTTACTTATCAAATGTTGCCTTATGTTCCGTCTCCTATACCTCTAACAGGAGTAGGGTCTCAAATTACTGCTGCAATAGGAGTCGTTGCTGTAGCTGCCGCTGCTGCTAAAAGTACTGCCGATAATGCCCACACACGTATTGATAATCTAACTGTTAATTTAGTAGGTGATGTAATTGGTACTAACAATATTAGCGATCCAATTGTAACTGTATTTACGCCTAATCCACGTTTTACAGGTAAAGAATACATAAAAATTCCTGTAGGAAATACCATAGAAAGGCCTAGTAATGCAGAACAAGGTATGCTAAGATATAACACAGAGATTTAGTATTTTAAGAGGATAAAATGGCACAAATGCCTTTGCCTGTTGGTAAACAGGAGTTTCATGACGGTACAGCTTGGTTCTCACTAGCATCAGAAAATTGGGTGTTAAACCAAATCAGGTATGTATTTCCATGTTTAGTAGCAACTACAGCTAATTTAACGGCTATTTATTCTAATGGCACTAGCGGAGTAGGTGCAACTCTAACAAACTCAGGAACGCAAGCAGCTCTTGTTATTGATGGAGTAACTTTAGCTGTAGGTAATAGAGTTTTAGTAAAAGATCAAGCTACCGCTTTGCAAAATGGTATATATACAGTAACAAATATCGGTTCTGTTAGTACAAACTGGATATTAACTAGAGCTACAGACTATGACTCAGTGGCACAAACAATAAGAGGTGATGTTGTATCTGTTATTAGCGGTACAGCTTCATCTGCTAGCTTATGGATGTTAACATCCGCAGTAACTACAATCGGTACAGATAGTTTTACTTTTGCAAAAACTGATCAAAACTCTTTTACATCGATTCTTGGTACAACTAATCAAATAACGGTTAGTGTAGCTGGTGGAGTTGCTACAATTAGTTTAGCAACTAATCCTGTATTACCAGGGACTGCCTCGGTAACAATTCCAACTGGAACAACAGTGCAGCGTCCATCTACGCCAACTGTAGGTATGTTTAGATTTAACTCGGATCTGTAGGTATTCAATGAAAAAACCACTAGTAAGACCTGAATTTAACGATGGCGTAAATTGGTATAGTTTAGCTATACAAGATGATATAAAAGTTGATGAAGATATATACACACTATTGCAAGCATTAAATGACGAGGTGTTATAGATTATGCCGTTATTTTTAAAGGCTCTTGATCCATCTGTAGACATTTTAGGTAATGAACAAGTATTAAAATATAATACCGATCAAATTAATAATGATGCTAACCTATTGCTGTTAAATGACTTTACGGCAACAGCAGGTATTTTTCCAACTTCTGGCTTTGGTTTTGTAAATAATAATCTTAAAGGATTTAGATTTTATCATGAATTATCAAATAGTTCAGTGTATGGAAACTTTAGTTTTCAAACCTATGATAAGTTCGGTAGTAGTACAGATATTTTCCAATATGATGAGCAAACAGATAGTTTAACATTTTTTAAGAATGTTTCATTATCAGGTCTATCAATAACAGGTAATTTATCTTTAAACTCCAATAAAATTACCAATTTAGCTAACGGTGCAGCTAATACTGATGCAATTAATTTCGGACAATTAAATAGTGCAATTACTGGACTTGGTTTCTCAAGTCTTATTAGTAATGGGTTAATAGCAAGGACAGCATCTAATACTTATACTATTCGTTCTATAACTAATGGTACTGGTATTAGTATAAGTAATGGTGATGCTGTTTCTGGTAATCCTACTATCTCGGTTTCTAATATACCGATTAACACATTATCTGGGTATCCGTCTAATTCATCGTTATTTCTTAATGGTCTTGGTTCTTGGACTAATACTCTAACAACTAATAGCGCTACATATGGATTTACCTTAAATAATACTAATAATTCGTCAACTGCAACTAGTTTTTATATATTAAATAATGGAGTTGGTGCAGCAGAGTTTGGTTTTAATAATAGTACTAATGAAGCATATGTATGGTCTACTGGTACAGCTAGTATAAAATTCGGAACAAATAGTACTACAAGAGCTAGAATTTTAAATGATGGTACTTTTGATTTACTTGCTAATAATTTAACTACTACTGGAAACATTAGTGCTACTACGGGTATTCTCAAAGGTAATAATTTGGCGGTACATAATTCTGGAAGTATTGCAGTTCTTAATTCGCTAGGAATGGGTGGGACTAACTATATCACTTCTTTGCCTACGCCTATTAATAATCAGGACGCGGCTACAAAGCAATACGTAGACAATAATAGTTCAGGAGGGGCGGCTCAATCTATTTTACATGGATATGTTAACAGCGGTTATACAGATGTTATAAATGTAGGTGACCACTTTAAGTTCAATGGTATTGCTTTTGTTAGAGGTTCAAATATTAGTCTTGATACTTCAAGCAGTTATACTACTTCTACAGGTGTTGCTTCTATCGGTAGAGTAACACTTGCTGCTGGTAAAACTTATAAATTAACGGCATCGCTTAATAATGTGGTATCTGCAAACTACAATGCCACGAGATGGTATAATTCTGATAACGGCGTTGCTCTTGGTTTAACCTCTGGAGCACCGTCACCTATCTCAACTACGGACAGGGTGGGTAGTGCCGGTACAGTAGCTTACATTACTACTTCTGTTTCTACTAGAGTTGAATTACGTATAACTTGGAATGCATTTACTCAAATTAAAGGAAGTGAAGATAGTATCGGACAAGCTTGGTTTACAGTTGAAGAAGTTTAATAATAAAAAAGGAGAAAAAAATGTCGAAAATTAAAGACGATAGCACAATTTTACCAGAGCCTGAGAAGATTAAAAAAGTTGAGATTAATACTGATAATACATTAGTTCCCGAGAATTATCCAGCCGAGCAGTATCTCTCATGGTTTATGAGTGATGTGCAGAATACTCAGAGATGGGCAGGATCATTATTTAGAGGTGGTTTTGATATTACTGACCCTAAAATGATGACCCTTAAAGCAGCAGCAGAAGAGAGCATCAAAGAAGTTGAAGATGACGTAGTAAAACTAAAAGAGTTTTTAGCTGCTTATGTTCCTCCTAATAGTAATTAACATTGAAAAAGTATTAATTAATCTTTATATTAACTATAATAACGAAGAGAGAGAATATTATGAACGAAAATCAAAACCCTATAGAAATAATCCAAATTTTACCTAAATATGTTCAAGCTTTATATAGCGATAGCGTGCTTTATTTTTCTGGAGAAGTAGCTATTGCAACCCAAGTGCGTAAAGAAGCAGTGTTAAATGACATTGCTCTTATTAAAGAACAGATTGCTGCTTTAGAAAAAATTCTAGGTTAAATATATGGAAAGTACTAACAAAATTGCTCAATATGAGCTGTTGTGTGATTTAGGAATCTTATATTCTAATATTTCCTGTAAATTAGATTTTTTAAAAAATTCAATTCCTGAAATATTACAAGCTAAAAGTCAGGGTAAAAATTTAACAAATATAGAACAAAATACATTTTTAGAAAAATATAAAGAATTAAATAAATTAATTGATGAACTTATTAAAAATGAATTTCATCAATAAATTTAAAAATAATTTTGAATCTATATCTGATACTAAAGTAGTTTTATTTAATGCGGAAAAATCTACAATTATATCTTCTATAAGATGCACAAATATAACAAATACTAATATTAGAATAACTTTAGAAGATATAATTTTATTGAAAAACCCAATAGAAAAAGCTTATATTTGTTATAATTTATTAATAAGTCCTAATCAAACTGTTGATTTATTAATGGTAACAAAAGGAAATAGTTCAGAATTAGTAGAACATACAATGTTAGATGGAGATTCTTTAGTTATATATAGTAGTTCTTATTCTGAAAATTTTTCATGCATTATAACTGGTTATGAACTTTTAGAAACTTAAATGAATAAAAATAATATATTAGAAGAATCTAAAGAAATTTTTGATTATTTGAGTAAATCTCAAATAAGATTAAATTGGTTAGAAAAAGACAAGATTAATACAAATTATTATTATAATAATCAGTGGAATAATTATAAAGCATTATTAGGATTGAAAGAAATAGGATGTGAACCTATTACCGATAATAAAATAAAACCTATTATTGATAGATATTTAAGTATATTAATTAAAAGTGGAAAAAGAGTTGGTTTTTTACCTACTAGTAATTCACAATATCATTCTAATTTGTCTAATTATATAAAAAACTGGGCATTTAATATTCAAACTCAAAATAATCATACATTTTTTTCTAGTTTAAAATGTTTATCTGCTTTATCTAGCGGTATAGGTTGGTCACATTTTTATTATGAAAATAATAGATTTTATTATGAATGGGTAAATTCAAGAGAAATGTTTTTTGACCCAGATGATTTAAGTCCTAGATTAGAAAATCAAAATTATATAGCTAGAAGTTATTTTGTTAATATAGTTAGGTTAAAAAATTTATATCCTAAATTTGCTATAGAATTTGATAATATGGTAGCAAATAATGCTTCAAATCAATATGTAAATATTGATGATTATACATCAATACCTACTACTGTTTGGGTAAATGGTAAATCAATAAGAATTGTTGAATTATATAGTAAAAAACAAGACAAATATTTTGAAGCAGTTTGTGATATTCAAAGTAAAATTGATAATAAAAATGAACAAGATAATTTATATCAAGAATTTGATGAAACAATATTTACAACTTTTAATGAAGAATTATTAGATAAAAAACAAGCAAGAGATGTAAAAATAAAAAAAGGAACAAAAATATATAAAACAATATTTTGTAATGATATTTTAATTTATCATGGTCAAATATCTGAACAAGTTCCAAATCAAATATTTTTTCCATATATACCAATGGTATATAGTAGAGATATAAATGGTAATTTTATGGGAACTACAAATTATATGCTTGAATTACAAGATTTATGGAATGTTGAAATATCAAAATTATTTCATTATTCTAATTCAAAAATGCTTGTAATAAATAATAAAAGTAGTTCTTTAGATTATGAACAACTAGTTAAAACATATGCAATAGAATCTAAGAAAAAAAGAGGATTCATGCAGTTTGATCCTAATGATGTTAAAGTTATTGATAATAGCAATGATGTTCAAGGGGTTTTAAAATGTTTAGAAATGTTAAACAGAGAATTTCAAAATTTATCTGGATTATTTGATGATTTTGCAGGTAAACCAACTAATGCAGAAAGTGGTGTAGCAATTCAAAATAGAATAAATACAACTTTGAATGCTCAAAATCCCTTAGTTTTGGCTTATGAATATATGCTTACTTCAGAAGGTAAATTAATGATTGATACATTAAAAGGTATTGAAAATTTTAAACAAGTAATTTCATTTTATAATGAAGGAAAACAAGATAGTGCAGTATTAGATAGTGATATAGCATTACTTAATTTTGAAGTTTATCCTGTTAGTTCTCCTAATTTTAGTAGTAGTGTTGAAGAAGAAAAAGATATATTTAATAAAATTATGAGCAGTGGTTTAGCTGATATATTTTTATCTTCTCCTATGTATTTACAACAAATGGGCATAGGAGAAATCACAAGTTATAAATTATCTAATGAATATAAAAGGATATTGTTAGATAAAATGCAATTACAACAAGGTGTAGTTCAAAATAATCAACAAAATGAACAAGGTATATGATATGACTATAGATATATTTGATAAAATTTTAGATGAAAGACAAAATAAAGTAGAAGAAAAATTTAATACTTCTGAAGAGTTAAAAACTGAAAATAAAGGAATTGTTAAAGAATCTTTAGATAATAAGGAACTTGAGAATTTAAGAAAAGCTTTAAAAGATACCCAAAGAAGTTATCAAACTATAAATCAAAAGTATGTTTTAACTAAGAAAAAATTTAATACTACTTTAGAAGAATTAAAAGAAAGTTTATTAAATGAAGATAATACATTATTAGAAGAAGATGAATTAAAAAATTCTATAAATAAATTAAATTCAATTTTTGATATAAAAGATGATGAGGTATCAGAAATTAGTTTAGAAAATAATAAACAAGAAAATAAAACACAAAAAGTATTAGATAAATTAGAATTAGAATTAAGTAATTATAAAAAATATAATAAATCAAAAGATATAGAAGATAATTATAAAGCTTTTTATGATTCAGTCCATTTATTAGATGTTGAACAAAAACAAAATTTAATGTCTTATTTAGAAGAAGCAGAGCCAACAGATGCTATTGAAAAAATAATTATAATGGGGAAAGACTATAAAGATTTATTTTCAGACGGATTAAAAAAACATAAAAATATATTTTCATATGTTTCTAGTTTAAAAGAAGAAATATCTAAATTAAATGAACAAATTAATAATTTTAAAGTAAATATTGACAATACATTTGATAATGATGATAATAAACAAATAAAATATAGATCTTCACCTATTGAGAATAAAAAAGTAAATGGGGATGATTTATTAAATTATTTATTAAGTTCTAATTAATTTTAGACATAAATGATAATTTTTAAAAACGTGAAAACTTACTTTTAATTTTATTATTTATTTACCTTTAAATTAATTATATTTTTCAATCAATTTAAATATAAGGTAATAAAATGATTTTTGATTTTAGTACAAGTAAAGATCAATCCAAATTTAAAAATAATATTTTAACTCCATTTTTAAAAGAAGCAATAAAGGAAAATCCTTTTGCTAAATATATGGGTAAAGACCCTAAAAGTTTAATGCAGGTACAAAAATCTGTAGCTAAAGGTGAAGGAAATACTCTTGTATTTTCTTTAAGATATTTTAGAAATGTAAATGAAGTATATGGTGAAAATACATTACAAGGAAAAGGTGATTTTCAAACCCCTGTAAATACTACTTTAACTTTAGGTAAAACTAGGTTTGCAGTGATGGCTAAAGATTTTGATATAGCAGAATATCAAACAAAATTTGAATTTAATCCTGAATTACAGATGCAAATTAAAGAAAAGCATATGGATTTAATTATTAGAAGAATAGTAAATCAATTTGCATGGTGTTTTGCACATGGTGAAAAAGCTAATCAAGATTGGTTAACATATGATTATAGACCAAGAGAGGGTCAAGCTATAAGTGATTTTTCAACTTATTTTACAAATAGAATACAAAGTTGTGTTATTAATCAATTAGATGCTAGTGGAAATGGTATTAATTCAGATAGAGTATTATTTGGAGCTGAGGCTTTAGGTAATGTCATAGCAGCAGGTCAAACTATTCAACAACGTTGTCTAGTTGGAGCCCCTGGTAATAATGGAAATATAGGAACAGCTGATTATGTCCAAGGTACAAGTGGTTATTGTAATTTAGATCATATAATGAAATTAAAATATATGGCTAGAATTGGTGGTAGAAAACAAAATATAAATGCTAGAATTAATCCAACTTCTACAAGTAGTTGGAATGGTGCTTTAGATGAGATTTATACATATTTTATTTCACCTTCTATGGAAGCTAGATTATTAAATGATTCTAGAGTTCAACAATTATTAGTAAGACCTTTAATAGAAGACCCTAGACAACCTTCATATTTTAATGGAACACAATATTTAGGAAGATTAAAAGGAGTTGATATTGTAGTAATAGATGAATTTGAAAATTTAAGTATTCAAAATGCAGCTAATAATTTAATAGGATATGGTGCTTTTTGTGGAGCGGGAGCTTTAGCTAGTGCTATTTGTTCTGAGCCTAAATTTACATATCAAGAAGAGGATCACGGAAATCAAAAAGAAATAGGTATTACATTAATTGATGGTTTGAAATCAATTAAATTTCCTTCTAAATTTAATCCTACTACAACTCCGCCTTTAGAGTATGGGATGATTCATTCTTTCACATTAATTTAATAAATAGGTAATAAAATGAATTTAACAGTAAAATATTTAATAAAAAATACACCTAATACTGCTCAATTACCAAATGATGCAACAGCGTTAGGAATTACAGGAGTTAATTTTGTTGGTGCAAATTGCCCTTTAGCAATGACACCTTTAGCAAATCCAGTTGCTACTAATGCAAGTGATAAAGCATCTATATTACCTACTACAGCTAATATTAGTAGTGGTACATATGTAGATAAAATTGTTTCTGTACAAATTCCTGCTGTTTTAGATGCTACAACAGTTACTTATTTATCAGCTTCTTTAGATAAAGTTGGAATATTAAATGATATTGTAGGGATTGAAATTTTAGGATTAAATAGAACTGAAACAGCTACCACAGCTGCTTTTGCAAAAAACGTAATTTTAGATGCTAATTTAGGTTTTTCTATTAGTAAAAATAGATTAATAATAACTATTGGAGTAGCTATAAATGCTATACAAGGATCAATTCTTAATTTAAGAATAACACATAAAAACTAATGAATGTAACAGAATTAATTGATACAATATCCTTATTTACATTTGGTACATTAGCAACAAAAAAGCAGCGTGAAGATTATTTACGCTGCCTTAATTTTGCTAACAATGATATATATTTAAAAATTAGAAATTATAAATCTTTTTTAATTTTTAAAGAGATTGAAGTAAAAAAAAATCAAAATGAATTTTATATAGATTTTGATTGTAAAAAAAATACTTTAAAATCAATTTATAATAAAAATAATAAATTAAACTCATTTGATTTATTAACTAACAATAATTTAAATTTAAAAGAGAATGAATATTTTCAACTTTATTCAGAAAGTAAAATTATTTTAGGTTGTAAAGAATATAATAAAAATCAATTAGGAAATAATTTTATAAAATTATTTTATTTAGAACCTTTAAAAATTTTAACTGAAACAGTCAATGATCCATCAATTGAAAGTGATGAACATATATTTGATTCAAAAATTGAACAAGTATTAATATTAGGTTCTGTATATTATATATTTTTAACTACTAATGGGCAATTATCTAAATTACAAAGTGCATATAGTTTATATAATGAAAAATTAGAAGATATTTTACAATTTTATAATAATTTATAGATGTCAAAAATAATAAATAATTTTCAAGGTAGGCAAAATTCTATTTTGTTTAAATCTCCAGTTGGTGGAATGAATTCAAATTCTATTGATAATGTATCTTACGCTAAATATATTCAAAATATGCTTTTAGATGAGAATAATAATTTAGTAATAAGGAATGGTACAAAAATTGTAGCTAATCATATTTTTGATGAAAATAAAATATTTAGAGATCAATTAAAATTAATGGAATATATTAATTCTGAAGGTGAATCTGAGATTTTAGTATATCAAAATTATATTAGTAATTTACTGTATGTTAATATTCAAGATAACGTAAAACTTGATACAATAGCAGGAAGTCCAAATATAACTAAAGTAACAATAGATACTACGCCGTTAAATGATCAGCAAAAAACTTATTTAAGTAAAGTGATATTTGACGGGACATATTTTTACGTAAGACAAGACACTTTTTCTGATGGTGCTGATATTAGTAATGTATTGGTTGAAGTAAATAAAATTACCTTTAATATTCCATTTCCTGAAGCTTTTTTTGATATAGATTCTACTGATATATTTGATCCAAAAAACGCTTTTCAGTTATGGATAGAAAGAGCTGGTATATATAAATTTAAAGTTAGTGACAATTTAGAAAATTTTACTGAATTATTATTAGATTTAAATCCTAATGTTATTGTATCTTATATAAATTATCAGAATAAATTAATAATATGTAATGGTATTGATCCTGTTATATATTATAGTAATAATATTTTACAAGAATTAAAAAGTAATTATCAAATAGTTCAAAATTCTATAGAAAAAATAAGTAATACAGAAATAAGTATAAATGTATCTTTAAATTATGAAAATGAATTAAGAGATAATTTAAAAATTGGTAATCAAATTTCAATTTTTAATAATTTTAATAATGAAATATTTTATACTATTACAAATGTAAATTTTGTATTAAATATTAATAATATAAAAATAAATATAATATTAAATAATGATTTAGTAGGTGATCCTAAAAATATATTATATAAAAAAAGTATTCCTGCTTTTAGTTATATAAATGTAATTAATGATAGATTATTTGCATTAGATAGTGGTGGGTCATTTTATAAAAAATTTAGATCACCTGATAAATCAATGTTAATTTATTATTGTTCAAAAAGAAAATCAATTTTTGATTGGTATAACAAAACAGGTTTTATAGAATCAATAAATTTAGCTTCTAATAGCAATAAGATAGATGATTTACAATGTTTTAATACATATCAAGGAAGGATATTATTTTGGGGTAAAGAATCTGTCCAAATTTGGACTGGTAATGATCCAACTGTAATAAATGATGGACAAAATATTGATTTTGGTGATTTTAAATGGCAAAAAACTGAACCGATTGGGATTTTTCATAAGAATATGTATGTAGAATTACCAAATACATTTATATTTTTATCAAAATTTGGAATATGTTCATTAAAAATAGATGGTTTTAATAATTTAAATATAGATTTATCTTTTGCAGAAAGTATAAATGGACATATTAAAAAACAATTAGAAAATATAGTAGATGATAGAGAATATAGAAGTTTAAATTGTTTTTTATATCCTTATGGTGGATTTCTAGGTTTTAGATTTGTTAATAATTGTTATATATATCAATTAAAAGAAAAAAGATTAGTAAATAACACTAAAATGGAAAATAGCGGTTTTTGGTCTGTATTTACACAAAATTTTTCTGAAAGTAATAGTTTTCTTTATGATTCAGTTTCAAAAAATTTATATTTAAGTAATAAAAATGAAGTTGTTGTTTATTGTGATAAATTAAAAATTAAAAATTATGTAGATTTAGAAATTAATCCTATTGTATTTCATTTACAATTTAATTGGGTAAATATGCCTTCTACTTGGTATAATGAAAATATTTATATTGGTTGTATTAGTTATCAAGAAATACCAATAAATATTTGTGTTTATACTAATTTTAATACAGCAGATTGTAAATCTGTAGAAATCTCTGTAGATCAAATAAATACAAAATTTGATTTTAGTTTTTTTAATTTTGATAAATATTCTTATAATGAAAAAGGTATTTTTCCTCAAGAAACTTTAAGATTTTCAGCAGATTCTGTTTTATTAAATATAAATGGTATAGCTTATAATGAATTTATAATTGATAGTATTTATTTATCAGGCGGTATAAATAATGCCAATTAACCCTTTTAAAAGAATATCAAATTATTTTGACACTGTAGAAAAGATTCAAGCTCATGATGTAGATTCTCAATTTAATTTGATTAGTGATTATATTAATAAAATTGTCAAACCTATATTAGATCAACTATCAAAAGATACAGTCCCAGGTAGTAATAACCCCGCAGATGCCGGTAAGTACTACCAAAATGTAGGAGATAGAACCACTAGGTGGAGTTTTATTACAAGTGACGTTTTTATTGATAACACACTAAGCTTACAAAAAATAGATAAAAACAATTCAGGTTCAATTCTTGCCACTAATGCTAATCAGGAACTAACCATAGTTGTACCAACTACAAATGATCAGATATTAACATCTAGGAATAACGACACTCCTATTTGGAAAAAGTTAACAGGCGATAATATTTTAGATCGTGGTATAACTGGGGCAAGCATTGCTTTAAATACAATTACTAATCAAAATTTACCAGCTTATTTATTGCAAACTCAGATAGCCGATAATTCTTTAGTAGCAGCAAAATTTACTCAAAATGTAATTATAACTAATAAATTAGGTAGAGCTATAGATGGTGACGGCTTAACTGTAGAAAAGCTTACTCCAGCACTTGCTACTGATTTTGCTAATTATCTTTGGGAAAATATTATGCCCGATAATTTCTTACAAACCATGAATAATAATGATTGGAATAGAATTATGAATATTGAGGGAATAAGTTGGAATGATATAGCAAGAGTTGCTCCTTGGATAGCTATTGATCCATATTCTACCTATGACCCAAATAATCCATATGTGAATAATATTGAGCCAATATTAGTATATCCTCAATATTTTTTACCTATAGCAAAACTTAATGTTCCAACTTTAAATAACAAAAGACAAGGTTTTAAAAGTGAACATATTGCCGCAAATTCAATAGACGGCAAAAGGCTTTGGTATAGGACACAATACGCCTTTAGTAACAATGCTATATCGTTTGTAGCTGAAGGGGTTATAGGTCCAGAGCATTTAACACCACAGCTAAGAACTGCATTAGGGTTTTAATTATGTTAAAAGAGTATATAAGAGATACGGCATTTTTTCAGAGTGTAAGAGATCGTAATATTCCTATTACGGCAAAAGAATTAGATTTAGAGTTTAATAACGTTATCAACTATATTAATAAAAAAATAAAGCCATTAGTAGAAACTTTGGCTAACAAACAAATACCTGGAATAGCCGATAATGCAGGTATGTTCTTACAAAATGTCGGCGATGGAACTACTAGATTTGCACGTGTTGATAGCTCTACTATACCTAATTATTCACTCTCATTACAGAAGTTTGCTAATATTACACCATCTTCTATTGTTGCTTCTGCTAATAATAATATTTTTGTAAGTGTCGCCTCACTTGCAAATAACCAGATTTTAAGTAGCAGACTAGGAAATATTCCAGTATGGAAACTTGCAGGAGCAGAAAATTTTGAAAATAATACAATCCCATCAGGAAAAATTGCTTTAGCCACTTTAACCGCAAATCATTTAGCCCCTGGAATAATAGGTAGACCGCTTGACATTAATTCCGTTGAAACAAGACATATACAAGATGGAATTTTTAGTGCTAATTATCTTCAAGAAAGAATTTTTGATAATACTAGAATCAGTAATGCCTTAATGGGAACAAGAGTTGCGGATTTAACATTTAAAGATAATTCTATTATAGCTAGGCATATACCTAATAATAGTATAAATTATCAATTAATTACTAATCGGGGTCAGCTTATGCCTCTTAACAAAATCCCTGATAATAGCGTAGTTTACCCTGCTACAGCCAATTGGTATTGTTCTACTATAGTAAAACGTTCTGACGGATCATGGCCGCCAGGAATGAATCCTTTTGATAATGCCACTATTGCTTATCCAGGTGCTTTTATGGCTTACCACATTAAAAATGGTAGTTTTGATATAACCAGAGACACTGGAACAGGTGGAGTTCCTAGGGCTAATATAGGAAAACATATGCTATCTCCAGAATTAAGAGCAAGGTTGAGGCAGGGAGGTTTAAATTAGTAATGGATGCTATTACCAGAGATTTAAAATTCTTCAATGATAAATTAGATCAGGTAGATAAAACTATTTACTCTTCTGATTTTGATAATCAGTTTAATCTAATATCAAATTATTTAAATACTAAGCTCAAAGCCGAGATAGATGCATTAATTTCTGGTGCAGCCCAAGGAATATTAGGCAGTGAAGGAGCATTTTTAGAAAATGTCGGTGATGGTACTACCAGATGGCAGATGATGAATAATAATGCCATAGAAGATTATTCTATTACCTTAAATAAAATAGTCAAAGCAGCTGCTGGTTCTGTCTTATGCGGTAATAATGCTGGTAATATTACGCCAGTTACTGCTGGGGCTAGTGATAGAGTATTGGTTTCAGGGTATCCGAACATTCCAACTTGGAATAAGTTAACCGATATTAATATTATTCCAGCTAGTATTACTGGTACTCAACTCGGTGAAATTGCACCAGAAAACTTTCAAAATAATGTTTTTACACACAATGTGATAGATAATTCTATACAAACACAGCATATATTAGATAACAATATTACTAATGCCAAAATAATGAATGGTGTGGTAGACTATAAACACATTGGAGTATTTTATGGTTTAGTTTTAAATCAAAATACCAAAGATAATATACATGTAGAACATTTCGCCGATGGCAGCATGCCTGTAGAAAAGTTTTTAGACGGCAGTATAGAATTTAGCAAATCATTTTATGAACCTTTATCTTATTATCCTTATCGCCAGTTTACTCCCTCTCCTATTCTTGCTCGTCATGTAGCTAACGGGTCAATTACCGATGCTCATTTAGTGCCGTATAACCCTCAGCAAGAGGCGTGGTTTTGTGTTGGTGGAATAGACCAAGCCAATTGGAAGTTTGGTGAAAAGCTTACAGGCGATAAGATTATGCCTGACAAATTAAGTAAAGGGTGGTTTACTCCAGATGTGCAGCAAGCAATGACTAATTTAGGTGGGTAAATGTTAAAATATTATGTTAGAAATAATATTATTAATATTCTTATTTATAATAATGATAATATTGTTGGAATTATAAAAGTATTTAAAAGAACTAAAGAGCAGGGAATATTAGATATTTTTATTAGACCTAGATATAGATGTAAGTGGGTTAATAAAAATATATATTTTTATTCTAAAAATAGGTTTATTGAAATATGTAGAGATATGGGTTATAATTTAATTATAACAAAAGTTAATAATATTAAAAGTTTAAGATTACTTAAACATTTTGGATATATTAAATATAACAATTTATTTTATTATTTGGTAATATAATCATATGGGAATGTTTAATGATAGTGATGAATCTCCACCAGTAAATTTTACACCTTATAAACCATTAGATGCTGCATCTCAAAATCCACCTATAAACTTCATGAAAGTTTATGATAATATAAGTGGTCAAGAATTTGTATTTAAGAAATCTCCAACTGGTGAAAGATATTTGCAATTAAAAAAATTAATTGACGAAAAACAAAATGAATATAATAGATTAAATGAACCAAAACCATTTAAATTTCATAATTTAAATGAAGTTCGTTCAAATCAATTAAAAAATGAGATTGATACTTTAGAATCTGAAGCTAGTAGATTACAATTTACAGCTGGTGATACTACTATTGAGACTATAGATAGATCGGGAAGATTACCTTTAGATGCACCATTTGAATCAGTAATACCAGAAGTAGCTAATTTATCCAATGTACAAGATTTACCGCATATGCAGCAGATGGTACCATATATTATGAGATATGCTGCTGCTGTAAGTGATTTAACTGATAGGATGAGAAATTTAGGAAATACTATTGAAGGTTTAGAAATGACTGATCCTATGACAGTTGCTAGATATCAACCATTTATACAAGCATTTAAACAAGCAAATAAATTAGCTATGGATAAGGGGTTTGATATAAAGCAGAATGGATTAGATAATAAATTAAGGGAAATGGGTTTAAATAATTCTACGACTGCATTAGGTGTTGCTATGAGTTTACAAAAACAAAGAGTAGATACTGAGATAGAAAATAATTTAAAAGAATATAGTTTTGCTAATAATTTAAAACAAGAATCAATTAAGAATTTAATTGATATAGGAACTAATTTGAATAAAGAAGGTTTATTTGTAGCTAATAATTTAGCTCAAATGAATCAAGATCAATTAAACTATAGACAACAACAGGTTACTCAAAGAGGTCAAGACGTTCAATTAGAACAATTGAAACAAAATAAAGCAGCTATAGAAAGGCAAAGTGAATTAGATAAGCGTAAATTAACATTACAAATGTTAATGGATAGAGACCCAATGAAGATGGGATTAAATTTTATAGCTAATAATAATACAAATGCAGTTAATGCTATTGGTGTTACAAACACAGGTCTTGCTCAATTAGGACAGAATCAAATAAATGCTAGTATGGCAGAAATTGAAAAATTTAAAGCAGATCAAGCTGCACAAAGTAATCCATTACAGAGTTTATTAACAACTGGAGTAAGTACTTTAGCTGGAGCTTATACAGGTGGTTTAGGAACAGCTTTAGGTTTAAAACATGGTGGAGTTGATCCTAATAATATAACCAAGAAAATATAAATGACCAAAGATTATTACGATATATTAAATAGAAGGAAGCCTATTGATAGAGCTGCTGATGCTTTTACTGGAGCAGCTGATCAAATGAGACCATCTAATAATGCACAAAGACAAGAAGCAAATATGCTAAGAGGTTTTGGTGCAGGATTAGGTATGAGCGGTGATTTCGTAAGAGAGCAGAAATTAAAAGAAATTGAGGATCAAGCTAAAGAACTTTCTACATTAGATTATGAATTAAAAATGTCTAGTGGTCAGAATAAGGTAAGGCAAGAAAAGTTAATAGGATTCTATAATAATTATAGAAGTGATTTACAAATGGCTAATGATTATTTAAAGAATGGTGATTATGATGCTTTAGACATGTTGATACCTACTTTAAGTGCGGGATATGAGAAAGCAACAGGTAATAAAACGGGTAAATTTGTAGGATCATATAATGGGGTTGTAACTTTTGATGTAGGAGGTGGTAATTATCAGACTATGTCTATAAAGGATATGATGAATCCACTAATGGACGTTATACCTGAGAATGAAAGAGGTGCATATGATGCGTTTATGAATACGTATCAAAAGAAAGATTTTGAGATAATGAGACAATCTAAACAAGCAACATTAGATCATTTATTAGCACAAAATGCTTTATTAAGAGCTAATACTAAGCAATTAAATGCTCATGCTAAAGTATATGAAGCAGAAGCTAACCCAGATAGTTTAGTTAATCAAATAAAAAAAGAAGACTTAAGAAATAAAATAGCTTCTACTGATAAAATTTTAAAAGAAACTGAATTTGTAGGAAAAGAAAAAGGAAATTTAGATAAAACTTATGCAAGTAATATTAAATTTTTAGAAACTTATGATAAAGATGTTACAACCAAAAAAGCAGCTTTAGGAGCTTATAAAAACATAGATAAATTATTAACAGAAGAAAATAGAGAATTATGGAATAGGTCAGGATCAGGTTTTATTTCAAAAGCTCAAAGATTTTTAAATCCAAGTAATACTGAAAGTTCTAGAAGACAAGCTCAAATAGAAATGCAGAAAGAGCCTTTATATCGTCAAATTAAAGATATATTTATAGGTACTGTATCAGATAATGATTTAGCTTTATTTGTGACAACTTTACCAAATTTAAATAATCCTTATGAAGCAAATAAAAATATTATTGATCAAAGAGTAGATCAACTTGAAACAGATATTTTTAAATTAGAAAATACTAAAAAATTATTAGAAGAAAACAATTATACTATTCATCATACACATAGTTCTATAGAAGATAAAGTTAACCAGTTAAATAATGAACGTTTAGAAACTATTAAAAATGAAAAAATAGCATTGGGTAATAATATCAAAATACAATTAAAAGATGGTACAATAACTATATTAAATAAAGAAAAAGATAAAAAACAAATTGAAAATTTAATAAAAAATAAAGCAGGAGAAATTATAAATGACAATTGAAATTACACCTGAACAACAAAAAATTATAGATGATTTTAAAAAAGAACACGCAGATAAAATATTTACACCTGAACAAGCTAAATTAATAGATGAAATTAAAATAAAACATGCTGATAAAATATATGGTAGTGATAATTTTTCACCCTTACATTCAGATTACTCAAAATATTCATATTTAGATAGAGCAAAACAATTAGGTGAAGGTTTTGCAGAAGGAGTAGGTAAAATTGCTGATATTTATAAAAGTTATGTTGAATCACCAATAAATTACGCTGTAGGTACTGCTATTGAAGGACTTGGGAATATGACTGATGTAAATGTTATAAAATCAGCAGGACAACATTTTACTAATGCAGCCGAGTATAATTGGCAAACTTCTGATAAATATGCTAATTCTTTTAAAAAACCTTTTGAAACCGAAGGTGAAGGTGAAGATGAATTAAAAAGAGTTTTACAAGCTGCAGGTAAAGGAATTGAAGAAGGTTTAGAATGGGCAATTATTACTGCAGCTACAGCTGGTATTAATAATGTAGTAAATGTCGTTAAAGTAACACCTAAAGGACTTATACCTTTAAAAGCCCCTTGGTTAGATAAAATAAATACTTTTTTACAATATGGATATCAAGGGTTACCAAAAACTGCGGCTGTATTTGGTACAGGTAGAGGTATTGAAAAAATTGCTGAAAATCCAGATGACGGTGAACTTATGAAATTTGCAAAAGGAATTGGATCATTTGTTGTAGGGGGAATAACTGTAGATAAATTAGAAAAACCTATGGTAAATGCAATTAAATCAACTAGCAATACTATTGTTGATATAGCTGGATATTTATATCAACCAACAAAGAATAATTTTAATAAAATTAAAAAAAATCTTCCCGATATGAAAGATTTTACTAATTTTATTTCTTATCCTATAAAAATGAGTAGTGAAAAAGCTTATAATTATATAATTTCACGTAGTAATAGAGCTGTTATTGATGAAGATATGATAAAATCATTTGATGAATTAGGAATCCCTAAAAGTGCTTTAACTATTTTTACAGAAGATTATGTAAGACCACATGCAGTGGTTAATCGTTTACCATCTGTTATATATACTGATTATTTAAAAAATGTTAGAAAATCTTATATTGATTCTTTAACATCTGAATTTGAACGTAGTTTAGGAAAAATACCTATTGAAAGTGGAGATGATACTATAGCTAGAAATTTGGCTCAAGAAATAACTCATAATTTTTTAGAAAAACCAGATATGTTAGTGGAAAACGCTAAAGCTAGGACAGCTATTGGAAAAGATTTAAATGATTTTTCAAAATCTAATTTAAAACCTAATAAAGCTATTATAGAAACTGATCAAAAAATGAAAGAAATAGTTAATTCTTTTGAAGCTATAAAGATTAAAAATTATCAAGTAAGAGATAATGCTATTTCAAAAAATGATTTTGTAAATCCTAATAATATAAGAAAAGTAGCTGAAGAATTAAAAAAAGAATTTAATATAGCGGGTTCAAAAGGAACTACTACAGGTAAAATATTTGAAATTACATCTGATATTTTTAGTAAATTAGGTCCAATTTTACAAAAAAATTCTAATATTACATCTAATTTTAAAATAACTCCAAATTATATTTTTAAATTAAAAAATACACTTAATGAACATATTACTTCAGGATATATAACTGGAAGTCCTTTAAAAATATTAACTAAATTAACTGATACATGTGATAAGGCCATAGAAGATGGAATATTAGAAGGAACTATAAAAAATTCAAATTTAGCAGCATATGCTAAAATTGCAGATGATTTTTATAAAAATGAATATATAAATTTAACTAAATTAAATATTGTAAAATCTTTACAAAATAGGCATGCGCCAGATTGGATATATAATCAATTAAATGATCCTAATAAAATAAAACAATTAGAAAAAGTATTTGATAAAAATATAGTAAAAAAAGATGAAGGAATAGATTTATTAAATAATTTAAAGAAAATAAAAGTACAAGATATTTTTACAAAAGAATTTAATTATTTACCTAATACTAATACTAATACTAATACTAAAAATTATACACCTATTAATACAGAAGGAATATATAATCTTTTTTCAGATGTTCAAAAAGGTTTAAAATTAAGAGCTTTAATAGGTGATAATACATATGATAAATTAGAAAGTAATTTAACTACTATTGCAAAAAAATTAGATCATTTAGAAAGAGTTGCAAATAATCCTTTATTTTCTAATGGAAATAATATTGCACAAAATATTTTAGATAAAATAGATAATAGAAAAGGGTTAAATGAATTAATAAGTTATATAAGACAAGACCTTAATTATAAAGATAGTGATAAATTAATTAGTTCTTTACGTAAATTATCAGGGTATGAATATTTATTAAAAGATGTTATAAAAGATGCTCAATATTTGAAAGGTCCAAATTTATATTCAAAAATGATAAATAGATTAGAAGATGATGACTTATTAATAAGTATATTTAACGGAAAAAAAGAATATAATAAGTTTTTAAAAAATTTAAGACCAGTTACAAAAAAATTAATTAATATCTATGATTCTGATGTTTCCGAAGGTGGTTATTTAACAACAAAAGAAATAGGTGGTTATTTTGGAAATATATTACAAGGATTAAAAAATAATGCTCCATATGCGGTCGGAGGATACCAAATAAAAGGAATATTTGGGGCAATAGGAGCTGTATTAGGTAAAAGTTGGATATCAAGATCACTTGCAAATATAGCTACTGATGAAAAATCAGTTGACAAATTGATAAAAGCAGTACATCATAAGAATGATAAAATTTTTATTAATCTAATGTTAAATTCTGCTAAAAATATAAGTGAAAGAATTTATAAAACACCATATCTAAAAAAATATGGAGCTAATAGCACTTTAAATACAATAGATTATTTAGATAAAAAAAATTTAGAACTTAATGATGGTTATAGAAACCATCCTAATGCTCTTAAATACTTAGATGAATATTATGGAAATTAATTTTTTAATGTTTATATTTTTCGTAGTATTAGAAACAATTTTATTTTCATTTATTGTTTCTAATACATTTTCAATAAAAAAGATTATTAAAATATTTTTTATTGAAACTTGTAATAATCTTTTGCATTTCTACACAAGATTATTTAAAATATATAGATTATAGATATTATTTAAAAAACATAAAAAAAAACAATGTTAACGTTAATAAAGAGCAAATTTTTATTATGGACGAAGAAAATCAACCTAATAAAGATAAATCTTGTTCTTGTAAATGTTTTCATGATCATCCTAATAACGAGAGCAAATGATATTGATCATTTTGTTAAAGTTTTCGGAGAGATAGCTTTGATCTTCACCACTATAGTTCATGCTATCTCTGCGTTAGATATGGGTGCTGACGGAATGGATGATATTGATGTTGGATAAAATAAATTCCTTTTTTAAGAACAAAATAGTGATGCTAATTATAGTGTTGCTAATTGGCATCACTTCTGGATATTTTTTTGGACAAGATAATGCAATTGAAGAATTATCAGAATTATTTATAAAAAATACAACAAATATAGAAATAGATTTAACCCCTAATAATGAGGAAAAATAATGCGTAATGATTCTTATTTTAATATGATAAAAGATAATTTAGATGAATACTTAGCAGAATTTATAAAGAAAAATCCAAAATTAGCTAAATTATGTGATGAGACTATAATTTTACCTAACATAGCAACTGAAATTGATGAAGACAAGTAATACAGGAATAAACCTAATAAAGAAATTTGAGGGTTTTTCAGCTAACGAATATATATGTCCAGCTGGTAAGATTACAATAGGTTATGGGCATGTTATTTTACCTTCTGAACATTTTACTACGATAACTGAAGATGAGGCTATAGAGCTTTTAAAAAAGGATTTAGAAAGTAGAGAAATAGAATTAAATAAATTAATTAAAGTTTCTTTATTTCAAAATCAATTTGATGCATTAATTTCGTTAGTTTACAATATAGGTATGAGTAATTTTAAAAGCTCAACACTTCTAAAATTTATAAACTCTAATTCATTTGATAAAGTACCTGAGCAATTTAGAAAATGGATATATGTGAATAAACAAGTATCTAATGGATTAAAAAAACGTAGAGAAGCAGAAATAAAAGTGTGGTTAGGTAGTATTTAAATAATATGCAAAAATATCTTATAACTTTATTAAGTTGCTTGATGTGTTTAACTACTAAGGTATATGCTCATGAAGGTGTATATCTTAAAACCTCTATAGGTTTAAATTATATACCAAAGCAAAATATAAAAGATAATAAATTAGTAGGTAACCTTACGTTAAAGCAAAAGTTTCCAGTAATCGGTCTTGGAGTCGGTTATCAAACTGAAGGCTTATGGCGAGTAGAAATGGCGTTAGATTACTACTTTTTGTTTACACAAACCGAGAAGTCAATGATAGACGATTTAAATTATAATGTTAATATCAATACTAAGATTAGCGACTTGATGATTAATATTTATAAAGGTTTTGAGTTATCTGATAAAACAAGTGTGTTTTTTGGCGGTGGCGTAGGAGTTTCATCAATACAAGATGATACTACTGGATATTTTAAATTTGATGACGAAAGTTATCAAGTTCTTGAGCCGACTAAAGGAAAACACGTTTATAGGTACGCATATAAGCTTACATGCGGTATTGATTACGAATTAAAAGAGTCTATCACTGGTGAGATATCTTATAATTTTTACAAGTTAGGCAAAAATAAGTCTCATCTCAATATTATTCAACATAGTTTTAATAATCATAATTTAACTTTAGGTGTTAGGTTCGGTTTATGAAATTAACGCAAGATCAAATAAATCTACATAAAGCTAAGATGCAAGAACCGATTATATTGCGAGAGCAAATTGCGTCTTTGCAAAATCTATTAGCTGGTAAAGATAACGAAATATTGGCTTTAAGAAATGAATTGAATCAAAAGAACACTTACTTAAGTCAAAAAGATAGCCAACTTAATTCATTAAGTTCTCAAAACTCATATTCGATTGTGGAAAAAGATAAAGAAATAGAAAGATTAAAAGTTCAAAAAGATAATGAGTTATTACAATTTAAAGCTGAGAAGGATAATGAAATAACACAATTAAAGGCACAAATAGAAATATATAAAAATTCTGCGTTAAATATACAGAAAGAGTTATCTCAAAAGGACTTTCTAATTGAGTTTATGTCTAAAAATATTGATGAGTTAAAAGCTGAAAAAAGTGAATTAAAAGAAGAGAATAAAGTTATTAAGAAAGAGCTTATTTTTATAAAGAGCATATCTAAGGGGCATATAAATTTAAGTGAAAAATCTGTTGTTATATCTGAGTATTTTGAACAAAAAGATTCTGAATTAGTAGAATCCAAAGTATTAGGAGATAGTTTTAGCATTTTAGAGGAACAAAATGATTAGTTGGCTACTTTTAAACCTCAAAGAAATTAGCGTAATAGCAATAGGTATTGTTGGCTTTCTACTTTTACGCTCTAATAGACACTTAAAGGAATTAAACAAAACCCTAGAAGAACAAGCTACAAACAATAACAAAATAATAGATATTCAACAGAAGGTACTAGATGTTACAGAAAATACTAAGCCTAGTAATTTTGACGGCAATATTAAGCGGATGCAAGACAACAAACTCTAATATTACAAAAATAGCATTACCAGAGTTTCCTATAGCAGGTAAGGCGGTTGCTCAAGAGTTAAGCACGCGTAATTGTAGTAAAGAACAATGCCCCAATCTTAATAACTGGCTTAATGAAATATATTTATTCAAATTAAAATATGAAATATATAGACAAGGCTTAAAATGACTAAGAATATAATTAAGTTTAAAAAGAAAATTTCCCAAAGTATTTTAAAAAATATTGAAAACAACACAGAATTAAGAAAAGATAAAGGCGGTATAGAGATATACGTAAATGATAATGGTCAGGTATCTATCGGAGTTTATAATTTAAACCATGATGAAGTAATAAGAGCTTTATCACATGCTATTTATTATTCTCATGAAAGAAATAAAACTTATATAGAATTTGAATAAAAAATGTGAGATTATTTATGAATATATTTAATTGCTATTTATACCTAAAAATGTTAAATTAAAAATTGACTCTGACTAGTTGACATTTAACTCTTTTTGCTAATTTTTGACATTACTTCCCAAACACTTCCTCAATTAAAATTTTATAAGTATCAAAAAGAGTTTTTGTTTGCTTTATTAAATTGTCTATTGAATTTGCAATGTCTGATTTTAACTTTTCAAGAGTCTCTTTTAGCTTAGAGTCTTTATCAGAGCCAAGATTTTGTATAATTGTAGCTAATTCGTCAGACTGTCTCATTAAATCCTCTATTGTTGTAACGTTTTTAACAATAGAGGAATGAAAATTTCTAAATCCTTCTTTATACTTTTCTCTCATAAATAACCTAAAATATTATTTAAATCTTTTTGTTTTATTGAAATATTGCTATAAGCTATCCAATTTGAATTTGGAAAATTCAAAGTTTTATAATCTTTAGACCAATCATAACCAATAAGATGATTAATTGGTATAGGACTTAATATTGTTTTATTTGTATCAAATTTATTTTGTCCATAGATAATTATTTTTTCTTGTTTTGCAAATTCTAATATTTTTTCAAATTCTTTTTCTTCTATTCCAATTAGTTTACCATCATAACTATATAAAGATATTTCACTTATTATGTTAGGTAAAATAATAATTCCTATTACAATAAACACTAAAAATAACTTAAATATATCTATAATTTCCATAATATTTTCCCATTTAATATTTATTTTTCAAAACTTTAAACATTTCTTCTTGCGTAACATCTTTAGAATTTAAAACTTTTAATAATTCCTGATCTTTACAATTTCTAGCTACAAGATGATAAATAAGAACCGGTTTATTTTGCCCTTGACGATGAAGTCTAGCGTTAAATTGTAAATAACTTTCTAAATTATAAGTTAATCCAAACCAAATAATTATCCTACCTCCTTTTTGTAAATTTAAACCTTTTGCCGTAGAACATTGGCATAATAATATTTTTATCTGATTATTATTCCATTCCTTAGATATTTGATCAACGTTATTTGAATCAATTGTCATAGCTTTAGGTAGTATTTCTTTTATTCTTTTTTCATCACTTTTAAAATTAAAAGATATTAAAATATTTTCTTTATTATAAATTTCTAACAACTCTTTTAAAGCTTGTATTTTATTATCATGGATAATTGTATAAGAGTTATCTTTTTGATCGTTATAAACAGCTCCATTACAGTACTGAAGTAACTTATTAGTAAGAACGCCTGCATTAACGGCAGTTATTGAATCATCATTTATAGCTATATAAAAATCTTTTTCAAATTTTTTATATATTGCATAATTATCTATATTTATATGATAATTAGTAATAATTTTGTCCGGTAAATTTAGATAATCTTCAGCTTTCATAACTAATACTTTATCTTTAATTTTATCTAAAATCCCTTTAGAGTTTATACAAGTATATTTATAAGTATATTCATTATAAGAAAAATAAGAATTTCTAAATTCACTTATATTTTTACCAAGTCTAATACCTTGATCAATTAAATACATTTGAGACCAAATATCATGATACCCATTAGGTATAGCTGTACCTGTTAATAAAACCATATAAATACTTGTAAATTTTTTTAAATATTTAAATCTTATTGATTGATGTGATTTAAAGCATGAACTTTCATCAACAATAATCATTCCATATTTAGAAAAACCTTGTTTATACATCCAAGCTATATTTTCTTGGTTAATAATATAAATATCTACTTCTTTATTAAGAGCCTCTAATCTTTCTTTTGAATTACCTATACATAAAGAATATGTTAAATTTTTAGTATGTTCCCAATTTTGTAATTCATTATGCCAAACATTTTTAGCTATATTAAGAGGAGCTACTATAAGTAATTTTTTTACTTCTTTATTTATTATATTACTAAAAACAGTAAGACTAGTTATAGTTTTTCCTAATCCCATATCAAAATTAATAAGACATCTTTTTTCTTTTAATATGTAATCAATAGCTTTTAATTGATAAGAATGTAGGTTACTTATTGTTAACATTTAAAATATAATAAATCCTCTAATATTGATACAGCATCTATATAATTTTTTATAATATAAACCCGTAGACCTCTATTTCTCAAATTTTCTATATTAATCGTTTGAATTCTTGACAATTTTCCTCTACTACTTTTAAATTCTATAAAAAATAAATATCCACTTTTATTTATAAAAATTCTATCTGGTACACCATTACTAGAAGGTGATGTAAATTTAAAAGTTAAATATCCTATTTTTTGAGCATAATCTTTTACCTTTTTCTCAAGTGTTTTTTCTAACATCTTCTAAACCTAAACTTTTTAATAATTTATATGTTGTATCTATATATTTATCGTAATTAATATTTATCATTTTCTCATTGAGATTCATAATTGGTATAGCAAAATCACTATCTGCTACTTTATCACCTTTATAATTTAATATTGGCTCACCTTCATTTGACCAATACCACCTAACTATTTTACCTAAATATCTACCTTTATAATAACCCCCATCTTTTACCTTTCTAACTTTTATAAAATTACAAGGATTAATTTCCTCACTATAAATAGTATCCTCAAC
>RXJZ01000247.1:0-2792 GCA_003963025.1 Flavobacteriaceae bacterium
GAAACGAGTTCAGCTTGACAGAAGTAGTAGTTTTACTATTTGGATAACTTTAAGCCGCTATTTTTTCAAACGCAATAAAATTTATAACTTCACCTTTATCGTTGAAAACAGGAAATCCCTTGATGTGACATTTGTATAACGAGCCATCTTTGCAATAATTAACAACATTTTTCTCAAATGGAACTTTTTTTAGAATGGCTTGTCTAATTTCAAAACTTATATTGGAATCTGTTTTTGGACCTTGAAACATTTTTGGTGAGTTTCCAATGACTTCTTGTGCCTCGTAACCGTTCATTTTTTTGATGTTTTTACTGGCGAAAACAATCTTTAATTGTGCATCGGTAACCACAATAACGGTTTCTTCTTGTAAACTTTCTTTGTAATCCCAAACCGATTTCCATTGATTTTTATTGGCCATTTGATGCAACAAATTTACATCATGAAGCAACACATTAGTTTGCAACAAATACTGAGAATAAATATCCCAAGACACTAACGGCATTGCTTTTACAGCGCCATTATCATACTGTTTTGCAAACGCAGCATCGTAAACTTTGAATTCCATAACCTTGTAATTTGGAATAAAACTAAAAATAAAAATGAAGCAACAACTTAGAAAATAGAACTTTAACGCTTGTTTAAGTGGGGAAAAGGAAAGAAAAAACCTCCGTTTTGAATTTAAAACGGAGGTCTTTTGGACTGTTTAGTTTGCTGGCACGAGCATCTTGCTCGTGCATGTTTCATGAGCGGGACGCTAGCGCTAGTGGGGAATAAAATTCATCAGTACTTCTTTTATTTAATTAATGTAATTCCAAATGATAAATTCCTATTGATTTTATCTCCAGAGCCTTTTTCTAGAATTTCGTTTATTGGATTTAATATCATTTTTTTATCAAAAATATACTTTATATATGTTTTAGCTGAATAATCTTGAGTTGTATTACTTGTTAATACCGGTCTTAATGTTGATTTTAAATTTGTAATATTTCCTTCGTTATCAATATCACCAATTACTTCTATTGATATAAAAATACCCTCTTTGGAAAACTGAATATTATAATCATTTAAATCAACATCTATACTTTCTTTTTTTGTAGCATCTACAATGAAAGTTTCACTTGAAAATATTTTATTATCTATTTTTTCATCTAATGAATTGTATATGTTTATCCTAAATGCAGTTCTTAAATTAGACTGATTTTCCATGTATTTTTTCTTTTCAAATTTGAAATTTAAATTTGATATAAATGAATCAGAATTTTCATTACTTGGAATTAAAAAAGTAATTATTTCTGATTTCGAAATAACAGGAAAACTTCCATAATGTGATTTTTTTTTAGGAAAATCAATGTATTTAATTATCTTTTTTCCGTTTGTAATATTAACTTCTTTTAATATGACAGCATTAGGTGAGAGAACAATTGTATCTTTTATATCAGAAGCCAAAACAGTTAATTCACTATATCCTAAATGAGAAAATTTTATAGAATCTTTTAGTTTTCTATTTAATTCAAAATACCCATTTTCATTTGTGAATGTACCATTATTATTTGAAAGATAAATATTAACAAATGGAATCGGTTTATTGGTTAAGGAATCAACAACAATTACATTTTGAGATTGAGAAAATTGACATAAAAATATCAATATTATAATTATTCTTGTTTTCATTTTTTTTGTTTTTAAAATTAAGCTTATATTATATCACAAATATAAGCTTAAAATAAAATTAGCAAGTTCTTACTTCACATCCATTTTCAATCCAAAAAACATAGTAACAACAGCTTTGGTAACAAGAACCTTCTTCAAGTGAAAAAGTAGGACCACATTCAGTGCCCCAAAATTTTCTATTAGAAATATCTGGATCAAGATTTACTTTTTTAATTTCTTTTATTAAATCGATTTTAATAAAATCGTCGAATTTGTTATCTTTTTTTAAATTTATTATGTCTGTTTGATTATTTAAAAAATCGATAGCTTTAATTTCTTGAGAATTTCTCATATAGTCAACAAAATATAGCAACTCATTGCTCTCCTTATTAACAGCTACATAACCATTAATTGTGCCATTTTCTTTATCTAAAACTTCTGATATAATAATGCATTGATTATTCGCTTTTGTTTCAATTGATTTACCTAAATTATAACTATTGTAGTAGTTATTAAGGAAGTTGATTAAACTATTTTTTTCATCTAATGTTGAGTTAGAAAAAGAAAAATTCGAAAACATTACAGACGCTATTAAGCCGAAGATTAATTTTTTCATAATTTTTAAATTTTTAAATTTTGCCTACTATCTTTTTCGGGTATCTGTTCGGCTTGTTTTCCCCGTTAACAAAATCTTTTTAAGTTAGAATACTAACCGTTTCTTCAATTTCCTTATTTAGTTCAAAGACTATAAGCGATTTTCCGACAACGTTGATTAAAATTTTATGCTAACTAGTAAACAACATAAATTTTATGCTATTTACAAGGCGCAATTTAAAACAGCTTATGAAACCCATTGCTGTAGTTTTTCTGCATATTTTTATAAAATTTCGACTTTTTTAAAACTCAAACTTCAATTGCACCGAAACACTTTTTTGCGGTAACTCAGCTTTAGTTTTTTCTTCGTTATTTAGGTTGTGGATGGAAATTCCTAACAATCGAACAGAGTTTCTTAGACGTTCTTGGTAAAGTAAATCTTTGGCAACGTCTAAAATGATGTTTTTATCGCTAACAAAATACGGTAAAGTTTTGCTTCGGGTTTGTAAGGTGAAATCGGAGTATTTTATTTTTAGTGTGATGGTTTT
>RXJZ01000247.1:2842-4273 GCA_003963025.1 Flavobacteriaceae bacterium
GAGGCGTTTTTCTAATTCTTTGGCAATGCTTTGCAAACGTTCTTCCATGAAAATTTCGGAAGATAAATTTTCTCCAAAAGTACGTTCCGCTCCAACGGATTTTATCTTACGATTTGGTTTTACCGCACTGTTGTGAATGCCACGACAAATTTGGTAATAATGAAAACCGCTGTTGCCAAAATGTTTCTCTAAATACGCTAACGGTTTTTGCTTCAAATCGTAACCTGTGAAAATGCCCAATTGATACATTTTTTCAGCGGTTACTTTTCCAACGCCGTAGAACTTTTTAATATCTAATCTTTCTAAAAACACTTCTACTTCATCTGGATTTACCGTTTTTTGTCCGTTAGGTTTGTTATAATCGGAAGCAATTTTGGCTACGAATTTATTTACTGAAATTCCTGCCGAAGCGGTTAGTCCCACTTCTTCAAAAATGCGTTTTCTGATTTCTTGTGCAATTAATGTCGCACTTGGATTGCCTTTTTTGTTTTCGGTAACGTCTAAATAGGCTTCATCGAGCGATAACGGTTCGACTAAATCGGTGTAATCGTGGAATATTTTTCTGATTTTCTTTGAAATTTCTTTGTAACGGTCAAATCGTGGTCGCACAAAAATTAAATCGGGGCATAATTTCTTCGCTTGAATACCGCTAATCGCACTTCGAACACCAAATTTTCTAGCTTCGTAACTTGCTGCTGAAACTACGCCACGAACTTCACTTCCGCCAACGGCTAAAGGCTTTCCTTTCAAATCTGGATTATCCATTTGCTCTACCGATGCATAAAACGCATCCATGTCTACGTGAATTATTTTTCGGTAGTGTTCGCTCATAAATTATTCGGTAGGAAAAAAGAAACTCATCGGTTTTCTAAAGAAATGTTGCTTTATCGAAGTAAGAATCGGGCGTAACTCTGCCAATGGAATATTGCGCGAACGAAAAGCCAATCCGAGCGACAAACCAAAACTTACTAAAAAGTTCACAAAACCAATAATCCCGATACCTAAAATACCCCAAAACAACATTGTATTGTTTACCATATAATCAGCGCCGTAAATAGCTAAGGCTAAGTTTCCGCTGGCAAACGTAATGTGTCGGATGTCTAAATTCAACCCTAAAAACAGTCCAACCGAAGCCGTACTTCCAAGGAAAACTCCGAACCAAAAGTTGGAAATAATTCCTGCCCAATAACGTTCGTACCATTTCGAGATTTTTTTGGCTTTCGCTTTTCCGAAATTCAATTTTAATAACGGATGTTCTTTGATTCGGTAATAGACATCAAAATGCTTATCACGATTCGCAATACTTCCTGAGATAATTCCCGACAAGAACAAGAAAAAACCAGCAATAGCGGCATGAAAAATCGCCATAGAATGCACAGGACTTAAATCGGTGATTAATTTTTCCCATTTGGTTTCGGCAATATTGTAATC
>RXJZ01000185.1 GCA_003963025.1 Flavobacteriaceae bacterium
GAAACAAGTTTTGAATTAGTAAAAAAGTAAATGAATTACAGTCGTTTTTTAATAATGATATTTAGTTTATTTGTCATTGTCTTACCGCTTCGAGCACAAGACAATGGTAAGACTATTTTATTGAAAAAAATATTAGAAAACATTGGCAAAACTCACGAAGTCAATTTTAATTATATCGAAGAAGAAATTGCGATTTTTAAATTAATTCCTCCTTCGAATTCAGTAACTCTTCAAGAAAAATTGAACTATATTTCTGAGAAAACACAATTAAAATTTGAATTTATTTCTGAAAAATACATCTCAGTAAGCAACAATCAAAAACTTGATAAACCTTTGTGTGGCTATCTTTTGGATAAAGAAACCAAAGAACCCATACAAAATGCAACACTTTTAGTTTCTGAAACAAACTCTTATGCTATTACAAACGAGATTGGTTTTTTTGAACTTAAAACAAAATCTGCAAATACCATCGAAATTTCACATTTGAATTACAAATCAGAAATTATTCAATCTTCATTTTTATATGTAGAAAATTGTCCAAAAATCTACTTAAAAAGTGTAATAAATGATTTAGAACCAGTTGTAACAACCTTATTTTTAACCAAAGGAATCAGTAAAAAAAGAGAGGGCACTTACGAAATAAAACCTAAAAAAATTGGTCTTCTTCCTGGGTTGACAGAACCCGATGTGTTTCAAACTATACAGCAAATCCCTGGAATTAATGCTACCGACGAAAGCATCTCAAATACAAGTGTAAGAGGCGGAACACACGACCAAAATTTGTTTCTTTGGAACGGCATTAGATTATACCAAACAGGGCATTTTTTTGGATTAATATCATCTTTAAATCCCAATTTAGCACACAAAATAAATATTGCTAAAAATGGAACTTCAGCATTTTATGGCGATGGAGTTTCGAGTTCGGTCTTAATTTCAACACATACAGATTCTATTGAAAACACTACTGGAGCTGTAGGTTTTAACTTAATTAACGCTGATTTTTATGCAAAAGTAAAAACTTCTAAGAAATCAAACATTGAAATTAGTGGAAGACGATCGTATACTGATTTAATTACTTCACCAACTTACAAAAGTTATTTCGATAAGATATTTCAAAATACCATAGTAACCAATTACTTTGACAATCAAAACATTAAATATAATTCAAAGGAAGACTTTTATTTCTATGATTTTACAGTACAATACCATCAAAAAATAAAACAAAAAACAGATTTATTTGTTGATATCTTGAGTATTAGCAACGTATTAGACATATTTCAAACCAAAACAGAAAATAATATTACCATATCTAAAAACAGTTGCTTAGAACAACAAACTTATGGAGCAAATGCATTGTTGAGAACAAACTGGAATGCAAAAAATAGCAGTGAAATTTCGATTTATGCTTCTTATTACAATATTAATTCTGAAAATGAATCGATAGAAAGTAATCAAATTTTTAATCAAGAAAACACCATTTTAGATACGGGTATAAAATTACAAAATAGTCATATCTTATCTAACAATTTTACCTTTATGAATGGCTATCAATTTAATGAAATTGGAGTACGAAATGTAGATATTGTAAATACGCCTGTTTTTTCTAGAAAAATCAAAGAAGTTTTAAAAAATCATGCACTAATTGCCGAACTTAACTATTATTCAGTTAACGATAAATTTAATGGTCGAATTGGTTTCAGACAAAACTATATTCAGGAATTTTCTACTTTTATTTTTGAACCGCGAATTCAGTTAAATTATAAATTCACTCCGTTTTTTCAATTGGAAATTATGGGGGAAAGCAAACATCAAACTACATCACAAATTGTCGATTTACAACAAGATTTTTTAGGTATCGAAAAACGAAGATGGACTTTATCTAACAATGAAGATATCCCTATTGTGAAAAGTAATCAAGCGTCATTAGGATTCTCGTTCAATAAAAATAATTGGTTGCTAACTTTAGAAAATTTCTACAAAAAAGTAGATGGAATTACCAGTATGAGTCAAGGTTTTCAAAACCAATATGAATTTGCAAAGACCAATGGAAATTTCACGGTTTATGGAACAGAATTTTTGATCCAAAAACAATTTAAGCCCATTACCACATGGATAAGTTATACTTTTCAAGAAAATAATTATGAATTTAAAACATTGAATTCAAAAGCATTTCCTAATAATTTTGAAATTAAGCATCACATAAAATCTGCTATTATTTCAGATTTTAAAAATATAAAAATAGCCATTGGTGCTCAATGGTTTAGAGGAAAACCAACAACTTTACCAATAAGCACAACACCTATCTACACAAATCCAGAAACACCCACTGTGGGTTATCAAGCGCCAAATTCATCTAATTTAGAGGATTATTTCCAAGTGAATTTTTCAGGTTCTTATTCTCTTAATATTGGTACAAAATCAAAACTGAATTTTGGTTTTTCGGTTCAAAATTTATTGAATAATAAAACCAGCATCAATCAACATTATCGCATAAACAACAATACAAATATTGTGGAACAGGTAAATACTTTTTCATTAGAAAGAACACCAAATGCCTTTCTAAGATTTACATTCTAATGAAAAAGTCAGGCTTTCACCTGACTTCAATATTAATCTTTTATCTTAAATACTTTTCTTAAAATATCTTCCATCAAACACCATTTGGTAATGGATGATTGTAATAAATTAGCCCCTACAAAAAGAGTAAACCAATACCAATTTTCGTTTACATACATTCCTAAAAGCACACTTAAAAGAATAAAAGTTCCTGCTACTGCTCTAAC
>RXJZ01000190.1 GCA_003963025.1 Flavobacteriaceae bacterium
CCCCAAAGGGGACTTTAAATTACTAGTTAATATTATTTTAAAAGTGCGCAAATATACTTTAATCCTGATTAGTATCAAAGTATTAAATAAAAGGAGTTGGTGAAGTAGTTATTCGATGGTGTTTTCTTCTTCAGTATGAATTTCTTCAGTTCCTTTTCCAAGACGTTCAATAATTGCTTTTTCTTCTGTAGTACTTATAAAACCTGATTCAACATCCCAATAATTTGTAAAAAAAGAGGTTTGTTTATTAATTAATGATTTACCTTTAAAAATATTTTTATCTCCGTACTCGAAAGTTTTTTTATTGAAATCGGTTACTACCATATGATTTTTCACTTCAATTCGTCTGGATTTCTTTTTATAATATTTCTCAAAACCAATTACTTCTTTTGAATTAGCTAAATAGTAATAATTCCCTTCATGTCGGAATGTATTTTTAAATTCTAATTTATAGACTTTTCTACTGGCAAACATGCTCTCCTTATAAGCCAAAAGTCGGTCTGGAGTTACATAAGAACTAACTTCTATTATCAACTTTTTGTTGCTATCATAAACTACCGTAAAATCAGATAAAATTCCTTTGGATTCGGGTAAAGGAACAATTTTAATTACCAAATAATCCTCGTTAGATGGATAGGTTTTTACCGAAAAATCATAAGTTTTCTTTGCTTTGGAATCCAATACTTCGTCTAAATATTTGAATTGGTAATAATTTTCGATGATATTATTCAAATCATAACCTAATATATTGGTATCGATATCGCCATCTAAAACACCAACAGCGCGATTTTGTTCTACTAAAATATCGGTTTTTATATTCTTTTCATTTCCTAAAATTTGAAAATTAATCAAACCGTCATTAAAAAAAACAATCTCATTATCACGTTTGTAAAATTCGTGCAAATAGACTTTCAAACTTATAGGAATGGTGATTTTATCTTTAGAATTTTCTATAATCCGTTTTAAAATTTCCTGAGGATGATCTTTGGTGATGATGTATTCTTCCAATTCCTGTGTAATGGGTTCTAAGTAAACTACATTTTCCTTTTTGTCTAGGGTTGCAAATTTTATAATTGTTTTTTTATAAAAAGAATGAACAAGTTCAAAATCAGACGATCGGGTCAAGTTAATGATTGCTTTTCCTTCTTTATTAGTCAAAAAACCTTGTCGAGTTCTTAAAGCTGTAATCGTAACTTCATCAATAGGTAAGTCCGTATCAAAATCTTTCACAATTAATGTAAAATCGAGATTTTGTGATACAACACAAGTAGTAAAAAGACACAATAAAAAAGTAAGTTTTTTTATCATAAATTTACGATTAACAATCAAATGTAATCAAAATAAAATAAAACAACTCATTAATAAAGAAGTTTTTAGCTCAATAAAAAACAAAAAGAGAACTTTCTATTTAAAAATTCTCTTTAACATACTGTTGAAATTTTTAAAAATTTTATTCGTTATGCAAAAACGATTGTCTGTTTAACAAAGTTTCTTCGCTTTCCACATGATTATCATCTGGTACACAACAATCTACCGGACAAACGGCTGCGCATTGAGGTTCTTCATGAAAACCTTTACACTCCGTACATTTTCCGGGTACAATGTAATAAATATCATCTGAAATTGGGGTTTGAGCAGCATCTGAATCTACTTCAGTTCCATCAGGTAAAATAACTTTACCGCTTAATTTTGTACCATCTTTCCATCTCCAATCATCTGCACCTTCATAAATTGCTGTATTTGGACATTCTGGCTCGCAAGCCCCGCAGTTGATACATTCGTCTGTTATTATAATTGCCATGATTCTTTTAGTATTAAGAAATTAGAATTCAGAAAAAGTTGATATTCTAATATTATGATTAATTTTGCGCTACAAAAATACAATGTAAACCAAATATAAACAAGTTACAAATGTTACAAAGTGAAATAAAATCGAGTTTTATTGAATTAGGGAATTTTGTACGTCAATTTTCTGAAGAAAGAAACGTTAAATCGGCATCGATTTTACATAACGATTTGTTCTTTGATGACTTTGCCTACTTGATTGAACTTTCACAATCGCACAACGGTTGGTTTACACCAGAACAAGTTTTACATAGCATTCAATCTTGGGCAAAAGCCTTAACTGAAGAGAACCTAAATCAGTGGCTTTCGAACTACAATTTTTCAAAAACTGAACCTAAAAAAGTAGGATTAATTTTAGCAGGAAATATTCCGTTAGTGGGTTTTCATGATTTTCTTTCAGTATTGATTTCGGGTCATGATGTATTGGTAAAGACCTCATCAAACGACCAACATTTATTAAAATTTTTAGCGAAATATTTGATTAGTGTTGAACCAAAACTTAACTCAAAAATAACGTTTGTGGAAGGCAAATTAGAAGGTTTTGATGCTGTAATTGCTACTGGAAGCAACAACACGGCGCGATATTTTGAATATTATTTCAAAGAGAAACCTAGTATCATTCGTAAAAACAGAAATTCGGTTGCCGTTTTAGATGGGAATGAAACTTTTGAAGATTTGGTGAATTTAGGCGAAGACATTTTCCGCTATTTTGGTTTGGGATGTCGTAATGTTTCTAAACTTTTTGTTCCTAAAGGATATACTTTTGAAGCCTTCTTTAAAGCGATGTACGAATATCGTGATGTGATACACTACGAAAAGTATGCGAATAATTACGATTATAACAAAGCGGTTTTCTTAATGAGTAATTTCCAAATTCTTGACAATGAATTCATGACTATAAAAGAAGATTCAAGTTACTCATCTCCTATTTCATCGGTATTTTATGAATTCTATGAGAATTTAGAAAATGTTAAGACTCGTCTACAAAATGACGCAGACCAAATTCAGTGTATTGTATCTAAAGATTTGATTCCTAATTCAGTAGCTTTTGGTCAAACTCAACAACCGAAACTTTGGGATTATGCTGATAATGTAGATACTTTGGCATTTTTAAATAGTTTGAAATGAAATTTGTTGTAAAAACAGCATCTAGATCAATTGAAAATTTTTGGTTTATTGTGTTCTTTATACTTTACGGGATTTCTGTATTCACATTAAATAATTTTATAAAACTAGATAAGCTTGGATTATTCGTCTTTTTTGTTTTATTCCTTATCCTATTTCTGCCACTATTCTCTTATTTAAATAAAAGAACAGGCGAAGGTATTATGGAATGGACGCTATCTGAAAGCGGTTTAAACATGAAATGGATTAAAACCGACTTTATAACTGATAATGAAGCAATAAACTTAGATTGGAAAGAAATAGATCGTATACAATCAACCGATATAACGAGTATTGGATATGGAGGTGAACTTGGTAAAAATTTAATTATAACTACAATTTCAGGTAAAAAAATTCAAATTCGACATTTAGTAAAAACCAAAGATGATTTTTTTGCTTTCAAAAACAATCTTTACTTATTTAATAAAAAAAACAACAAATAATTATTAATTTATAATTTTTACAAAAGAATTTTAACTAAATCGTTTTTGTTAATAACATCTCATAATTATTGTAGCATTTAAGTCAATTTTTTATTTAAGAATTCCGAAATTTGACCTTTAAATAAATAACTACAATGAAAAAACACAACTACAGTGCAGGTCCATGTATACTTCCTCAAGAAGTATTTGAAAAATCGGCACAAGCTATTTTAGATTTCAACAACTCCGGATTATCTATTTTAGAAATTTCACACCGCAGTAAAGATTTCGTAGCTGTAATGGACGAAGCTAGAGCCTTAGTTTTAGAACTTTTAAACTTAGAAGGAAAAGGGTACGAAGTATTATTTTTAGGTGGTGGTGCTAGTATGCAATTTTTAATGGCACCCTACAATTTAATGAAAGTTGATGGAAAAGCAGCTTATTTAGACACTGGAACTTGGGCAAGTAGCGCTATTAAAGAAGCTAAACTTTTTGGAGAAACGGTTGTTGTAGCCTCATCAAAATCAGAAAATTACAATCACATTCCAAAAGATTATAGCGTTCCTGCTGATGCAAATTATTTTCACTGCACAAGTAACAATACCATTTTTGGAACCCAAATGAAATCATTTCCAGAAGTGAATGTTCCTTTAGTATGTGATATGAGTTCGGATATTTTTTCACGTGTATTAGATTTTTCAAAATTTGATTTAATCTATGCGGGAGCTCAAAAAAATATGGGACCAGCTGGTGCAACGTTAGTAGTGGTAAAAACTGAAATCTTAGGAAAAACAGGAAGAACAATTCCAAGTATGTTGGATTACCAACAACATGTTTCTAAAGAAAGTATGTATAATACGCCACCTGTATTTCCAGTATATGCGTCACTTTTAACCTTACAATGGTTGAAAAAATTAGGTGGAATAGCAGCTATTGAAAAAATCAATGAAGCTAAAGCAAATCTACTTTACAACGAAATCGACCGCAATCCATTATTCAAAGGAACTGCCGCTAAAGAAGACAGAAGTAATATGAATGTTACGTTCTTATTAAATGATGAAGCACATCAAGAAAAATTTGACAGCATGTGGAAAGCAGCTGGAATTTCTGGTTTAGCTGGACATCGTTCGGTTGGTGGATATAGAGCTTCGATGTATAATGCTTTACCTATTGAAAGCGTTCAGATTTTGGTTGATGTAATGAAAGAATTAGAAAATAAAATTTAATAATTAGTGACTAGTAAATAGTAACTAGCATAAAAAATAAAAATAAAATGAAAGTTTTAGCAAATGACGGAATTTCAAAAAGCGGAATTAAAGCTTTAGAAAAAGGGGGGGTTGAAGTAATTACAACCAAAGTAGCACAAGAGCAAGTGGCTAACTTTATCAATACACACGATGTTAAAGTCTTATTAGTTCGTAGTGCTACAAAAGTCAGAAAAGATATTATTGATGCTTGTCCAGGATTAAAAATCATTGGTCGTGGTGGTGTTGGAATGGACAATATTGATGTGGCTTATGCTCGTGAAAAAGGATTACACGTAATCAATACACCTGCTTCGTCATCTGAAAGTGTGGCGGAATTGGTTTTTGCTCATTTATTCACTGGAGTAAGATTCTTACACGATGCGAATAGAAA
>RXJZ01000292.1 GCA_003963025.1 Flavobacteriaceae bacterium
AATCAGACGGCGATTAAGTTGCACACACAGCCAGGCGAACAAGTAATTTGCGATAAATACTCGCACATTTATCATTATGAAGGTGGTGGAGCATCTTTTAATAGTGGTGTTTCGTGTTGTTTGGTAGATGGAAATCGTGGGATGATTACAGCTGATTTGGTAAAAAATGGAATAAACGACCCCGAATTTTATCACGCCCCATTAACTTCATTAGTAAGCATTGAAAACACAACCAATAAAGGTGGCGGCGCTTGTTATGATTTACAACCTTTACAAGATATTAAGCAAGTTTGTATCGACCATAATTTGAAATATCACTTAGATGGTGCGCGTTTGTGGAATGCGTTAGTCGCAAAAAAACAACATCCAAAGCAGTTTGGCGAATTGTTTGATACGATTTCGGTTTGTTTATCCAAAGGTTTGGGTGCGCCAGTTGGTTCGGTTTTGTTGGGAAGTAAAGCAGACATGCATCGTGCTTTGAGAATTCGTAAGATTTTTGGTGGTAATATGCGTCAATCGGGATATTTGGCTGCGGCCGGATTATTTGCGTTGCAGAATAACATCAGTCGTTTAGAAATTGACCATAGAAGAGCCAAAGAATTAGGTAATTTATTAGAAAAAATGCCTTGGGTTGCTAATGTGGAACCTGTGGAAACCAATATTTTGATTTTTGGATTGCAACCTTTTGTGGATGAGAAGCTTTTCATGGAAAAATTAAAGCAAAAAGGTATTGCGATTAGCTCGATGGGACATGGGAAATTGAGAATTGTAACGCATTTAGATTATAAAGAAGTAATGCATGAATATGTGATGGAAGTGTTTTCTAAATTGACTTTTTAATTTTTTGGAACACAGATTTAAAAAATTTAAATAATTTTTAAAATCAAACTTCAAACCTGAAACCTGAAACTATAATTTATGGAAATCGTAATCATATCAACAGTAGCGTTTTTAACCGCCATTCTAACCTTTTTCTCGGGTTTTGGATTGGGTACTTTGTTGACTCCGGTTTTCATGTTGTTCTTTCCGGTTGATATTGCGATAGGTTTGTGTGGATTGGTGCATTTTGCCAATAATGTATTCAAGTTTTTCTTGGTTGGGAAACATGCTAACAAAGAAGTTTTATTAAATTTTGGAATTCCGGCGATTTTTGCAGCCATGTTAGGTTCGTGGTTGTTATTGCAAATTTCGGATTTGCAACCTTTATTTAGTTATTCGCTTTTTGGGAAAGAGTGGGAGGTATTACCCATAAAATTCATCATAGCCATTTTATTAATAATTTTTGCGCTTTTAGATTTGATTCCGTATTTGAGTAAATTGCAATTTGGAAAAGATAAATTGCCTTTAGGTGGAATTTTAAGCGGATTTTTCGGTGGACTTTCGGGTCATCAAGGTGCTTTGCGAAGTGCATTTTTGATAAAAGCCGGTTTATCCAAAGAAAGTTTCATAGCCACAGGGATTGTAGTTTCGATGTTTATCGATTTTACGCGTTTGAGTGTTTACGCTTCAAAAATAACGACTTATACCTTGTATGAAAATAAAGTATTGTTGATTTCGGCAACGCTTTGTGGGATTTCTGGAGCGTATTTGGGTAACCAACTTTTAAAGAAAGTTACCCTAAAATTTCTCCAGATTTTTGTTGCTGTTTTATTGCTTTTAGTGGCAATTGCTTTAGGAATGGGAATTATTTAAACATATCCATTCCAGGAATGTTTGGCATGCCTTCTTTTGCTACAGCGGCTAATTCTGTTTCGTGAACATTTGTTGCTTTTTCGATTGCTTTGTTTAAAACGTTAACTAAATAATCTTCAAGCATTTCCTTGTCTTTAAGTAAATCATCACTTACGGTAATGTTTTTGATTTTTCGGTTAGCGGTTAAAGTAACTTCAAGTAAGCCATCCGAACTTTTCTCATCGATTAAAACAAAATCTAAACGCTTCTTAGTTTCTTCAACTTTTTGTTGGGTTTCTTTTAATTTACCCATCATACCCATGATATCTCCAAACATAATATTATTTTTTTTATTAAGGCAAAAATAGTAAATTAGCGGTTAATAATTATTGTAAAACTTCATGAAAAAAATCACCTATTTACTTCTTAGTTGTATTATTTTTGTTCCTGCTTACAGTCAAAATAAAACAAAAAAAATGTCAAATAAAATAGTTCCTCCTGTAGCTAAAATTGTTCCTAAAACTTTAGAAAAACATGGAGACAAGAGAATTGATAATTATTATTGGTTAAATGAAAGAGAAAATCCAGAAGTTATTGATTACTTAAATAAAGAAAACGAATATTATCAGCAATCTACAGCTCATACAAAACCATTACAAGACGAATTGTTTTTGGAAATGAAGTCGAGAATCAAAGAAGATGATAGTTCGGTTCCCTATTTGTATAACGGATATTACTACATCACTCGTTTTGAAAAAGGGAAAGATTACCCAATTTATTCTCGTAAAAAAGGAAGTTTAGATGCCAAAGAAGAAATCATGTTTGATTGTAATGAAATGGCAAAAGGACATGCGTATTTTAATTTATCTGGATTAAATGTAAGTGAAGATAACAAATGGGTAGCTTTTGGTGTGGATTTGGTTTCGCGCAGACAATATACCATTCAAATTAAAAACTTAGAAACAGGTGAAATTCTTCCGGTAAAGTTAGAAAACACAACGGGAGGTTCTACTTGGGCTGGCGATAACAAAACCTTATTTTATACTCGTAAAGATGCTCAAACTTTACGCTCTGATAAAATTTATAAGCATACTTTA
>RXJZ01000296.1 GCA_003963025.1 Flavobacteriaceae bacterium
TTTGATTTTCAACGTGTGTAATCCCGTTAATTCACAACCTATTCCTAATCCGAAACAAGTTACCGCTATGGTTTGAGCAATGTCGGGGCAATTATTTAAGTTATGAGTAATAAGTTGGGAGTGATGAGTTGTTTTTTTCCAAATAGTTATTGTATTGTTATCATTGAAAACTGTTTCAACACCAAAATCGTTATAAATATCGACCAAAGCGCTATCGCCTTGCAAGCTATTTTCTTTATAACTAGAAAGAGTAATTCGAGTTCCGATTTTAGATAACGCCACAATGGAATACCAATACGATGCAGATGACCAATCAGATTCAACTATTATTGGGTGATGGGTGATGGATAATGGGTGATGGGTGACTTTGATTATGTTATTTTCAAATAAAGTCTTAACACCTATCTGATTCAATAAAGCTAACGTCATTTTAATATAAGGAACAGAAGTAATTTCTCCTTCTAATGACAATTCCAAACCATTTTCTAATTTGGGTGCAATAAGCAATAATGCCGAAATATACTGACTACTTACATTAGCTGGAAGCGATACTCTGTTTTGAGTTATTTTTCTCCCCTTGATTTTTATTGGTGGAAAACCTTCATTTTCTTGATATGTAATCTCCGCACCTAATTGATTTAAAGCGTCAACCAAAATTTTTATTGGTCGCTCCTTCATTCTAGAAGAGCCTGTTAAAACCACCTCATTACCTTCTTGAATGGCAAAAAAAGCAGTAAGAAAACGCATAGCAGTTCCTGCGTGATGAACATCTACGAGTTGGAAGTTGGAAGTTGGAAGTTGGAAGTTTTGTAAAGCTTTTTGCATTACTTCAGAATCGTCAGAATTGGAAATGTTTTCTAAAATTAGATTTGGAAACAAGGTTTGTAACAATAACAATCTATTGGTTTCAGATTTTGAACCAGTTATTTTGATGGATGCTGGGTGCTGGGTGCTGGATGACTGAAGTAATAAATTCATTATTTCGTAACCATTTTTAATCCAACAATGGATAAAATTAATGTTGTAATGAAAAAAACGCGCCAAAAAGTTGCAGGTTCTTTGAAAACAATAATTCCAACTAAAACACTTCCTACCGCACCAATTCCTGTCCATACTGCATAAGCGGTTCCGATAGGCAATTCTTTTGTGACTTTTACTAATAATATCATGCTGATAGAAAGACAAACCAAAAAACCACCGTACCAAAGTAAGGAAGTATTTCCAGATGTTTCTTTAGCTTTTCCGAGGCAAGTTGCAAAACATACTTCAAATAAACCAGCTATGATGAGTAAAATCCAGTTCAATTTATTTCAGTTTATCGTTATTGTGATGACGATCGTGATCGCGTTTTGTTTTTAAATCCATTTTTTTATCGAAAGCAGCTTGTAAATCTACTCCGGTTTGGTTAGCTAAGCATAAAACCACAAAAACTACATCGGCAAGTTCTTCTCCTAAATCTTTATTTTTATCCGATTCTTTTTCGGATTGTTCTCCGTATCTACGAGCAATAATTCGGGCTACTTCACCTACTTCTTCAGTAAGTTGAGCCATATTAGTTAATTCATTGAAATAACGAACTCCGTGTTCTTTAATCCAATTGTCGACTTCTTGTTGGGAATTTTTTAAGTTCATAGCTAACTATTTTTTTGCTAAAACAATTTTTTCATTTTGCTTTAGTACTATTTGACTAAAAAGTTCTTTTAAGTGAAGATAATAATCACTTTCAATAATTGGTGAATTAACTTCAACAATACATGATATTTGAATTGTACCTAGATTTTCAGAAACAGAATATCTAAATGAAACCATGTTTTGATTCATATTTAAATTTAAAGCCTCAGGTTTTGATTCTACAACATAACCCTCAGGAATTTTAATGCTAAAATTATAGGAGTCTTTAAATGGGAAGCTAAAGTCAATAGGATATGATCGTTGTTCCGATTTAAAAGGGTTTACATCCATTTGATGAAAAAGCATTGGTGGCAAATAAATTTTAGAATCAATAATGTCAGTCATAGAGTTACCAGAAAAACTATACGTTTCGATTACTGGCTTTGACAAATCGTTTATGTTAGCAACCTCATAATTCTCTACAGCCGAAAAATTATGTTCTTTTTCTAACTGTTGTACATAATCATCATGGTTTCTATTAGCATGTCTGCTTCTATATCTAAATGCATTATAATCCGTCAATTGTTTTCTTTGCTTTCCTGAAATGGAACCATCTGCTTTTAATTCAGCTAAAATTGAAACTGCTTCTAATGATCCTTTTTTAGGATATAAATCTATCATTTCTGAAGTTCCATTTTTTCTAACAATTCTACCAAACCAGTTTAAAGCATTTTCTGGAATTATATTAGGAACTGCATATTTATTAGTAGCATCTAAAAGGATAAGCGAACCATTACTTAATTCTACTCCTGCAATTACATAATTAAATCCATTTCTACTTGGAAAAACAGGTATTCCATTAGAACGAGTACTCAATAAAATAGGATTAGCATTCAATTTTGCATAATTTAACATTGAAATTAGCAACAAATTAATATCGGCTGTATTACCTGTTTTCTCTTGATAAGCTTTTTTTACACCTTTATCCGAATAATACCCTACATATCCATTCCAATTTAATCTATTTTTAACGTAACTAAAAATAGTTGCTATTTTATCTTCAGTAGTTGTTATATCTTTTAACAAAGCATTTAAATCCTCTTCATAAAAATTTGCTTTATTTAATTGCCCTCCAAAATCCTC
>RXJZ01000215.1 GCA_003963025.1 Flavobacteriaceae bacterium
AAACTTCATGGGGAACTCGTGATGCAATGAAAAAATCAAATCAAGGCGGAATTAATCCTACCTCACCAACTACTAAATTAAACCTATGGGTTTGTACAATTGGAGGTGGAATTTTAGGCTATGCACAATTCCCTGGTGGTTCTTCTGCTACGGATGGTGTTGTAATTGATTCAAGATACTTTGGTACTACAGGAACTGCAACTGCTCCTTTTAATAAAGGAAGAACGGCTACACACGAAGTAGGTCACTGGATGAACTTAAGACATATATGGGGAGATACTACTTGCGGTAGTGATTTAGTAAGTGATACCCCTACTCATAATACAGCTAATTATGGAATGCCAGTATTCCCACATTATTCAACATGTACTGGCACACCTATAGAAATGACTATGAACTACATGGACTATACTGATGATGCAGGAATGTATATGTTTTCTAATGGTCAAAAAAGCAGAATGCTTGCAATTTTTGCTTCTGGAGGAGCTAGATTTTCATTTGCGCAACCTTAATATATTAAATCATTTGACTTAATCTTTAAAACTCACCTATATATGGTGAGTTTTTTTTATTTTAGCAAAAAAGAAAATAAATGACATCAAAAGAACTATCATTTGGAATTGTTAGAGCGGTAGCTATTATAGTAGCTGTTTTTTTGTTATTATTTTTCTTTTATAAAATTTCAACTGTAATCATATATATGATTGTATCGGTTGTTTTTACGCTTTTACTTTATCCTTTTGTACTTTTTCTGAGAAGAAAACTAAAATTTAGAAATACATTAGCAGTAATCACGACACTATTATTTGTAATTCTTTTAATTTCGGGAATAATTTTACTATTTGTCCCTTTAATTGTCTCTCAGGGAGAAAACTTATCTCTTTTAGATATCAAAACACTTGAAATTAATTACAACCGCTTATTAAATGATGTTACACTTTATCTAAGTTCACATAATATTGATTTACAAAAAATTATTAAAAATTCTAACTTAACTTCATTTTCGAATTTCGAGTTCATTCCTGTTTTTCTAAATAATATCCTAGGTACAATTGGAAATATCGGAATGGGTTTGGCATCTGTTTTATTCATTTCATTTTTCCTACTTAAAGAAAGAATCGCTTTTGCAACCGCTTTTAAAAATGTTTTACCAACAGACCAAAAAGAAAAAGTAATAAATTCTGTAGAAAAAATAAATGAAATGCTTTCAAGATATTTTTTAGGATTATTACTCCAATTGTTTATAATCTTGATTTTATATTTCATTGTGTTTTTAATATTTGGTGTTAAGAATTCCTTGATAATTGCGCTTTTATGTGCCGTTTTTAATATTGTACCTTATGTAGGACCTATTATTGCTACTTTTGTAGCCGGACTTTTAATTATGATTAGTAGCATTGGTACCGGTGCTGATTTTGCTTCAGAAACATTACCCACAACTATTTATGTTTTAATTGGAATGTTTGTAGTACAATTAATTGATAATAATATCAGTTCTCCATTGATTTTTTCAAAAAGCACGAATTCACATCCTTTAGAAATCTTTTTAGTGATTTTGATTGCTGGTATTTTATCTGGTATTACAGGTATGATTATCGCCGTTCCTTTGTATACTTCATTAAAAGTAATAGGAAAAGAATTTTTGCCTGAAAATAGAATCATCAAAGCCCTTACCAAAAACTTATAGTTTTGAATTTAGAATCGATTTTACATACTGAAATACAAGATTTTATCAATCAAAATCTGAATGCTGATAGCTCGAAATTAGCTTTAAAGAAAAATCCATTTCCTGAAGTGAATTATTCGGTTATCATCAATCAAATTATTGCAAAAAAGAAAGCAAAAGATAAACTCCCAACTTGGTTTTCAACTGAAAACATCATTTATCCAGAGAAAATTTCAATCGAACAAACTTCGTCAGAAACTACAGCAAAATATAAAGCTTCCTTAGTTTCAGGAGAAAAATTAATCGACTGTACAGGCGGATTTGGCATTGACGATTACTACTTTTCAAAACAATTTCAATCGGTTATTCATTGCGAATTGAATGCCGATTTATCTCAAATTGTAAAACATAATTTTGAAGTCTTAAAAATCACAAATATTGAATGTTATCAAGGTGATAGCACTCAAATTTTAGAACAATTGAATCAAAAGTTCGAATGCATTTACATCGATCCTTCGAGAAGAAATGATGCTAAAGGAAAAGTTTTCATGTTAACCGATTGTTTGCCAAACGTAGTCGATTTACAAGACTTTTATTATCAATATACTAATACCATTTTAATCAAAACCGCTCCTATTTTAGACCTTCATGCAGGTTTATTGGAATTGAAAAATGTGGCTGCAATTCACATTGTTGCTGTGGATAATGAAGTAAAAGAATTGCTTTGGAAAATTGATAAAAATTTCGATGCATCGCCCGAAATTATTGCAGTTAATTTGGAAAAAGAAAAACAAACGATTACCAAAATTGAAAGTACAAAATCCTATTTTGCCTCTTATAATTTACCAAAAATATATCTGTACGAACCCAATGCTTCTCTAATGAAATCAGGAGGATTTGAAGCGGTTTCTGAATTATTTTCTGTTGGGAAGTTACACCAACATTCCCATTTATACACTTCGGATGAACTTATTGATTTTCCCGGCAGAAGGTTTCAAATTGATGCGATTATTCCGTTTCAGAAAAAAGAAATTTTGGAAAATATTCAGGGCAAAAAAATGAATGTTTCTACACGAAATTTTCCCATAAAACCAGAAG
>RXJZ01000169.1 GCA_003963025.1 Flavobacteriaceae bacterium
GACCACCACCTACACTAAAATGCTCTCCTATTCTTACAGAAAGAGAAGGTTGAACAAAAATAGCTTGCAAATCAATATTATTTACCAAGTGAGAACCTTGCCAATCTTGATCCCATTCAACAGCACTTCCGTAAGGTGTATAAACAGCTAAACCAGCCGTAAACCAGTTATTTAACTTGTAAGTTGCATAAACACTAAAAGGAGTTCCAAAATTTTTAGTATCAGCTTCCCAACCATATTGAGAATTTTGAAATTTAGTGTTAGCAAACAGCCCATTTGCTCCAACAGATAAATTAAATTTCTTATCTAGGTAAGCCATACCTGCAGGATTAAAAAAAGTAACCTCTGCACTATTTACTACAGCAACACCTGTGTGCCCCATAGCTAATTGTTTTTGGCCTTGAATACTAACTCTGTATCCTCCTGCAAAAGCAGAAGAGCCAGCTAAAGCCAATAATGTTAAAGAAAGTAATTTTCTCATAATGTAAAAATGTGTTAGTTTTTTCTTTGTTACAATAAATCAATACTTCAAAAGTATAACAAAATATGAATTTTACAATTTTTTTAACTAAAAAATTATGCATGCATAATTTTTTGACGTTTTATTTAATAAAATCTATTACATAGTTAAAAAAATCGATTGGGTTTTCAGCATGCAACCAGTGTCCTGCATTTTTTATTGTTTCAATTTTGGATTTTGGAAAGTGGTGATAAATGGTTTCAAAATCACTATCCAATATATAATCCGATTTATCTCCTCTTAAAAACAAGGCCTCTTTATAGAATATATTTTCAAAAGGCAATGCTGTTCCAATGGTCTCTATTTTTTCATTAAAAACTTTTAGATTGAAACGAAAAGCCAATTGTTCTGGAGCAGCCCAATATAAATTTTTTAATAAAAATTGACGCGTACCAAAATCTTTAATATAAGAAGAAACTATTTCTTCCACTTCTCCTCTACTCGGTTTTTTAGAAAAATCAACCGCATTCAAAGCTGCTAAAATGGTTTGGTGATGTGGTGCATAATATTTCGGACCAATATCAGCCACAATTAATTTAGAAACTAATTCAGGATATGTTGTTGCTAAAAGCATTGCAACTTTTCCACCCATAGAATGCCCTATAATACTGATATCTGTTAGTTTATGATAATCGCAATATTGCTTTACATCTTCTACCATGATATCATATGAAAAATCTTCTGAATGAAAACTTTTGCCGTGATTTCTTAAGTCTAAAGCGTGAACTTGAAAACCTTCATTTGCAAATTGAGTTCCTAAAGTTTTCCAATTGTCTGACATTCCTAAAAAACCGTGGATAATTACTAATGGCTTTCCTTCGCCTTCTATTCTTGAATGCAATAACATCTTATTTCAATTTTTGAAGATACATATTCACTACATTTTCCAATCCTAAATATAAAGATTCTGAAATCAGAGCATGACCAATCGAAACTTCAAGCAATCCAGGAATATTGTCTTTGAAAAACTTGATATTATCCAAACTCAAATCATGCCCTGCATTAATTCCTAATCCTAGTTCATTCGCTTTGATTGCGGCTTTTACGTAAGGCTCAATTCCGCTTTTATTTCCTAATCCATATTCGTGAGCAAAAGATTCGGTATACAATTCAATTCTTTCTGTTCCTGTAGCTTTTGCTCCTTCAATCATTCGTTCATCGGCATCCACAAAAATAGATGTTCGGATTCCGTTTCTTTGAAATTCTTGAATAACTTCTATTAAATACGATTGATGTTTTATAGTATCCCAACCCGCATTAGAAGTCAAAGCTCCAATAGCATCGGGAACCAAAGTCACTTGAGTAGGCTTACATTCTAAAACCAAATCGATAAAATTATGTTGTGGATTTCCTTCAATATTATATTCGGTATACACAACCGATTTTAAATCGCGTGCATCTTGATAGCGAATATGTCTTTCATCGGGTCTTGGATGAATGGTTATTCCTTGTGCTCCAAATTGCTGAATATCTTTTGCAACTTTCAATAAATCAGGAACATTTCCTCCTCTTGAATTTCGAAGTGTGGCAATTTTATTAATATTTACAGATAACTTTGTCATAATAATTTTAATTTATACAAAAATACAAAGTATAAGTTAGCTAGCATGTAGTATTTTTTGATTAATTTGCGATATATTTTCATCTTATCTACAATGAATAATTTAACAAGCTACATCACTAACGAAATAAAACCATTAAAACACACGGATTCAATAGCGGAAGCACAGGATTTATTTTTAGACTTTCCATACAGTCATTTTCCAGTAACCGAAGATGGTGTATATATTGGCTGCGTGAGCAAAGAAAATGTAGAACTATTAAATAGTGATTCTATCATTAATGATAGTCGATTTCATTTTGAACGTTTTTTTGTTCGTACTACTACCATTTGGCTTGATGTATTGGAGATTTTTGCTAAAAACGAAAGCAACTTAATTCCCGTTTTAGATGACAAAAATACTTATTTAGGATATTATGAACTTGAAGATGTAATTCGCTTTTTTCATGAAACGCCATTCTTAAAAGAAGAAGGTGGAATTATTGTAGTTGAAAAAGAATCGGATAAATTTTCTATGAGTCAGGTGTCCCAAATCATAGAAAGTAATAACGCCAAAATTTTAGGATCATTTATCTCAAATGTTGTGGGAAAAAAAGTAGAAATTACTATAAAAATCAGTCAAAGTGGCTTAAACGATATTATTCAAACTTTTAGACGTTATGAATATGAAATCATTTCGGAACATCAGGAAGATTCTTATTTAAATAGCTTAAAAGAACGTTCAGATTACAGTCAAAAGATATTGAAATTGCTTTTGAAGCACATTTTTTAGACATTTTAAAAGAAAAAAATATCGTTTCAAAAAATTATAAAACATACTCTTGCCACAAAACATTAAATAATGATTTTAAAGCTTTAATTAGCATTGGCGGTGACGGTACAATACTAAAAGCCGCCACATTTGTTAGAGATAAAAATATTCCTATTATTGGAATTAACGCTGGAAGATTAGGTTTCTTAGCAACGATTCAGTTTGATAACATTGAACCACTTTTGCAAAAACTACTTGATAATGATTATGCTATTTCAAAAAGAACTTTATTGAGTATTAAAACTACTCCAGAATACGACAATTTTAGCGAATTAGATTTTGCTCTAAACGAAGTTACCGTTGCCCGAAAAGACACCACTTCGATGATTACTATTATAACCTATTTAAATGGCGAATATCTTACTTCATATTGGGCAGATGGTTTAATTATTTCAACACCTACAGGCTCAACAGGGTATTCTTTAAGTTGTGGAGGACCAGTTCTTACTCCAAATGTAGAAAGTTTGGTAATTACACCAATGGCACCACACAACCTAAATGCAAGACCTTTAGTTATTCCAGATGATATGGAAATTGAACTTCGCATTTCAGGACGTGAAGAACAGTTTTTAATTTCGTTAGATTCGAGGATATCAGCAGTTTCTAAAGATACCGTTGTAAAAATTAAAAAATCTCCGTTTACCATTTCAATAATTGAGTTCAAAGAAGAATCTTTTTTAAACACTATCAGAAAAAAATTACTTTGGGGAGAAGATAAAAGAAATTAACATCTTTCTTATATCATTATTCATTTTTTAGCGTTTCTATTTATAATTAATAACAAAAAAATCTCATAAAATAGGGATAAGAAATCAATATTATTATATTTGCAAACTATTTAAAAAAATGAAGTACCTATTATTTTACACATTACTGATTTTCTGCAACTTCAATGCTTATTCTCAAATCAACGAATTAGGTGTTTTTGTTGGGGGTGTTAACTACATAGGTGATGTAGGTCCAACAAGTTACATATCTCCAAATGAGCCTGCAATAGGAATACTATACAGATGGAATAGAAGTCCGAGGCATTCTTACAGATTTTCATATACCCAAGGAAGTTTAACTTCAAATGATAAAGACAGTGATGTTCCTAGTAGAAATTTAAGAGGGTTTTCATTTAAAAATAGTGTTAAAGAATTTTCAGCTGGTTTAGAATTTAACTTCCTGGACTTTGACTTACATGATTCAAAAACTAAAATATCTCCATATGTTTATAGCGGAATTAGCTATTTTATTTATGATGAAATATACATACTAAATAATAAAAGCAACGAAGATTATCAAAGCAGCACATTTGCTATCCCTATAATAGTAGGTTTAAAAGGACGTTTCTTTGAAAATTTTATTATTGGAGCTGAGGTAGGATTACGATATTCTTTCACTGATAATTTAGATGGAAGTAATCCAAAAAATGATAATTTTGAAACTTTACGCTTTGGAAATTTAAACAGTAACGATTGGTATGTGTTTACTGGATTAACACTAACTTACACATTTGGGCAAAACCCATGTTTTTGTTCTGAATAATATGGAATTATTACAAAAGATAAATACCGATTATTTACCCAACCATTTAGCTATTATAATGGATGGCAATGGAAGATGGGCAAAACAAAAAGGAATGTTACGTGCTTTAGGGCATGAAAATGGAACCAAATCAGTAAGAACAACTGTAGAAGCATGTGCAAAACTAGGTATTAAAAACCTAACACTTTATGCTTTTTCAACTGAAAACTGGAATCGACCAAAATTAGAAGTTGACACCCTAATGAAGTTATTAGTTTCTTCATTAAAAAAAGAAATTAAAACATTACAAAGCAATAATATCAAATTAAATGCAATTGGAAATTTAACAAATTTACCCGATAGCGTGCAAAAAGAATTACTAGAAGTAATCAATAAAACAGCTGAAAACACAAGAATGACGTTAACACTAGCGCTAAGCTATGGTTCACGAGAAGAGTTAATACAAGCTGTTAAAAAAATATCAAACAAAGTTAAAAATAATATAATTTCTGAAGAGGCTATTGACGAATCAATTATTAATCAGCATCTTTACACACACAATTTGCCAGATGTAGATTTAGTAATTAGAACTAGCGGTGAACACAGAATAAGTAATTTCCTATTATGGCAAATTGCATATGCCGAATTTTATTTTACAGATGTCCTTTGGCCAGATTTTTCAGAGAACGATTTATATGAGTCAATTATTAGTTATCAAAAACGTGAACGCAGATTTGGAAAAACCAGCGAACAAATTATACCCGAAAAAAATGTTTAAAAAAGCAATACAATTATTTTCTATCCTATTATTACTGAATAACATTTCTATTTTTGCTCAAGAAACTAAACTTGAAAATGGAAAAGAATATATTTTAGCTAAAATTCAAGTTACAGGAAAAATTTCCTATAACGAGCAAACTGTTACTACTTTTACAGGACTCGAAAAAGGACAAACAATAATGGTTCCAGGGGAAGACATTAGTATTGCAATTAAAAAACTATGGAAATTAGGATTGTTTTCTGATGTAAACTTCTATGTAAATGAAATTAAAGGAGATAGTATTTTTTTAGAATTGAATATTAATGAATTATCTAAAATTTCTGATGTAAAAATAAAAGGGGTTAAAAAAGGTAAATCTGAAGAGCTAATTAAAGAAACCGACTTAAAAAAAGGGAAAATAGTTAATGAAAACTTATTAACTACTACAAAAAATTATATTGAAAATAAATATAAAAAAGACGGCTTTTATAATGCAAAAGTTGCCATAAATACTATTCCTGATAGCACAGGAAATGAGGTTAAAATGGTAGTTAATATAGATCGTGGTAGTAAGGTAAAAGTGAGTAAAATAGATTTTGAAGGCAATACTAAAATTAGCGATTCTAAACTAAAGAGCGCATTCAAAAACACTAAAACGAGAAATCCAATTCGAATTTTTAAATCCTCTAAATACATTAAAGAAAAATACAAAGAAGATTTAAGTTCCGTTATAGGAAAATATAAAGAAAATGGATATCGTGATGCTAGAATTGTATCTGATTCTGTTGCTTATGACAAAAAGAAAAACACCGTAGCTATAAAAGTTAAATTAGAAGAAGGAAGAAAATACTACTTTGGAGATATCAGATATCTTGGTAATACCGTTTACACAGATCGTCAATTAAGTTCGATTTTAGGCATTAAAAAAGGCGATGTATACAACGGAAAAATATTAGAAGAAAGAATTGCTGATAAATCCAAACCAGACGGTGAAGACATAACCAACTTATATCAAAACAATGGATATTTATTCTCGAGTATTAATCCCGTAGAAACAAGAACAGTTAATGATACTATTGATTTTGAAATTAGAATTACGGAAGGACCAATAGCTTATTTTAACAAAATTACAGTTGTAGGTAATGACAGAACTAATGACCATGTAATTTACAGAGAATTAAGAACAAAGCCTGGACAAAAGTACAGCAAAGAAGATTTAATTCGTTCTATTAGAGAAATTGGACAGTTAGGGTTTTTTGATCCTGAAGCTATAAAACCAGAATTTAAAAATGTTGATCCTCAAGCAGGAACTGTTGACATAGAGTATAATGTTGTTGAAAAAGGATCAAGTCAAATTGAATTACAAGGTGGTTATGGTGGAGGTGGATTCATAGGTACTTTAGGTTTATCATTTAATAATTTTTCAGCTAGGAATATTTTCAAAAAAGAAGCTTATAAACCATTACCTATTGGAGATGGACAAAAAATGTCGTTGAGACTTCAAGGAAGTTCTTATTTCCAAACCTATAGCTTATCCTTTTCAGAACCATGGCTAGGTGGAAAAAAACCAGTAAGTTTCTCAACAACTTTATCGCATAGTAAACAATTTTCATATAACTATTCAACAAGAAATGTTACAAGAAATCAAAGCTTTAATATTTCATCTATATCTGTTGGAATAGCAAAAAAACTTACAGTACCAGATGATTATTTTGTGCTTTCACAGTCGGTATCATTCCAATATTACGACCTTAACAATTATAAAACAGGATTATTTACGTTTGGTAATGGCGCATCTAGAAACCTTACCTATACAATAGGTCTTACTAGAAATAGTAAAGGGGTAAATCCTATCTTCCCAACGTATGGCTCTGAATTTAGTATAGTAGGAAAATTTACACCACCTTA
>RXJZ01000261.1 GCA_003963025.1 Flavobacteriaceae bacterium
GATACCATATCTTGAATACTTAATCCCGAAGCTAAGATTTGCGCTTGTAATCCTTTCACTTCTTTTTCATTGACTAATTTGTGATTTACTGCTGGAATTGGATCTTGCCAAATTAAATCTTCTTTTGGTGCTTCTGGTCCTAAATAAGTAGTTTTAGGTCCCATATCACGGTGTGTTAATTTGAACCAAGCACGAGCGAAAGCATCATTGAAAGCTTTTTCGTCTGCTAAGAAACGTCTAGAAATTTTCTCGTAAATTGGATCATAACGTAACGATAAGTCAGTCGTTAACATATAGGGTTTGTGCATTTTGTTTTTGTCAAATGCATCAGGAATAATCTTATCATCTGTTTTAGCAATCCATTGTTTCGCTCCTGCTGGACTTGTAGTTAATTCCCAATCGTATTTGAACAAGAACGTTAAGTAATCGTGACTCCATTTTGCTGGAGTTGATGTCCAAGTAACTTCTAAACCAGAAGTAATAGCATCTGTCCCTTTTCCTGATTTGTAGCTGCTTTTCCATCCTAAACCTTGCTCTTCAATTGGCGCTGCTTCAGGATCTGGCCCGACTAATTTAGCATCACCAGCACCATGTGTTTTACCTAAAGTGTGTCCACCTGCAATTAAAGCAACCGTTTCTTCATCATTCATTCCCATTCTTCCAAAGGTTTCACGGATGTCTTTTGCTGCTAATACCGGATCTGGATTTCCATTAGGCCCTTCTGGATTAACATAGATTAACCCCATTTGTACTGCCGCTAATGGATTTTCTAATTTTCTTCCTTCCGAATAACGTTGGTCATCTAACCATTTGGTTTCTGGTCCCCAATACACATGCGACTCTGGTTCCCAAACATCTTCTCTACCTCCAGCAAATCCAAAGGTTTTAAAGCCCATGTCTTCTAATGCAACGTTACCTGTTAAAATCATTAAATCGGCCCAAGAGATTTTATTACCATATTTTTGTTTGATAGGCCATAACAAACGACGTGCTTTGTCTAAGTTACCATTATCTGGCCAACTGTTTTGAGGTGCAAAACGTTGCATTCCAGCACGAGTTCCTCCTCTACCGTCGCCAGTTCTATACGTTCCCGCACTGTGCCACGCCATACGAATGAACAATCCTCCGTAATGACCAAAATCGGCTGGCCACCACTCTTGTGATTGTGTCATTAAGGTACGTAAGTCTTTCTTTAAAGCTTCATAATCTAACGATTGGAATTCTTTTGCATAGTCAAATTTTGCTCCCATAGGATCTGACTTTTCAGAATTCTGACGCAATACATTCAAATTCAATTGATTTGGCCACCACTGTTTGTTTCTATCAACTGTTGTAGTCCCCACAGTTGCAGGAGTTGTAGTAGTACTATTCTTGCTGTTGTGATAATCAGCAGCATGAGGTCCGCTATGAGGATTTTCTTTAGAAATACTCATCGTTTTCCCTGTTACTGGACAAGTAGCCGTTTCCTGTGCTATTGCAAATAACCCAAGAAATAAACTGGTTGTTACTAATACTCTTTTCATAAAGCTAATTATTTGTTTTTAAAGTTGTTCAAATTTCGATTAATTTAAAATGGTTTTTTTATACTTTAGAATGTTATTTTTTATATAAGTATAGATTTTATTGATAAAGAGTCGTTATCTACTATAAGAAATACCTATTTTAAATAGTACTGCTCTTATATTCTAAAAATACCGTATTAATATTTATATTTGTACAAAATATTAATCATGCAACATATTATAGATCGCTTTATAAGCTACGTTACTATAGACACCGAATCTGATCCAAATTCAGATACTACTCCAAGCACAAAAAAACAATTAGACTTAGCCAATCTATTAGTAAAAGAACTAAAAGCAATGGGAATGACCGATGTAACTATTGACAAAAATGGTTACGTAATGGCTACTTTAGAAAGTAATGTAAAACACGAAGTTCCTACTATAGGTTTTGTTTCTCACTACGACACTACACCTGATTTTACTGGAGCTAACGTAAAACCTCAAATTGTAAAAAATTATGATGGTGGCGATATCGTTTTAAATAAGAAACAAAATATCGTTTTATCACCAAGTTATTTCAAAGATTTACTTTTATATAAAGGACAAACTTTAATCACTACCGATGGAACTACATTACTTGGTGCCGATGATAAAGCGGGTATTACCGAAATTATGTCGGCAATGGAATACCTAATTCAACATCCAGAAATTAAACACGGTAAAATTCGTGTAGGTTTTACACCAGATGAGGAAATTGGTCGTGGTGCTCATAAATTTGATGTTGAAAAATTTGGTTGTGATTGGGCTTACACTATGGATGGAAGTCAAATAGGTGAATTAGAGTACGAAAATTTCAATGCCGCTGGAGCTAAAATTACATTCAAAGGAAAAAGCGTTCACCCTGGTTATGCTAAGGGAAAAATGATCAACTCGATGTTGTTAGCCAACCAATTCATTTCTAAATTACCAAAGAAAGAAATTCCTGAAAAAACTAAAGGTTATGAAGGATTCTTTCACGTAGTTGGAATTTCTGGAAGTATTGAAGAGACTGTGGTTGAATTAATCATTCGCGACCATAGTGCTAAAAAATTCAAAGAAAGAAAAGAGTTTATACATGAATTAGCCAATAAATTCAATAAAAAATGGCAAAAACAATTTGGTGAAGAAATCGTAATTGCGGAAGTAAAAGACCAATACTACAACATGAAAGAAAAGGTA
>RXJZ01000223.1 GCA_003963025.1 Flavobacteriaceae bacterium
TCTATTTTGAACTGCAAAATTAATTAAAATCCAAATAACAAATCCCAAATTTCAAACAAATCTCAAAAAACAAATTCAAAATTTTTGGAACACAGATTAAAGAAAAGGAAGAAATCTTTAAAGTTAGAAAATTTAGCACGCGGATAGAATAGATTTGCTAATGCAAAACGCAGATTTAAACTGATTTTCTATGTTAAGTATGCAGAGTGAAACGCCTAAAATCAACACAAATCAAATCTAATGTGTCTATGTGTTTTAAAAGCACACAAAGATTTTGACTCCTAACTAAATAATATTTACTTCCGCTTCTATTGCAATTCCGAATTTTTCTAAAATTGTTTGTTGGATATTTCTCGAAAGCGCTACAATTTCAGCTCCTGTTGCTGTTCCATAATTGACTAAAACCAAGGCTTGATTTTTATGTACACCCGCATCACCAAAACGTTTTCCTTTAAAACCAGCTTGTTCAATTAACCAACCTGCAGGAACTTTTACTTCGGTTTCTGAAACTACATAATGCGGCATTTCTGGGTGAAGTGCTTTTGCTTTTTCGTAAGCTTCTTTTGCGATGATTGGGTTTTTAAAGAAACTTCCGCTGTTGCCTAATTCTTTCGGATCTGGTAATTTGCTTTGACGAATAGCAATCACAGCGTTGCTAACGTCTTTTAAGGTTGGATTTTGTATGTTTTGATGTTGTAATTCAGTTTCAATTGCACCATAAGTAGTAGAAACTTTATGATTTCTCTTCGATAATTTAAAACTGACAGAAGTTATGATGTATTGATTTTTTAATTCGTTTTTGAAAACACTTTCACGGTATTCAAATTTACATTGCGCATTGGTGAAAGTTTCGATTTCTAATGATTTCAGGTTTAAAGCTTCACAAGAAAACATAGTATCTTTAATTTCCACACCATAAGCACCAATATTTTGAATTGGTGTCGTACCTACATTTCCTGGAATCAAAGATAAATTCTCAATGCCGCCCAAATTTTGATTGATGCACCAAAGTACAAACTCGTGCCAGTTCTCACCAGCTTGCGCTTTAACAATCACAAAATCATCATTTTCTTCTACAATTTCTCTTCCTTTTAAATTCACATGAACGACTAATTTTTCGATGTCTTGCGTTAACAACATATTGCTTCCGCCACCCAAAATAAAAATATCGTTGTTAGCCGTCAATACTTCTTTTAATTCGTCAATAGAGCTTACCGAAATAAATTGTTTTGCTTTAGCGTCAATTCCGAAAGTGTTATAATTTTTTAGAGAGAAATTGGTTTGAATATTCATCGTAGAATAATTTTTTTCAAATGTAATGTTTATGTGGTAATTTTCAAATTCAACAACATCAAGTATTTTCTATGGAACACAGATTAAAGAAATTTTATTAATTTTTAAAATCTGTTCCATCTGTGTTTCTGAATTATTGAAATTTAAATCGGAAATATTTTATAGGATTGATGTGTTTCTTTAATAATTAGTTCCGTTCGTTCGGCATGCGTGTCGGAAATAAAAATTTGTCCAAAAACAGCATCATTTACCATGGTTACTATTTTTTGCACACGAGTTTCGTCTAATTTATCGAAAATATCATCAAAAAGAAGAATAGGTAATTCACCACTTTGTTTTTTCATAAATTCGAATTGTGCCAATTTTAAAGCAATCAAAAATGATTTCTGTTGGCCTTGCGAACCAAATTTCTTAATTGGGAAACCATCAATTTCAAAAACCAAATCATCTTTGTGAATTCCGGAACTTGTATATTGAATAATTCTGTCTTTTTGAAGCGATTCTTCTAAAAGCGATGGTAAATCTTTTTCGAATAATTGACTTTCGTAACGCAAAGCAACCGATTCATTTCCGCCAGAAATATTAGTGTGATGCTTTTGGAAAATCGGAATGAAATCGTTTAAAAATTGGTTTCTTTTTTTGAAGATTAATTGTCCGGTTTCGCTTAATAATTCGTTGTAAATAGCTAAATTGTCTGCATCAAAAGTTTGGTTTAAAGCGAAATATTTCAATAAAGCATTGCGTTGTGCTAACGTTTTTTGGTATTGAATCAGCAATTGTAAATATTGGTTGTCTAATGTTCCAATTACACTATCAATAAATTTTCTGCGAGTTTCGCTTCCTTCTACAATCAAATCGGCATCAGAAGGAGAAATGATCACTAACGGAATTAATCCCAAATGTTCAGAAAGTTTTTCATAGACTTTTCCGTTTCGCTTAATGGTTTTTTTTTGTCCTTTTTTTAAACTACAAACAATTTTTTCTTCTTTTCCGTTTTTTTCAAGTAAAGCATCAATCACAAAAAACTCTTCGCCATGTTTGATATTTTGAATCGCTAACGGATTGAAATAGCTCTTTCCGTAGGCTAAATGATAAATAGCATCTAAAATATTGGTTTTTCCAACACCGTTTTTTCCAACAAAACAATTGATTTTAGCGTCAAAATCAAATTCGATTTGAGCTAAATTCTTATAATTAAGTAAAGATAACTGTTTTAAAAACACAATAAATAAGGGTTGTTAAATGACTAAAAGTAAGACTTATTGCAAAAGTAAATTGAAAATCTTAAAAATATCTACAAAAAAGGTTTTAAATTTTAATAAAAATTATATTTTTGCACCTCATTAAATTAAAAATAAATGGCAACATATAACAAAAGAGGTTACAAAGCTCCAAAACCTGAAGAAGAAAAAGTTGAAAATGATATTGAACAAGTAGTTGATGTGCAAGATAGTACAACGGCTGAGGTTTTTAATACTTTGGATGCGACTGCTTCTAAGACAGAGGATTGGGTAGCAAAAAATCAAAAAGTACTTTTAGGTATTGTAGGTGCAATTGCGATTGGAACATTATCTTATTTATTGTACAACCGTTTTGTAGTTGAGCCTAAAGAAGAAAAAGCAGCCAATGAAATTTTTCAAGCGCAACAATTTTTCCAACAAGCAGTAGATGCTACAGAGAAAAATGATTCATTATATAATTTAGCACTTAAGGGTGGTGAAGGTAAATTAGGGTTTTTGGCAGTAGCTGAACAATATTCAGGAACAGCGGCTGGAAACTTAGCTAATTATCATGCTGGTATGGCTTATTTAAACTTAGGTGATTTTAAAAATGCTATTGCTTATTTAGAGAAATTTAAATCAGATGATGCTATTTTAAAACCAATTGCTTTAGGAGCTATTGGAGATGCTTTGTCTGAAACTAATAAAGTAGATGATGCTATTTCTTATTACAAACAAGCAGCTGAAGCAGCTGAAAACGACTTTACTACGCCAAGATATTTATTTAAAGCAGCTCAATTGTGTGTAATTGCTGGTAAAAAAGAGGAAGCTCACAAATTATTTCTAGAGATTAAAGAGAAATATGAAACTTCTAAAGAAGGATTGAACATTGATGCTTTTATTGCAATGACTGAATAAGAATGGCAACAGAAAACAAAAATTTATCTAATTACGATAAAAACACAATCCCAAACGCGAAAGATTTTCGGTTTGGGATTGTTGTTTCAGAATGGAACGAGCAAGTTACAGAAGGTTTGTATAA
>RXJZ01000277.1 GCA_003963025.1 Flavobacteriaceae bacterium
GTTTGTATGGTATTGGAAATCCTGTTGAGTTTCAGAAAAATGTGATTAATCTAGAAGTTAATCAACAGATTTCGCGTACCAAATTATTACATCAACTCGTACAAAGTTTATATTCGAGAACAGAAGCGGATTTTGCACCTGGAAATTTCCGAATCAAAGGAGATATTGTAGAAATTTTTCCTAGTTATGGAGATGAACCGTTCCGAATTCACTTTTTTGGAGATGAAATTGAAGAAATTGAAGCTTTTGATGCTAAAACAGCTCAAGTGATAGAACGTTATGAAAAACTAACGATTTATCCAGCCAATATGTTTGTGACTTCGCCTGATGTATTACAAAATGCGATTTGGGCTATCCAACAAGATTTGGTAAAACAAGTGGATTATTTCAAAGAAATTGGCAAACATTTAGAAGCCAAACGATTAGAAGAACGCACCAATTTCGATTTAGAGATGATTCGCGAGCTCGGTTATTGTTCCGGAATTGAAAATTATTCTCGTTATCTAGACGGAAGAGAACCTGGAACTAGACCTTTCTGCTTGTTAGATTATTTTCCAGATGACTATTTAATGGTGGTCGATGAAAGTCACGTTACGATTTCGCAAGTGCATGCCATGTATGGTGGAGATAGAAGTCGTAAAGAAAACTTGGTAGAATATGGTTTCCGATTACCTGCAGCTATGGACAATCGTCCGTTGAAATTTGAAGAATTTGAAGCGCTTCAAAATCAGGTCGTTTATGTTTCGGCAACTCCTGCAGATTACGAATTACAAAAAACGGAAGGTGTTTATGTGGAACAAGTCATTCGTCCAACAGGATTACTAGATCCAATAATTGAAATTCGACCTAGTGCGAATCAAATTGACGATTTAATTGAAGAAATTCAATTGCGTTGTGAAGCAGATGAACGGGTTCTTGTTACAACGTTAACCAAAAGAATGGCGGAAGAATTATCGAAATATCTAACAAAAGTTGCCATTCGTTGTCGTTATATTCATTCCGATGTAGACACTTTAGAACGTGTGGAAATCATGCAAGATTTGCGAAAAGGAATTTTTGATGTATTAATTGGTGTTAACTTACTTCGTGAAGGTTTGGATTTACCTGAAGTTTCGTTGGTTGCTATTTTAGATGCCGACAAAGAAGGATTCTTAAGAAGTCACCGCTCGTTAACGCAAACAGTAGGTCGTGCTGCGCGTAACGTAAATGGAAAAGCGATTATGTATGCGGATAAAATAACCGCTTCGATGCAAAAAACAATTGATGAAACCAATTACAGAAGAGAAAAACAAATTCGTTACAACACAGAAAACAATTTACAACCTAAAGCGTTAAATAAAAGTTTAGGAAATGCCTTAAGTGGAAATTCTGTTTCAACTGGATATTTTGAAAAAGAAGCACTGAAAGCAGCCGAACCAGAAAGTTTATACTTATCAAAACCCGAAATAGAAAAGAAAATTCGCGACTTAAGAAAAATGATGGAGAAAGCAGCAAAAGAATTGGATTTCATGCAAGCTGCAAAATTCAGAGATGAAATTCAGTCGTTACAAGAGAAAATTAAATAAAACAAAATACACATGAGCAACATTGCAAACATTCTAAAATTAGAAGACGAAATTAAAATCATCGAAGCTATTGGTGAGATTATTTGGGAAAAGAAAGAAGAAACTGATGATTTTTCAGCATTAACCGATGGCGAAAAAGTATTTGTTTACGTAGATATTTTTGAAGGCGCTATGGGTGAAGGCGGGTTTTCGTTTTTCTTTACTTCTGAAGCTGGAGATTTTGTTGAAGACATAATTGTTGCTTATAAAGAAATCAAAGCTGTCAAAACTGCGGAATTAATTGCTAAAGCATGGAGTTTATTTCCTCCTAAGGCCTATTCTCCAAATGTTGAAATCAGACGAAACTTCATTAAAAAAGCAGACGAAACTTTAATTGGTGCCTGGGAAGATTTAGAAGAAGAATTCTTTAGCGAAGAAGGTGAAGATATTGTTGCTTTAATAGTGGATTATATCCGAATCCATTCTGAAGATTTTGGAAACTAATTATGTTGCTCAGAAAAGACCGACAATAAAACCTCTCCCTCAACCATTCGGTTTGGGGAGTTTTTCATTAAATGCAAAATGCGTTTCATGGCATACGGATTCAATCCCATATTAATACCTATTTCATTGATTTTAATCTGTTCTGCTTCATGTAAAACACCATCACAATGCATTAATAAAGCCAAACGATAAAACTGACAAATTCTGTTAAACTCATCTTTTATAACCGTAACAACTCCTCTATTTTGGAATAATTGATGAAAAACAGCTTTTTCGATTTCCAATTCCATGGCTACCATTTCCAAAAAATCATACTCTCTATCATGCAATTCACCATCGATTAAAGCAAATGCAATCATTTCTTGTAATAAACTTATTTTTTCTTGATGTGTATCCATAAAATATTTCTTTTCAGGTAAAAATAAGAATTCTTAATTTAAATGGATATCTTTGACCTAATATTTTACAAAAAATGAATAACAACGATGTTTTTAAAAAGTTACGTGTAGCCTTACAATTACGCGATGACCAAATTATTGAGATATTAAACTTAGTGAATTTCAGAGTCTCTAAAGGTGAGCTAGGTAATATATTTAGAAGTGAAGACCATCCGAATTACATGGAATGTGGCGATCAATTATTACGCA
>RXJZ01000173.1 GCA_003963025.1 Flavobacteriaceae bacterium
GATAGGTGTAAACACCTCGTTATCACGAACGTTCATTCTCTCACGGATAGTTCTAGCCATACGAGCTAATCCTACTCCGAACTGTGCTGATAATTGCTCACCAACAGTTCTTACACGACGGTTTGATAAGTGGTCGATATCATCAATCTCAGCTTTAGAGTTGATTAATTCGATCAAATATTTAACGATTGTAATAATATCTTCTTTCGTTAAAACTTGTTTTTCCATTGGAATATCAAGATTTAACTTTTTATTCATTCTATAACGACCTACTTCACCTAAGTTATAACGTTGGTCAGAGAAGAACAATTTATCTATAATACCACGAGCCGTTTCCTCATCAGGTGGTTCTGCGTTACGCAACTGACGGTAAATATGCTCAACAGCTTCTTTTTCAGAGTTTGTTGGGTCTTTTTGTAACGTATTATGAATAATTGTATAATCAGCCGCATTGTTATCCTCTTTATGTAAAAGGATAGTTTTTACGTCTGCTTCAATTATTTCTTCGATATTATCTTTATCAAGAATTGTATCACGATCTAAGATAATTTCGTTACGCTCAATAGAAACCACTTCACCAGTATCCTCATCCACGAAGTCTTCATGCCATGTATTCAATACACGTGCAGCAAGTCTTCTTCCCGCATATTTCTTAATACCAGTTTTAGATACTTTAATTTCTTCTGCTAAGTCGAAAATTTCTAAGATATCTTTATCTCTTTCAAATCCGATTGCTCTAAATAAAGTAGTTACAGGTAATTTTTTCTTTCTATCGATATACGCATACATTACGTTGTTGATATCGGTAGCGAATTCAATCCAAGAACCTTTAAAAGGAATAATTCTGGCAGAATATAATTTAGTTCCATTTGCATGGAAAGACTGTCCAAAGAATACACCTGGAGATCTGTGTAACTGCGATACAACTACACGCTCAGCACCATTGATAACGAATGTTCCGCTAGGTGTCATATATGGTATTGTTCCTAAATACACATCTTGAACAATTGTTTCAAAATCCTCGTGTTCAGGGTCAGTACAATATAATTTTAATCTAGCTTTTAGAGGCACACTATATGTTAAACCTCTATCAATACACTCTTCAATAGTATATCTAGGTGGATCAATAAAATAATCTAGAAACTCTAATACGAATTGGTTTCTCGTATCAGTAATTGGAAAATTTTCCATGAAGGTATTATACAGCCCTTCGTTGCCTCTTTCGTCAGATTTCGTTTCTAATTGGAAGAAATCTTTAAACGATTTCACTTGAATATCTAGAAAATCTGGATATTGTGGAATGTTTTTTGTCGAAGCAAAATTTAATCTTTCAGTCTGATTTGTTATCATCAATGGACAAAATTTTGATTTAAAAAAAGTAATTTTTTGTGTAAAAACACTGATTTTTAATACTTCCTTTTATTTAGTAACCGATACATCTTTAAAAATAAACCAGGAAAGTTTGTTTATTTTTTTTCTTCGTTATTGGTTACTTTAAAACGTATAAAAAATACATTTATTTAATATACGCAAAATGGTTTAGGTCTTTGAGAACACTCTCAAGACCTAAACCTAGCTTATTTATGAGTATAAATTATTTTAACTCAACTACAGCTCCTGCTTCTTCTAAAGCTTTCTTAAGACCTTCAGCCTCATCTTTAGAAACTCCTTCTTTAACATTTGTAGGAGCAGCATCAACTAAATCTTTAGCTTCTTTAAGACCTAAACCAGTTAATTCTTTAACCGCTTTAACAACTCCTAATTTAGAAGCACCAGCATCTTTTAATACTACAGTGAATTCAGTTTGCTCAGCAGCAGCACCAGCATCTCCTCCACCTGCAGCAACTACTACAGCTGCAGCAGCAGGCTCGATACCATACTCATCTTTTAATATTGTTGCTAATTCGTTAACTTCTTTAACTGTTAAGTTAACTAATTGTTCTGCGAATTGTTTCAAATCTGCCATTTTTTCTATCTTTTAAAATGTTTTGTAAAAATATAATTTATTAAGTGCGTACGTATTATTCTGCTCCTTCTTCCTTGTTAGGTTGATTTTGTAAAGCAGCAAGAACTCGTTTTGCTGGAGATTGTAATAAACCAATAATCTCTGCGATAACTTCTTCTTTAGATTTGATAGCTACTAAGCTGTCTAATAAATTGTCACCAATGAAAATTTCTTGATTAATATAAGCTCCTTTAAAGATTGGTTTTTCACCTTTCTTACGGAATTCTTTAATAATTTTTGCTGGGCCATTAGCTGTATCAGCAATAAACATAGAAGTGTTTCCTTTAAGAACTGATGCTAAATCACCATAGTCGTTATCAGAAGCTTCCATTGCTTTTTCTAACAATGTGTTCTTAACAACTTCTAATTTAATACCAGCTTTAAAACAAGCTCTTCTTAAGTTTGAAGTAGTATCTGCATCTAGTCCTGAAATGTCTGCTAAATAAACAACATTTACATCCGCTAACTGTGCAGTTAAATCTTCAATAGCGATTGATTTTTCTTCTCTAGTCATACTAAAAATTTTTAACTACCAATTATACCGCTTTAGGATCTAAAGCAATAGCAGGACTTTGAGTACTTGATATATGAATAGACTTAATATAAGTACCTTTAGCTGCAGTTGGTTTTAATTTGATTAATGTTTGAACGATTTCGTGTGCATTGTCATAGATTTTATCAGCATCAAAAGATACTCTACCTATTCCAGCGTGAACGATACCTGTTTTATCAACTTTAAAGTCGATTTTACCAGCTTTCACTTCTTGCACCGCTTTAGCAACATCCATTGTTACAGTACCTGTTTTAGGGTTAGGCATTAAACCTCTTGGACCTAAAACACGTCCTAATGGACCTAATTTACCCATAACAGCCGGCATAGTGATGATTACATCAACATCTGTCCAACCGTCTTTGATTTTTTGTAAATAGTCATCTAAACCTACGTGGTCTGCGCCAGCAGCTTTAGCTTCAGCTTCTTTATCTGGAGTAACTAATGCTAATACTCTTACATCTTTACCAGTTCCATGAGGTAATGTTACAACCCCTCTTACCATTTGATTCGCTTTTCTAGGATCTACACCCAATTTAACTGCGATATCAACAGACTCATCAAATTTTGCAGAAGCAACTTCTTTAATTAATGCAGAAGCATCTCTTAAAGTATAAAGTTTATTCTTCTCAATTTTTGCTGCAGCCTCTTTTTGCTTTTTTGTCAATTTTGCCATTGTCTAATTTCTTTTTAGAGATTAAAAAGGAGCATTTCCTGTTACTGTTATACCCATAGATCTAGCTGTTCCAGCAATCATACTCATCGCTTTTTCGATTTCGAAAGCGTTTAAGTCTGCCATTTTGTCTTCAGCAATAGTTCTAATTTGATCCCAAGTAACGTTAGCTACTTTTTTACGGTTAGGTTGCCCTGAACCAGACTTTAATTTTGCTGCTTCTAATAATTGAATTGCAGCAGGTGGCGTTTTAACAACAAAGTCAAAAGACTTGTCTTTATACACAGTAATTTGTACTGGTAATACTTTGCCAGGTTTATCTTGTGTTCTAGCATTAAATTGCTTACAGAACTCCATGATGTTAACCCCAGCAGCCCCCAAAGCAGGTCCAACCGGTGGCGATGGATTCGCAGCACCTCCCTTAACTTGTAGTTTAACTACTTTACTAACTTCTTTTGCCATTTTTAAAAAAATTTAGCACATCTATCAATTGGAAGCGATTGATGTGATTTATATATGTAACGAAAATTATACTTTTTCAACTTGCATAAAACTTAATTCTAAAGGTGTTTTTCTTCCAAAAATTTTCACCATTACTTCAAGTTTACGCTTTTCTTCATTTACTTTTTCAATAGTACCATTGAAACCATTGAATGGACCATCTACAACTTTAACTGTTTCACCAACAGCATAAGGAATAGCAACATTATCCACTTTTACAGACAACTCATCCACTTTACCCAACATTCTGTTTACTTCAGATTGTCTTAATGGCACAGCATCTCCTCCTTTAGTTTCACCTAAGAAACCAATAACACCAGGAATTGACTTAATAATATGAGGAATCTCTCCTGTTAAGTTAGCTTCAATCATTACATAACCAGGAAAATAAACTTTATCCTTAGCAATTTTCTTTCCATCTCTAACTTGAACAACTTTCTCTGTTGGAACTAAAACTTGAGAAACATAATCAGCCATACCCAGCCTAGCTGTTTCAGTCTCAATGTAGGCCTTAACCTTATTTTCTTGACCACTTACAGCACGAACTACATACCATTTATTTACATTATTATCAGCCATTTGTGAGTTTTATTTTAATATATTAAAAAAACCAGCAATTGCTTTACCAAATAATGTATCAACACCCCATGTTAATAGGGCAAAAATGATTGAAAAAACTGCTACAATAATAGTCAAACGTTGAACTTCTGACCACAAAGGCCAAGTCACATTAGCTTTCAATTCATGAAATGATTCTGATATGTAATTAACTACTTTTGTCATCTTAATTTTTATTTGCACGGGCGGAGGGATTCGAACCCCCATCAATGGTTTTGGAGACCACTATACTAGCCCTTGTACTACGCCCGTTTGTTAAAAAACCAGCAGCGAACTGCTGGTTTAATTATTATTTGACTTATAATTAGTCTAAAATTTCAGTAACCTGACCAGCACCTACTGTTCTACCACCCTCACGGATAGCGAAACGTAAACCTACTGATAAAGCGATAGGGCTTAATAATTGAACATCAATTGTTAAGTTATCACCTGGCATAACCATCTCTACACCAGCTGGTAAAGAAATAGTACCAGTAACATCAGTTGTACGTACATAGAACTGTGGACGGTAGTTATTGTGGAATGGAGTGTGACGTCCACCTTCTTCTTTTTTCAAGATATACACCTCAGCTTTGAAGTGAGCGTGTGGTTTAACAGATCCTGGTTTAATGATAACCATTCCTCTTTTGATATCTTCTTTAGCGATACCTCTTAATAATAAACCTACGTTATCTCCAGCTTCACCTCTATCAAGGATTTTACGGAACATCTCAACTCCTGTAATTGTAGAAGTTAATTTGTCAGCTCCCATACCAATGATTTCAACAGCATCACCTGTATTAGCAACTCCAGTTTCGATACGACCTGTAGCAACAGTTCCACGACCTGTAATCGTAAATACGTCCTCAACTGGCATCAAGAATGGTTTATCAACATCACGAGCAGGTAATTCAATCCAGTTATCAACAGCATCCATTAAAGCTAATACTGTATCAACCCATTTTGGCTCACCATTTAAAGCTCCTAAAGCAGAACCTTGAATAACAGGACCATTATCACCATCATATTGATAGAAAGATAATAAATCTCTGATTTCCATTTCTACTAATTCTAATAATTCAGCATCATCAACCATATCCACTTTGTTCATGAATACAACCATTCTAGGCACACCTACTTGACGACCTAAAAGGATGTGCTCTCTTGTTTGTGGCATAGGACCATCTGTAGCAGCAACTACTAAGATAGCACCGTCCATTTGAGCAGCACCTGTAACCATGTTCTTAACGTAATCCGCGTGACCTGGACAGTCAACGTGAGCGTAATGACGGTTAGCTGTAGAATATTCTACGTGAGATGTATTAATAGTAATACCTCTTTCTTTTTCTTCTGGAGCATTATCAATTTGATCAAATGATTTTGCTTCTGATAAACCAGCATCAGCTAATACTTTAGTAATTGCAGCTGTTAATGTAGTTTTACCGTGGTCAACGTGTCCGATAGTTCCAATATTTAAATGGGGCTTCGAACGATCAAAGGTTTCTTTTGCCATGATTTAATAATTTAATCTTAGTTATATATTAGTGTTCAAAAAATAAACTTTCTTAAGAGCCAATGACGGGAATTGAACCCGTGACCTCTTCCTTACCAAGGAAGCACTCTACCCCTGAGCTACACCGGCTTTTGTGAGTTCAGAAGTTAGAATTCAGAATTCAGAAATTTCTAAATTCATTTTTCTAAATTCTAATTTTCAATGTGGGGAGAGCAGGATTCGAACCTGCGAAGACGTAGTCAGCGGATTTACAGTCCGCCCTCGTTGGCCGCTTGAGTATCTCCCCAAACCTTTTATATTAAGCTACTTAAAACTTTGAGCCGATGGAGGGACTCGAACCCACGACCTGCTGATTACAAATCAGCTGCTCTAGCCAGCTGAGCTACACCGGCAACTTAAATATAAAAAGTCCGCTATTTCTAACGGACTGCAAATGTATATAATTTATTTTTGAATCAAAACATTTTTTATGTTTTTTTTATTTTTATGTATTAGCTCTTAATTTTTCCTTTCTTTTTACAATTACTCTTTCTAATGAATCAACTGACAAATCTACAGCTTCCTCAAAACTTTTTGCTGTTTTTTTAACCAAAAAATCATCTCCAGGAACGATGATTTTAATTTCTGCTGTTTTATTTTCTTTATCACTCGTATTTTCAAGCCTTAAAAAAACTTCTGCTGAAACAATTTTATCATAATATTTCTCCAACTTATCCATTCGCTCTTGAATGAAATCTACCAATTTTCTGTCTACATTAAAATTTACTGCTTGCACATTAACTTTCATAATTCTGTTAATTAAAATGGTTATACAATCGAGTTATTTCTTATTTCTAGGATGCGCATCTTGATACACTTTTTTTAATTCAGCCAAACTGCTGTGCGTATATATCTGAGTAGACGATAAACTAGCATGACCTAATAACTCTTTTACGGAATTTAAATCGGCTCCATTGTTTAGCAAATGCGTTGCAAAGGAATGCCTAAGAACGTGGGGACTCTTCTTTTCTTTTTTCGAGACAGCACTAAAGTAATCATTTATTAATCGATACACAAACGATTCGCTCACTTTATGACCAGTTTTAGACAAAATTAACATCTCTTTATCATTAATTTGCTCTAAATTATTTCTTTGGGTTTTATAAATTCTATATAAGTTCAAAGTACAATCTAACATAGGAATAACCCGCTCTTTATTTCTTTTTCCAACAACTCGAATTGATTTTTGAATCTCATTAATACTACTCAGCTTTAAATTAATCAATTCAGCCCTTCTGATTCCGGTAGTATAAAAAAGCTCTAATATGAGTCGATTTCGAATGCCTTCAAAATCATTCATACAGTCATTATCCAAAAAAACATCATTAATTTCTTTTTCCGAAAATGGAATTTGAACCTTTTTTGCAGTCTTTAATGATTTGTGTTTTAGAAGTGGATTTACAGAGATTTGCTTAACTTTTAATAAAAATTTATAAAAAGATTTTAATGCTGATATTTTCCTATTAACAGAAGTAGTTGACATGTTATGTTCCATTAGAACAACTATCCAACTTCTAATATTTGGATAAACAACTTCTTCAAGATTGATAGATTGCTCTTTAAGATACTCTTGAAACGAATTAATATCATCTAAATACGCTCGAACCGTTAAAGGAGAATAATTTTTCTCTTTAACCAAATAATCTTGATATGCTTGTAGATTTGTAGCCATAAAAAAACCGCTAAAAACAAAGTTACACTTTATTATTTAGCGGTTAGTATAGTTTATTCAAAAATATTAACTTTCTAATGAGTCTCTCAATCCTTGAATATAAGCTGCTTTTTGAATTTTAGCTCTGTTTAAAACAGATGGCTTAATGAAAGCTTGACGTGCACGTAACTGACGAACAGTTCCTGTTTTATCAAATTTTCTTTTATAGCGCTTTAATGCTCTATCGATATTTTCTCCGTCTTTAATTGGTATAATTAACATAATATAGACACCTCCTCTCGTTAAGGGTGCAAATGTAGCAATTATTTTTCAATTACAAAACATCTATTTGTCAAACTTTTAAAGAAAAAGATTTTATAAAACAAGAACTCCTATCTATTTAGACAGGAGTTCAACATTATTTACTAAATTTATTTAACCGCTGGTTTGTAATTTTGATTATCAATTATCATTTTTGATAAAATTTCTTTTAAAATTTCAGAAGTTCCTCCACCAATTGGACCTAAACGACTATCTCTCAACAAACGGGCTAATGGATACTCTTCCATATAACCATAACCACCTAACATTTGCAAACAATCATAAATTGCTAAATCTGCAACTTTGGTCGATTTCAATTTTGCCATGGTTGCTTCTTTAACCACATATTCTCCTTTATTTAATCTTGCTACAGCAGCATAATTAAATATTTTACAATGTTCCACTTCTGTTGCATGTTCTACCATTGTATGTCTTAAAGCTTGGAATTTATTAATTGTACTTCCGAAAGCTTCGCGTTGTGACATATATTCAATAGTATATTCAATTGCATATTCTGCTCTTGCATGAGCATTGATTGCCATAATTAAACGTTCTAAAGCAAAATGTTGCATGATATACGGGAAACCTTTTCCTTCTTCACCCATTAAATTTTCTAATGGAATTTCCACATTGTCAAATGCAAGCTCTGCTGTATCTGATGCTCTCCATCCTAATTTATCTAACTTAGTTGCTGAGATACCTGGTGTTTTTGCATCCACCAAAAAGATACTAATTCCTTTATTCCCTAATTCTGGATTAGTTTTAGCTGCTAACACATAGTAATCCGCATAAACACCATTTGTTATAAACGTTTTAGAACCATTTATTATAAATTTATCACCGTTTCTCACAGCAGTTGTTCTCATACCAGCAACATCACTTCCCCCAAATGGCTCTGTGATGCATAATGCTCCAATTTTTTTTCCAGCAATACTTGGCGCTAAATAATCCTTTTTAATTCTTTCATCCCCTTCTGCATTTAAATGTGTCATAGCTAAATAAGCATGCGCCCACATAGCAGCCGCAAAACCAGAAGATTTTACTTTTTGAAGTTCTTCCAAGAAAATAACCGTATAAAATAAATCCAAAGCCATTCCACCATAAGCTTCTGGATAATTCAATCCAAAAAAGCCCATTTCACCGAATTTCTCCCAAATAAAACGCTCAATTGTTCCTGTTTTTTCCCATTTTTCAATGTGAGGCACCACTTCTTTGTGTAAAAAATCTCTAAAACTTTGTCTGAATAATTCGTGTTCTTCTGTAAAATACATTGAATTCATAAATCTATAATATAGGTTGTTTTATTGGTATTGTTTTAAAAATTCAAATATAAGGCGATTATATTTATTTTTTCATTAGGCATTCCCTTAATTTTTGTTAAATCGTCAGTACTTTTAACCCCATTATTCATAGTTCGATAAATAACTATCTCTTTAGCTATTGAATAATTAAAATAGGGAAATTTTGCCAATTCTTTTTGAGACAAATCGTTTATAGCAATTTTCTTTAATCCGGTTTGTGTTTTAACTGCAAATCGTTTTTCTAAATCTGCTAAAGCCTCTGGACTAATTCCCCATATAAATTGAAACTGCTCCATACTAACGAAGCATCCTAACTTCTCTTTCTCTTGTAAAATCTTATCTGCTAATTTTTCTCCGATACCGTAAACCTCAATTAAATCTTCTCTTGTTGCACTATTGATATCTTTTTGAACTATTTTTTCTTTTTCCTTTGGTAAAAACTTATGAAACTTTTCTGAAGTAACATTTGTTTTGTTTTTAACCCAATCTGGAAATTTGAAGTACGGACTAATCTTAGAAAGAAATACATCTGAAACTTGAGTCACCTGCTGAAAATCTTCTGCAGAATTTACAAATTTTCCTTTTTTTCGATAAGCATGCAAACGATCAATTTCCTGAATTGACATTCCTAATTTATAGCCTTTATAATCGGAAATATAATTGGGATTAAATGGATAAATCGTATCTTTTTTGGTTGCTTGACTATTTTTTAAACTGTCAATTTCATTTTGCACTGACAACCAAGCTTTGTCTTCTGAATTACTATTTGCAGACACGAAATTATCTTTAAGAAAAAAATAACCTAATTGCACTAAAATAATAATGGCAAACAACAAAAAAATCCCACTTCTGTGTTCTCTTGAAAACAGGAAGTAGGATTTTAGTTTATTCATTTTGAAAAAATTAATCGTTTTTTCTTATTGTTTCTTCATCATTTTCTGAAAAAGAATCAGGTTCTTGAGTTGGAGGAGTTGTCAAAACTTTATAAAAAAAGTAAAGCGTTAAAGCAATAACTATTCCTTGCGCTAAAACCATAGTAACTAATGCTGCTGAATTCATAATGTGGCCCTCCCTTCTTTAACACGTTTCTTATAAGCAACGTAAACAATTACAGAAATAAATACAAAAAGCGTTAACAATAACATTCTACCTATAAATTTATATAAAGTATTATTCGTAAAATCACCTTTAGCAATAGCATCACCAGGCTTAATTACATCTCCTACTTTTACAATAACTTCTTGATTTAAATTTGCATCAAATTTATATTCTTTTGTATCATTAAATTTTTCAACAAGAACTTGATTTGAAACTTTGTCGAATTTCTTTCTTTCGTTTTCAAATTCAAATTTAACATAATCAGATTTTACTTCAACAACTTTACCTGACATCTTTCCAGAACCCTCAAAATTTTCAGCAAAATAATTATCGGCAAACCATTCTTTATTTCTTGTGTCGTTATTTTGAATTTGATTAGCCCAATCAGGTATACTAGTTACCAATACTGCACCTAACAATAATGGCGTGATTATTAAAATAACATATTTAAAGAACTTAGGCAATTTGATATCAGCTCCTTTATTAATTTCTTCCCATCCTCTGTTAATTCCGAAAATATAAGAAAACAATACTGTTTCTAGGAAAGCGAATACAACTAAACTCACAGTTCCTGCCCAATAATCATATTGATCAAAAACACCTTGATTATAGAAAATTACAGTTGGCAATCCCATAATTAAAGCTAATGCTCCAAATGACCAAGCCCCTTTATTTTTAGACCATCCAAATTCATCAGACATAAAGCCCATCCATGGAGTTCCCATTGCTAATGAAGAAGTAATCCCCGCAAAGAATAGAAGTCCAAACCAAAACACTCCTGCTAAGATTGCTAGCACACCGCCCCATTGTTCGAACAAATAAGGCATTGTTTGAAAAGCCATACCAAAACCAGCATTTTGAATAACCCAATCTAATCCTAAATATCCTGCAGCAATTGGAATTACAATTAAAGAACCTAAAACCACTTCAACGAATTCATTCATGAATCCGGCAGAAACAGCATTTAAAGCTACATCGTCTCTTTCTTTTAAATAAGCAGCATAACAATGAATTGTTCCCATACCCACGGAAAGTGTAAAGAAAATTTGTCCAGCAGCTGCTAACCAAACTTTTGGATTTGCCAACGAATCAAATTGTGGCGTCCACAAAAAATTTAATCCATCCCATGCATTTGCATTTGGAAAAACATCCGATGCTCCACTAGTACCTAAAGTAACACCTCTGACTGCTAAAATCACACCAAATAAAATCAACAGTGGCATTCCAATCTTAGCAACTTTTTCAATACCTCCTAAACCTTTAGATAAAATCCAAGTATTTAATAATAAACATAAGATATAAAAAACAACTGCTTCATAGGGAATCCCTGTCGTAGATTGAGAAATATCTACATAAGAATTAAAGAATCCTGCCACATCTGCTTGACTCATTCCATTAAACGTTCCAACAATTGAATGATAAACATAAGACATTGTCCAAGACTCAATATAACAATAATATGCGGCAACGGCAATATTAGTAAATATCCCAAAAACTCCAATATATTTCCAAATACGACCTTTAGCCATTGTATCTAAAATATAAGGTGTACTATGATTACCAAATTTCCCACCAAAACGACCTGTTGACCATTCAATCAACAACAATGGAATACCCATTAATAAAAAACAAACTAAATAAGGAATAATAAAAGCTCCTCCTCCATTTTGAACTGCTTGAACTGGAAATCTTAAAAAATTCCCTAATCCAACAGCATTTCCAGCCATGGCTAAAATAAGTCCAACACGTGAACCCCACGATTCTACTTTTGCAGTCATATAATTATATTGGTTGTTAATTTTTCAAAGATAAGAAAACAATCTAAAAAACAAATAAAAGTTGCGTTTAATGAAATTTTACAAGTCAAAAACTGAACTTCTTTTAGTTTTTATCATATCTTTTAACTTTAAAAGAAAAGCTAAAGTAAGATACAATCCAAATCCCAAACCTACTGTTATAAAAGAAATATAGATAAAAAACAAACGCACGTTAGTAGCTCTCATCCCTAATCTATCAGCCAATCTGGATGCTACAAAAAAACCGTGTTTTTCAAAAAAATGCAATAGGTTCTGAACCATTATTAGATATTTTTTTTCAAAAATACGATTATTTTTTAAGAATAAAATGTCCAATAGTACAATCTAAACACTTTTTATGATCGCAATAATTCTTTTTTAATTCTAATAAGGCTTGAGATTCATAAACATTATTCACCTGCAATCCGAATATCTTAAACTTTTCGATAATTACATTTTGTTCGGCTGGAATTAAAGTTGCCAAATCAATCAATTCTTGAGTAATCTCTTTGTTCTGACTTCTGGCATAAGCAAATCGAAGCGGAATGATTGTATTTATAACCAATAAATCTATGAATGATTTAGAAAGCTTTTTCATCTTTTTCGAACTTTCTTTATCAAAATTATAATGCGTTTCCCAATATTTACTGACACCTAGATTAAAAATTTGATATAATTCACTTATGGAAGTACTATTCATAACCAATGAAAAAAGATTCTTTCGATGAAAATACAAATTAGCCAATTGCGCCAAGCGAATAGTAGGAAAATTATCAGGGCGATGCTTGAAAAATTCTACAGAACCAATTACTTTTTCTTGTAATTGATATTTCTGAACTAAGTAAGCATAGGATTTTTGCAGTTCTTTTGCATAACTATCTTGAAAATCATGAGAAAGTAAATTTGCTTGACCTAACAATAAAGCTTCCAGTGATTCTAAAGAAAAAGATTCTTTTCGAATCACGTGAAACGGAATAGATTTGGCAACTTTAAAAAACAATTCTCCATTGGTATTCAATCCGAAGTTTTTAGCCAAAAGATAAAACAAAACCGCTTCCCAATCTTGATTAGAAGTTTCAACCAATTCAAAAATCAGTTGCGATTTTCTTTCTAAGCGTTCAAAAAATAAGCGTTCTTGCCAATTCTTAAAGATAAAATTATCAACATTTTGTAGTTCATTTTCACAATAAATCCAGGATTTCTGACTTACTAATGACTGATATTTATGCAAATCTGAAAGTGCGACGTATTCTTTAAGTTCTACTGTTGGGATTTCCGAATTATCTTTCCTAAAAATAGGCACATCATATTCCCAAACCACATGCAAAATCACCGAATCATAATTTGAATCTTTCTCATGATTATGAACATACCAATCTGATGACTTGAGATGAATTTCAACATTTCCAGCCCATTTTTGATTTCCAATAATAAGTTGCGCATTGAAAAAATCAGGTCCGGCAAGTTGTAAATATTGACCCGAATTGAGAATCTGAATCGATTCTCCTTTTGTAGTTTTTAAGTTGGCAATATCAAATTTCTTGAATTGCCAAACGTGGTGCAAAAAATCTTCTTTCATTCTGTATGGCGTATATAATTGAAAAACAAAGGTATAAAAATAAAAAAACCTGCAAAAATAAATTTACAGGTTAATCAAAAACAAATATCCAATTCTTATTTTATTGAACCGATAATATCATATTTGGTAATAATGTGATGTTTACCATTTCCTAAATCAATTAAAACCGCTTGGTTATCTTTATTGATTAGTTTAGAAACTTCTTCAACTGGCGTTCCAATTTTTACAATTGGAAACGGTTTCCCCATTACTTCTCGAATTGGTAGTTCAGCAGTATTTTTATCCGAAATAAAACTTTGGAATAAATCTGATTCATCAACAGAACCTACAAAACCATTAACATCAACTACAGGAATTTGAGAGATTTTATATTTTCTCATTCTTTCAATTGCGTGCGAAACTAATTCTTCTGTACGAACAATCACTAATGGTTTCTCGATATGTTCTTTGATCAAATCTTCTGCTTTGGTAATTTCTTCTTCTAAGAAACCTCTTTCGCGCATCCAATCATCGTTAAACATCTTTCCAACATAACGGCTTCCAGAATCGTGAAATAAGACCACAACTACATCTTCTGGACCAAAATTTTCTTTTAACTGCAATAAACCTTTTACAGCGGCTCCAGCAGAGTTTCCAACAAAAATTCCTTCTTCTAAAGCAATTTTTCTTGTATAAACAGCTGCATCTTTATCGGTAACTTTTGTAAATCCATCGATTAATGAAAAGTCAACATTCTTTGGTAAAATATCTTCTCCAATTCCTTCGGTAATGTAAGAATAGATTTCGTTCTCGTCAAAAATTCCTGTTTCGTGGTATTTTTTGAAAACAGAACCATAGGTATCAATTCCCCAAATTTTGATGTTTGGATTTTTCTCTTTTAAATATTTAGCAGTTCCAGAAATCGTTCCTCCAGTTCCAACACCTACAACAAAATGAGTAATCTTTCCTTCAGTTTGTTCCCAAATTTCTGGACCCGTTTGTTCGTAATGTGCAATAGCGTTACTTGGATTATCGTATTGATTTACGTACCAAGAATTTGGAATTTCCTCTCCTAATTTCTTTGACACTGAATAATATGAACGCGGATCGGTTGGTTCTACATCGGTTGGACAAACGATTACTTTTGCTCCAACTGCACGAAGAATATCCGATTTTTCTTTTGATTGCTTATCTGAAATCACAAAAATACATTTGTACCCTTTTACGATTGCTGCCAAGGCTAAACCCATTCCAGTATTTCCTGAAGTTCCTTCAATAATAGTTCCTCCTGGTTTTAATCTTCCATCTGCTTCTGCATCTTCAATCATTTTTACTGCCATTCTATCTTTAACAGAATTTCCAGGATTGAAAGTTTCAACTTTTGCCAATACTAAAGCATCAACTTCAGCAGTAACCTTATTTAATTTAACCAAAGGTGTATTCCCAATAGTTTCTAATATATTTTTTGCGTATTTCATCTGAAATTTTGAATTATTTTGCAAAGATAGTGTGAATTTTAGAAATAAAAAACCAAGACAAAAGGCTTCTTATTATTTAAAGAAATTCCATTCTAAACCGAAACGAACCATAAAATCTCGATATGGATAATTTGGAG
>RXJZ01000094.1 GCA_003963025.1 Flavobacteriaceae bacterium
AAGTTTAATTACTTTATCTTTATCCATAACAACTTTTCCATTGTTGTAATTGTTACGGGTAAAATACATGGTTTTACCATCTTTTGTAAAAACAGGACTAGACTCATGGTATTTCGTATTAAACTCATCCACAATCTCATCAATGTAAACCGCTTTTGCTGAATCACTAAACTCTGCTCGATAAATATTTAAAAAGTTTTGATTGGTCCACTTATCAATTTTTTTATTATTCTTTTGAGGAATACGATTTGATACAAAATACATTTTAGTATCTTTAAAATTACCTCCATAATCTGAAAATTCAGAGTTAATTCCTGCGTCTGTTATGGTGTATTTATCTAGACTATTATTTATGTCAACTAAATACAATTTATTTTTTACATATAACTCCCCACGATAATCATTTGTTAAAGCATAAAACTTTTCCATCATCTTATCCGCTTCTTTATAAGCTTTTACAGCTTTTAACGATTGTGAATAACGAAAGTAATACTCGGGATCTAAGGTTTGGTTTTCCATTTGAAACAATTTGTCATACCAAACTTTAGATTTATCTAACATGCCATTGAAATAATAGGAATCTCCTAATTTTTGAAATAATTCAACTGAAACATGTCCTTTTTCAGCTACTTTTTCATAAATGGCTATAGCGTCTATATAGGAATATCCTTCATATTTTTTCTCTGCTATTTTTTCTTTTACTTCTTGTGCAGAAACAGAAAAAAAACAACTTATACTTAATATACTTATAATTAATTTCATAATATCTAATTTTAGAAGAATCTAGGATTTACAACTCGATCTGATTTTTTATTAAATTCATATCGAAGAAAGAACTCGTGAGATCCTGAATTATAGTTAGCCAATTTTGTTGTTTCCATATCATAAGCATAACCAATAAACCAATTGTCTGAAACTTGGAAGCCTGCCAACATACTACCTGCAGCATCCCATCGATAAGCAGCACCAAGAGTAAAACGCTCATAAAATAAAAAATTAGCTGATAAATCCATCTGTAAAGGTGAACCTTTAATTATTTTTGAAAGAAACGCTGGCTTAAATTTAACATCAGGAGAAATTTCAAAAACTCTACCCATTATAAAATAATAATGCATACGCTCTGCTGCCACAGAATTTTGAGAAAATGTTCCTTGCCCTTTATCAAAATGTTTCGTCTCTAAAAAATTAGGTACTGATAAACCAAAATAAGTATTATCTGAGTAATAATATAAACCTGCTCCCACATTTGGAGAAAACTTATTATCTATATTATATTGCGCTAAAGCGTCACCAGGATTATAAATATTAAGTTTAGTAAAATCTACATTTAAAAAATTACCTGTAGCTTTTATTCCAAATGCCAATTTGTAATTTAACGAAACTGGAATGGAATAAGAAAAATCGATTGATATAGAATTCTCGTCAGAAGGCCCTATACGGTCATTTATAAACGATAAACCTAAACCTAAATTTTCATTTCTTAGTGGGGAATGAATTGCAAATGTGTTCGTAACTGGAGCCCCATCCAATCCTACCCATTGATTACGATGTAAACCAAATACACTCAAAACATCTCTACTTCCTGCGTATGCCGGATTTATATTAATAGTATTATACATGTATTGTGTAAACTGCGAATCTTGTTGTCCAAATGAGGGCAACCACATTATGATTACAAGAATAAATATTTTTTTCATGATGTATTATTTTATTTTTTTAAAGAGGGAAGTCAAATAAATCCCTCCCTCTTTTCAATTATCTATTAATATATAAATATCCTGATCGCTCTTTCTGTTTTCCTTGACTATTCACATATTTCACTATGTAAAAATAAGTACCAACAGGTAATTCAGATGCTTGATTAATGGTTACTCTTCCTTCAGAAATACCTCTAAAGTACTTTTGATTTTGACCGTATCCTTTGGTTTCATATACTAGTACTCCCCATCTGTTATAAATTTCAACAGAATTATTTGGATACAATTCAATGTTTCGGATAACAAAAACATCATTATCACCATCTCCATTCGGTGTTACTAAATTAAAAATTTCCAACTCATCGTCAGACACTGAATGATTGTTAATTTCTAAATAATCTGGAATGCCGTTTCCATTTGCATCATTTGGACTATTTGGATTGTTACCAATTTCCTCACCATTTGTTAATCCATCACCATCACAATCGCCATCTAAAAACTCTTCAGATTGAGGTAACGTTACATTTTCTTCAATAGATTCACATGGGTTTAAAGGATCTGTTCCATCTATGACTTCTTGACCATTAGTTACTCCATCCCCATCACAATCAGCATCTAACCAAAGACCTCCTTGTGATAACAATACGTGATTAATTAGATAATCACATGAATCTGTAGGATTAGTTCCATCAATAATCTCTTGACCATTAGATACTCCATCACCATCACAATCTCCCTGTAACCAAGTTAAATTTGGTGTTGTATCTTGATTTAAAGCTACTAAATCACAAGGATTAGAAGGATCTGTTCCATCAATAGCCTCTTGCCCATTAGTTACTCCATCTCCATCACAATCATTAATCGGGAAGTCTAAACAACTACCTATTACAATTGCAACTGTTGCAACATCACAATTTGTTGGATTTAGTATCTCACATATTTGATATTGAATTAAA
>RXJZ01000246.1:0-1843 GCA_003963025.1 Flavobacteriaceae bacterium
ATCGATTGATTAAATCAACAAATGGTTTTCCGTATTTTTTGGCTTTCCCTTCTCCTACTCCATGAACATTACTCAACTCATCAATAGAAATTGGATATTTTAAAGCCATATCTTCTAATGAAGGATCTTGGAAAATAACAAATGGAGGTACACCTAATTTTTTCGCTTCTTTTTTACGTAAATCACGTAACATGGTCATTAAAGCTTCATCAGCAGTTCCTGTAGATTTTGCAGCAGTAACAATTGCTTCATCTTCCTCTTCATTATACTCATGATCTTCAGACATTAAAAAGGACTCTGGTTTGCTAATAAAAGCTTCTCCTTTTGGTGACATTTTCAAAACACCATATGTTTCAATATCTTTCGTAAGCAATCCAGCTACTAAAACTTGTCGAATTAACGCCATCCAATATTTCTCATCAAACGCATTTCCAGTTCCAAAACAAGGTAAAGCATCAATTTTTTGAGCTTTTATTACAGCATTAATTTTACCCACTAAAGCTAAAACCACTTCTTTCGATTTGAATAATTGCTTGGTATCGCGAACCACTTTTAACAAAGTAACGACTTGGTCTTGAGCCTCAATTTTTTTCTTCGGATTACGAACATTATCATCCATATTCGCTCCTTCTCCGTTGACATCGTCGAATTCTTCACCAAAATAATGCAACAAGAATTTACGACGCGACATAGAAGTTTCAGCATAAGCCACCACTTCTTGTAACAAAGCAAATCCGATTTCTTGTTCCGCAACGGGTTTTCCTGAAAGGAATTTTTCTAACTTTTCAATATCTTTATACGAATAGTACGCTAAACAGTGACCTTCACCACCATCACGACCAGCACGACCCGTTTCTTGATAATAACTTTCTAAAGATTTTGGAATATCGTGATGAATAACATAACGTACATCAGGTTTATCAATTCCCATACCAAAAGCGATAGTAGCCACTACCACTTCCACATCTTCCATCAAAAACATATCTTGATGTTTGGCACGTGTTTTAGCATCCAAACCTGCGTGATATGGAACAGCGCTAATACCATTCACTTGTAAAACTTGGGCAATTTCTTCCACTTTTTTACGACTCAAACAGTAAATAACCCCTGATTTTCCTTTATGTTGTTTGATGAATCGAATGATGTCCGATTCAACATTTTTTGTTTTGGTACGTACTTCGTAAAATAAATTGGGACGATTGAACGACGCTTTGAAGGTATTTGCATCAGGCATATCCAAGTTTTTCAAGATATCTTCTTGAACTTTTGGAGTTGCCGTAGCTGTTAATCCAATCATTGGCACATCACCTAACTGACGTACAATATTTCTCAAATTGCGATATTCAGGACGGAAATCGTGACCCCATTCGGAAATACAGTGTGCTTCATCAATGGCAACAAAAGATAATTTTACACTGTTTAAAAACTCAATATATTCCTCTTTTGTTAACGATTCTGGGGCAACGTATAACAATTTTGTGATACCTGAAGTGATATCTTTTTTTACTTGATTAACTTCGGTTTTATTCAATGAAGAATTCAAAACATGAGCAATTCCGGGTTCAGAACTCAAGCTTCGAATGGCATCTACTTGGTTTTTCATCAAAGCAATTAGCGGCGAAACTACTATCGCAGTTCCATCCAACACTAAAGCCGGCAACTGATAACAAAGTGACTTCCCACCACCAGTAGGCATAATCACAAAGGTATTATTCCCTGTAATGATACTTTTAACTACTTGTTCTTGAAGCCCTTTGAATTGGTTAAAACCAAAATATTTCTTTAATTCTTTATGTAAATCAATTTCGTTTGGATTCATTCTCTATTAATATGATTTTACCTA
>RXJZ01000246.1:1893-4310 GCA_003963025.1 Flavobacteriaceae bacterium
AATACCAAAGGCCGATTAGTAGTTACTGGAATTGGTAAAAGTGCTTTAATCGCTCAAAAGATTGTAGCCACTTTAAATTCGACCGGAACACCTTCTATGTTTTTACATGCAGCAGAAGCTGTTCATGGCGATTTGGGAATGGTACAACCAGAAGATATTATCATTTGTATTTCAAAAAGCGGTAATAGTCCTGAAATTAAAGTATTAGCGCCTTTATTAAAACGTTTTGGCAATACATTAATCGGAATGACCGCAGATAAAAATTCGTTCTTAGGAAAAGAATCGCACTACATTTTACATGCTTATGTGGAAAATGAAGCTTGTCCAAACAACTTAGCACCAACCAACAGTACTACTGCTCAATTAGTGCTTGGTGATGCTTTAGCCGTTTGTTTAATGGAAATGCGCAACTTTAAGAGTGAAGATTTTGCTGTGTATCATCCCGGAGGTGCTTTAGGGAAAAAATTATTACTTCGCGTGAAAGATATGTTAGACACCACGCACAAACCAATGGTAACTCCAGATGCTTCTATCAAAAAAGTGATTATGGAGATTTCCGAAAAACGTTTGGGAGTAACAGCTGTTATTGAAAACAATACAGTAGTTGGAATTGTTACTGATGGAGATATTCGTCGTATGTTAAACAACCGTGATACATTTGCTGATTTAACAGCTCAGGATATCATGACGAAAAATCCGAAAAACATCAACTCTAGTATTTTAGTTTCGGAAGCCTTGGATATTTTGGAAAACAATTCCATCACACAACTGGTCGTAATTGACGACAACGAATACAAAGGAATACTTCACTTACACGATATTTTAAAAGAAGGAATCGTATAATGGCAGAAAAAAACATGAAAGAGATGTCGTTTTTAGATCATCTCGAAGAATTACGTTGGTTATTGGTAAGAAGCTCGGCAGCCATTCTAGTTTGCGGAGTCGTAGCTTTCTTTTTCAGTGATTTTATTTTCAATGAAATTATTTTCGGACCAAAAAGTCCCGATTTTGTAACGTATCAATTCTTTTGCGATTTAGGAAAACAATTTGATATGGCTGATACGATGTGTATAACCGAAATCAATCTTCCCATTCAAAACAGAGAAATGGGAGGCCAATTTTCGATGCACATGTGGACCTCTATTACGGTAGGATTTATTTTTGCTTTTCCTTTTATATTATGGGAAATTTGGAAATTTATTAGCCCAGCTTTGTACGATAAAGAAAAGAAATATGCGGCTTCATTTATCATTGTTTCTTCGCTTCTTTTCTTTATTGGTGTTTTGTTTGGCTACTATTTAATTGCACCTTTATCCGTACAATTCTTTGCCAGTTACATAGTGAGTCCGGAAATTAACAATTCTATTGACATTGATTCTTACATAAGTTTAATGAAAACATCAGCAATCGCTAGTGGATTGTTGTTTGAGTTGCCTATCATTATTTTCTTTTTAACAAAAATAGGTTTGGTAAATCCTGAGTTCTTAAGAAAATACCGAAAATATACGTTGGTTATTGTGTTGATTTTATCAGCGATTATTACGCCACCAGACGTAATCAGTCAAATCATTGTAGCAATACCAATCATGATATTGTACGAAGCCAGCATTTGGATTAGTGTTTTAGTAATAAAAAGTCAAGAAAAAGAAAAATTAAAAGCATAAAAAATGGCAGATTTAGTAAAAGAGTTCAACGATTATCGTTCAAAAATGAACGAAAAATTATTAGCCGACAATAACAAAGTCATCAAAAGAATTTTCAATGTAGACACCAACGCTTACATGGAAGGCGTTTTAGATGTTAAGACAAAAGAACTTCTAGGTTTAGTAGCTTCAGCGGTATTACGTTGTGATGATTGCATCAAATATCATTTAGAAACGGCGTACAAAAACGGCGTTAACAAAGAAGAAATGATGGAAGCTATGGGAATTGCCACTTTAGTAGGTGGAACTATCGTAATTCCTCATTTAAGAAGAGCTTATGAATTTTGGGAAGCTTTAGAAAATGAGCCAGTTTAACAATATGTCAATATATCAATGAGACAATGAGCTAATAGAGCTTTATATAATTAACATTAAATTGGCACATTGACAAATTGTCTAATTGACACATTATTTCTTATTTTTACACAATATTAAAACATTGACACATTGCCGAATTGGCTAATTGGCATATCGCATCATTGTCTAATTGACACATTATTATAATGAAATTAAGAGCAGAAAATTTAGTTAAAACCTATAAAAAAAGAAGTGTAGTAAAAGGGATTTCCGTTGAAGTAAACCAAGGAGAAATCGTGGGTTTATTAGGACCAAATGGTGCCGGAAAAACTACTTCGTTCTACATGATTGTAGGTTTAGTAAAACCAAATAGCGGCCATATCTATTTAGATGATATGGACATTACCAATTTCCCAA
>RXJZ01000076.1 GCA_003963025.1 Flavobacteriaceae bacterium
ATGCGTTTTATCGAAACCTTTTGGGGCCGTTTTTAACTCCTCGCCTTTTAGTTCGCCAAAGAATTTTTTGAACTTTTCATCAGCAACAATCGTTCTGATTTCTTCATCATCCATTTCAAATTCTTTACGAATGCGATGCAAATCAGCTGCATTAGGTTCCCAAAAGCCGCCACCTACAAAACTTCCTCCAGGCTCAATATGCAAATAGTAACCGCCACGAAGCATTGGTTTTGTTCGCGTGAACCCAACACTAATATGATTTTTATAAGGTGATTTATCCTTAGAAAAACGAACATCGCGATAAATTCTAAAAATTTGAATGCGCTCGATACTATCTATTTTTCCCAACTGCTCGCCTACCGATGTAAAAAACGATTTGGCTAATTTTTGTTCGGTTTCAAAAGCTTTTTTATTTGCCGCAAACCAATCACGGTCGTTGTTTTATTTAAGTTTTATTAGAAATTCTAAAGTTGATTTATTTATCATAGTTAAATAGCAATGTTATCATTCTGAACTTGTTTCAGAATCTTTTAATAATTGATTTAGAAACTGAAACGAGTTCAGCTTGACAACACAAGATAATTATTTTTTCAATCGATCTTCAATAAATTCAATTTGAGTTTTTCCGTGAGGTTTTGGTTTTCCGTCTTCGCCCAAATTCACCATCGTGATGTTATCAATAGTAATGATTTTTTCACGTGTCATCATGTTACGAACTTCGCATTTTAATACTAACGATGATTTTCCAAAATGTACCACATCTAAACCAATTTCCACAATATTGCCTTGTTTGGCGGCACTCATGAAATTAATTTCACTCATAAACTTGGTGACTACTTTAGGATTTTCCAATTGTACGATCGAATACAAAGCGGCTTCTTCATCTATCCAAGCCAATAATTTGCCACCGAATAACGTTCCGTTGGCATTCAAATCTTCGGGTTTTACCCATTTTCTCGTATGAAATCGCATCTTGATTTTTTATTTTAAAGGTAATGAAATACATCTATAAAAATAAATTTCAATTAATTCTTTTATCAATAATGGTATTACTTTTCTCTATTTTTTAAAACTTCCATAACATCCTTCAATTTAAAACCTTTCGCTTGCAATAAAATCAAATAGTGAAACAATAAATCGGCACTTTCAGATAAGAACAAATCGTTGTTGTTGTCTTTAGCTTCAATGACTACTTCAACCGCTTCTTCACCTACTTTTTGTGCTATTTTATTAATACCTTTAGCAAATAATGAAGCTACATAACTATTTTCAGCATCTGCATTTTCTTTGCGTTTTGTAATGGTGTTTTCTAATTTTGATAAAAACCCAAATTCTTGATTGTTAGTTTCTTGCCAACACGTATCTAAACCTGTGTGGCAAGTTGGACCAGCAGGTTTTACTTTCACTAAAAAGGTATCGTTATCACAATCTTCTTTAATGGAAATTAATTCCAAAAAGTTGCCACTCTCCTCGCCTTTTGTCCACAATCTATTTTTAGTACGACTGAAGAAAGTTACTTTTTTTGTTGCTAATGTTTGATCTAAAGCTTCTTGATTCATGTAGCCCAACATTAAAACATTTTTCGTTTCGTTGTCTTGAATGATAGCTGGGATTAGGTTGTCTGTGGTTTTGTTAAAATTTACTTTCATATTTAGTTATTTTTTTGACCACATTGAAACATAGGTTTATCTTTAAAATTGTAAGTCGTTACACTTTTCAGAGGTTTCATAGCTATGTCTAAATACAATGCTATAATTAACTCTCAAAAACGATTTTTTATGTTTCTATGTGGTTTAATCGTATTATAATCTTACTGAGATATTTTGATTTTTTAAAAACTGTTTCAATGCTGGAATTTCGATTTCTTGATAGTGAAAAACACTGGCGGCTAAAGCGGCATCGGCTTTTCCATTGATAAATGTTTCTGCGAAATGTTCCATAGTTCCCGCACCACCGGAAGCGACAATGGGAATATTTACAATTTCGGATAACTTGGCTAACGCTTCATTAGCAAATCCGCTTTTGGTTCCATCGTTATTCATGGAAGTGAATAAAATTTCGCCAGAACCTCGTTGCTCGACTTCTTTTGCCCAATCGAATAAATTTAATTCCGTAGGAACTTTTCCACCTACTAAATGAACTATCCAATCGCCATCAATTTGTTTCGCATCGATAGCTACAACAACGCATTGACTTCCATATTTTGCTGCAATTTCGTTAATCAAATCAGGATTTTTAACGGCTGAAGAATTAATTGAAATTTTATCCGCACCATTGCGTAGTAAAATATCTACATCAGCAACGGAAGAAATACCACCACCAACGGTAAACGGAATATTAATTGCAGTAGCCACTTTTCGAACCAAATCGATTAATGTCGCTCGACGTTCTTCTGTAGCAGAAATATCAAGAAAAACAAGTTCGTCAGCACCAGTTTCAGCGTATTTCTTCGCTAATTCCACAGGATCTCCTGCATTTTTTAAATCCACAAAGTTGACACCTTTTACGGTTCGACCGTTTTTGATGTCTAAGCAGGGAATGATTCTTTTTGTGAGCATATAGTATTAAGATTTGAGTATTAAGAATTAAGACAAAATGTAGTTCTCCAATTGTTTTAAAGTTATTCTACCTTCGTAAATGGCTTTTCCGATGATTGT
>RXJZ01000279.1:0-452 GCA_003963025.1 Flavobacteriaceae bacterium
AATATACAACAAGCTTTAGAAGAAGAAGGCTACACTAACCCTACTCCTATTCAAGAGCAAGCCATTCCTGAAATATTAGCAGGTCAAGATTTAGTGGCTTGTGCTCAAACTGGAACAGGAAAAACAGGTGCTTTCGCCATTCCAATTCTAAATTTAATTCACCGAATTGTAGGTTCGGCAAAGAAAACAAAACATATACGAACATTAGTAGTAACACCTACTAGAGAATTAGCCATACAAATTGATGAAAGCTTCAAAACCTATGGAAAATATACCAATGTAAAATCATTAGTTATTTTTGGTGGTGTAAATCAAGTACCTCAGGTAAATGAGTTAAAAACGGGTGTTGATGTTTTAATTGCAACTCCAGGGAGACTTTTAGATTTACACAAACAAGGTTTTATCGATTTGAATCACATGCATCATTTGGTTTTAGACGAAGCCGATCAAAT
>RXJZ01000279.1:502-724 GCA_003963025.1 Flavobacteriaceae bacterium
TACATTTCGGTTACACCTATTTCGAGTACGGCTGAAAATGTAACGCAAAAAGTATATTTTGTTAACAAAGACGAAAAACGTTTACTTTTAAAACAGTTAATTATTCAGGAAAGTTTGAGCAATGCTTTAGTGTTTACCAGAACGAAACACGGTGCTGACAATATTGTAAAAGTGTTGAAAAAAGCAAGTATTAAAGCTGAAGCCATTCACGGTGATAAATCT
>RXJZ01000279.1:774-3179 GCA_003963025.1 Flavobacteriaceae bacterium
TATTGGACGTACAGGTCGTGCTGGAAATTCAGGATTGGCGATTTCATTCTGTGGAAAAGACGAAAAACCCTATTGGCAAGATATTGAGAAATTAATTCGTATGAAAGTCAAAGTGATTACGGATCATCCATATGAATGGAAAGACGAAGTTAAAAATCCAGATGCAAAACCGGATTTAAGAAATAAAAATAAGATGAATCCAAATTCAAAGTCAAGAAAGTCGGAAGCTTCTAAGAAAAACAAAAAACGTTGGTATTAACCAACGTTTTTTGTTTATTTACTTAAACGTTTAATAGTTGTAAAAAGTTTGTATCCTTCAAACGGCTTTACAATTACTTCATCAATTTGTGCTTCTATTATTTTTTCTTCAATATCTTGTTTATCAAAAGCTGTTACAGCAATAATTGGAGTAGTTATTCCTTTTTCTCGAATCAATTTAGATGTTTCGAAACCATTAATAATTGGCATGTTAATATCCATTAAAATGGCGTCAAAATGTATTTTATCTACTAAATCTAATGCTTCATAACCATTATCTACAATATCGCATTTAAAATTATTATTTTCTAGTAATCGCTTTGTTACAACTTGATTAATTTTATTGTCTTCAACTACTAAAATCCTATATTCCTTCAATACGGAAACATCTACGTCTAAATTATTAATTATTGCATTTACTTTAGAAATATTTGAATCTAGAGGTAGTGTAAAGGTTATTGTTGTTCCTTTTCCTTCTTCACTTTCCAAATGAATTGTTCCTTGGAATAATTCAACTAATTTTTTTACGATAGTTAATCCTAATCCTGTTCCTTGATAATCATCTTCTTTACGATAGACTTGTACAAATTTTTCAAAAACTTTATTTTGATTTTCTTTGGCTATTCCTATACCATTATCAATAACTTGAAATTGAATATGATATTTTGTTCCCACTATTTCAAGTGTTTTAGCTTTCACAATTATTTTACCATTATGGGTGAATTTTAGTGAATTGCTGAGTAAATTTATAAAAATTTGAGAAAGGCGAATTTTATCCCCTACTAAAAGATTAGGAATTGAATCATCACACTCTATAAAAATTTGGTTGTTGTTCTTTTTTGCTAAAAAATGAAGTGAATCTTTGATAACTATTAATTCATCATGAACATTGAATACCATATCTTCAAGGATTACTTGGTTTTCTTCAATTTTATAAACTTTTAAAATATCATTTACCAAAGACAACAAATACTTAGCAGAAAACTTTAAAGATTTTAAATGCGGACTATTTTTTAACTCTTTATGTTCATCAAGAATAATATCTGTAATTCCAACTACTCCATAAAGTGGTGTACGTAACTCGTGACTAATAGTTGAAATAAATTGTGTTTTTAGTTGTGAAGCTTCTTCCGCTTTTTCTTTTGCCTTTAATAAAGCAATATTAGCCTCTTTTAAATCAATATTTGCTTTAGCTTTAGTTTTGTTATTTCTTATTAAAGAGAGTAAAAGAAGTAAGAGAATAAAAAATATAATCCCTAAAAGAATTACAAAAACTCGATTAGCTTGTAATTTTTCTGCTTGAATCTCTTTTTCTTTCTCAATTTGATCAATTTTACGATTGATTTCGTCATGCTCAATTTGCATTCCTCCTATTTTAACTTCATTCAATCGATCTTCATTATAAATCTCATCTTGTAATTGGTCGTGTTTTAAAAGGTAATAATGTGCTTTTTCAAAGTCTTTAATTTTGTAGTAGAAATTAGAAATATCATGATAAACATCACTTGCATTTGATTTAATTAATTCAATATCGTTTTGCTCACAAAACTGAACGGCTTTCAAATAATATTCTTCAGCTTTTTTATCATTGTTAATGTAGTTGTAATACAATCCATAGTTCGAATTTAAGGAGATTTTAGATTCTATATCTCCATTTTTATCCACATAGTCTTTAATTCCATTAAAATATTGAATACCATTACTAAAATCTTCAACTGCAAAGTAGGCACTTCCAATATTCAATTTTGAAAACATAATTTCATATTCATCATTATGTTTAATAGAATATTTTAAACCTTCTTTATAATGTTGAATACCTTTATTAAAATCTATTTTTCGATAACAATAAAGATTTCCTAAATTATTATTTAACCAACCTTTAACAGTATCGTTATTAACTTTATTGGCTAAAACTAAACCCTTATTGTAATATTCAATTGCTTTTTGATAATCAGAGAACTCTTCAAAATTAAGACCTATAAGATTGTAAGCCTTAGATGCAATTAAATCATCGTTATTCTTCGTAGCAGTAATTAATGCCTTTTGAGCATAATCTAAAGATTTTTTTGTATCAAGTTTTAAAAAGCTTTGTCCCGCTTTTTTTAATAACTCGTTAGCCTCTTTTCTTCTTGAATTTGTATCTTGTG
>RXJZ01000219.1 GCA_003963025.1 Flavobacteriaceae bacterium
CCGCTAAAACTTCTAATTTGTGCTTTATATCTTCCGAAAACTACTTCTAAAGCATCACTAATTTCGCCTAATGTAGCTCTGTTTCGTGCTGCTTCTACTGCTAAAGATAGTAAATTTTCACCATCATTTTTAGCGCTTTCGGTTAATTTAGCTAAACATTCGGCAACTTTAGCGTTGTCGCGAGTCGCTTTAATTTGCTCTAAACGTTCAATTTGTTGTTTGCGCACCATTTGGTTATCCACATCCAAAATATGTAAAGGATCTTCTTTTCCCAAACGGTATTTGTTCACCCCAACAATAATATCTTGACTGCTATCGATACGTGCTTGTTTACGCGCAGCAGCTTCTTCAATTCGTAATTTTGGAATTCCAGCTTCAATCGCTTTGGTCATCCCGCCTAATTCTTCTACTTCTTCGATTAACGCCCAAGCTTTTTCAGCAATTTCTGCCGTTAAACTTTCTACATAATAACTTCCAGCCCAAGGATCTACTGTTTTGCAAATTTTGGTTTCTTCTTGTAAAAAGATTTGGGTATTACGCGCAATTCGAGCAGAGAAATCGGTTGGTAAAGCAATTGCTTCGTCCAAAGCATTCGTGTGTAACGATTGAGTTCCTCCAAAGGCTGCTGCGGCTGCTTCAATCGCAGTTCGAGCCACGTTATTAAAAGGATCTTGCTCCGTTAAACTCCAACCGGAAGTTTGGCAATGCGTTCTTAAAGCTAAAGATTTTTCGTCTTTTGGGTTGAATTGTTTCAATAGTTTTGCCCAAAGCATACGACCGGCACGCATTTTAGCAATTTCCATAAAATGATTCATTCCAATCGCCCAGAAAAACGAAAGGCGAGGAGCGAAAGTATCAATATCCATTCCCGCAGCTAAACCGGTGCGAATGTATTCCAAACCATCTGCTAAAGTGTAAGCTAATTCAATGTCGGCAGTAGCTCCCGCTTCTTGCATGTGGTAACCCGAAATCGAAATCGAGTTGAATTTCGGCATATTTTTACTCGTATATTCGAAAATATCTGCAATAATTTTCATCGAAGGCGTTGGTGGATAAATGTAGGTATTTCGCACCATGAATTCCTTCAAAATATCATTCTGAATCGTACCCGACAATAGGTTAGGAGCAATGCCTTGTTCTTCCGCAGCTACGATATAGAATGCCATAATAGGTAAAACAGCACCATTCATCGTCATCGAAACCGACATTTCACCTAACGGAATTTGGTCGAAAAGTACTTTCATATCTTCCACCGAGTCAATCGCAACTCCAGCTTTTCCAACGTCACCCACTACTCGTTCGTGGTCAGAATCGTAACCTCTGTGTGTTGCTAAATCGAAGGCAACGGATAAACCTTTTTGTCCAGCCGCTAAGTTTCTTCTGTAAAATGCATTGCTTTCTTCCGCAGTTGAAAATCCCGCATATTGACGAATCGTCCAAGGTCGGCGAACGTACATGGTTGCGTATGGTCCGCGTAAATTGGGTGCAAAACCAGCTCCAAAACCAAGATGTTCTATATCAGCAATATCTTCTTTATTGTAAGTTGGTTTTACTTCAATTCCTTCGGCGGTGACAAAATTAGCAGCACTTGTACTTTTTACTTTTGCCTTTTCACTTTTTACTATTTGTAAATGTTGTATATTTTTTCTCATGATTATTGCTCTTGAGATAATCGTTCTTGTTCTAATTTTTCAGCCAAACGTTTTTCGATAATTGGTGTGATTAGCGTTTTTCTGGCGTTTTGTTTTACGAAAGGATACAATTCCAAGTCGTTTTTCATTTGGTCGTTTTTGTTCGGATACTTGTTGGTTCCCAATAAAACTTCTTTTCCTGAATCGAAAAGTTCTTGTTCTTTTTGAGCGCTTTCGTTGATTTTTCTTTGAATTGTTCCATCGATTAATTGCGAAATCAATCCGCCATTTTTCTCGATGTCTTTGAATAATTCTAAGGCTTTTTCAGCTAATTGTTCTGTTAGCGTTTCAATGTAATACGCACCATCAGCTGGATTATTCACTTTGTCGAAATAACTTTCGTGTTTTAAAACTAACAATTGGTTTCTCGAAATTCTATCGCCAAACTCGTTGTCTTTGTGATAAATGGCATCGTAAGCTAAATTCGCAACCGCATCAGCTCCACCTAATATTGCCGACATACATTCAGTAGTCGTACGCAACATGTTTACGTTGTAATCGTATAAGGTTTTGTTACGTTTTGTTGGAGTTGCTATGATATGACAATCAAAATTATGATTGTATTCTGCTGCTAATGTATTAAACAAAAGGCGTAAGGCTCTTAGTTTTGCAATTTCAAAAAAGTAATTCGTTCCAACAGCAACTTCAATTATAATCGGTTGATTGATAGCTGGAATTTTGTTGAAATATTCATTTACTTGCGCTAAAGTGTAAGCCAATTGTTGTACGATATTCGCACCCGCATTTTGATAAATTCCGCTTGAAATAGTTAAAAAAGGAATAGTTGTTTTTGAAGCAATTGTATTTAACTTTTCGAAATCTTTTTCAAGATTTTCAAACCAATTGCCATCTTTTATTAATTGTCCGATTGGATCATTTTGAATAAAGATGTTAGCTTTACTTTTTGTAGTGAAATCATTGATTTTATTCGAAAATTCTAAAGAAAGAA
>RXJZ01000210.1 GCA_003963025.1 Flavobacteriaceae bacterium
AAAAACGTTCGTAACAATAGAGAATTCAACTCTTTAACTAAAGAAGTGGAGTTTCAGGAATTAGAAATTCAATTAGCTGAAAAACACATTAAAGAAATGAAAGCTTCTATAGAGCACAAAAAAGAAGTGTTAGCTCAAACTAAAGAAAAATTAGAAGGCAGACAAACGCACCTAAAACATAAAAAAGCGGAATTAAGCGATATTATGGCTGAAACTGAAAAAGAAGAAAACTTCTTATTAGGGAAATCAGAAGAATTGAGAGGTCAAATCGAAGAGCGTTTATTAGCTGCTTACGACAGAATTAGAAACAGTGTTAGAAATGGTTTAGCGGTTGTTTCTATTGAGCGTGGCGCTTCTGCTGGTTCCTTCTTTACAATTCCACCACAAACTCAAATGGAAATTGCAGCTCGCAAAAAAATTCTTACAGATGAGCACAGTGGAAGAATCTTAGTAGACGGGGTTTTGGCAGACGAAGAAAAAGAAAAAATGGAGAAATTATTTGCTAGCATCTAATTAAATCCTTTTCCAAATAAATTAAAGTCCTTTTTTTAAAAGGGCTTTTTTTATTTTTAACTACAAAGAAGAATAGTCATCATAACTCTCAAATTACTCTTCACTAATCACTTTTCACTTTTCACTAAAAAACCTATCTTTGCTACATGGAAAAAAACACAGTACGCATCAACAAATATTTATCCGAAACAGGCTTTTGTTCTCGTAGAGAAGCTGATCGATTAATTGAGCAAGGCAGAGTAACCATTAATGGAAAAGTTCCGGAAATGGGTACTAAAGTAGCGCCTGGTGATGAAGTTTGTGTGAATGGTGTTTTAGTGGAAGAGAAAAAACAAAAACACATCTATTTAGCTTTCAACAAACCCGTTGGAATTGAATGTACCACCAACCAAAAAATCAAGGATAACATAGTAGATTACATCAATTATCCGGAGCGTATTTTTCCTATTGGCCGTTTGGATAAAGCCAGTGAAGGTTTGATTTTTATGACGAGTGATGGCGATATTGTAAACAAAATTCTTCGCGCCAGAAATAACCACGAAAAAGAATATATCGTAACTGTAAATAAACCAATTACGGATCGATTTATTGACCGAATGGCAAACGGTATTCCAATTTTGGAAACGATTACCAAAAAATGTAAAGTAGAACAAATTAGTAAATACGTTTTCCGAATTATATTAACGCAGGGTTTAAATCGCCAAATTCGTAGAATGTGTGAATATTTGGATTACGAAGTAACAGCGTTAAAACGTACCAGAATTATTAATATTTCCTTAGATGTTCCTGTAGGCAAATACCGCGAACTTACTGATAAAGAAATCGCAGAATTAAACCAATTAATTGCACCTTCTAGCAAGACTGAAGAAGCAAGTTTACCAAGTAATAAAGGGAAGTTTAGTGGAAAGAGGAATTATGGGGAGAGGAATAGATAAATTAATTTTCTTTTTAGCAAATTAAGTAAATGGACAAATACGAAGAAACATTTGAAACTTGGAACAAAGTAGCTCATCTATACCAAGAAAAATTTATGGATTTAGATTTGTACAACGAAACCTATGATTTCATTTGTGATTCAATTCTGAAAGATAACGCTAAAATTTTAGACGTAGGCTGCGGACCAGGAAATATTACTAAATATCTTTTATCGAAACGTCCTGATTTTGATATTTTGGGAATTGATATTTCTCCAAATATGATTAAACTAGCAAAAAAGAATAATCCATCAGCTCGCTTTAACGTTTTAGACATCAGAAATAGTAACCAGATTAAATCAAGTTTTGACGGCATTATTTGCGGCTTTTGTTTGCCTTACTTATCTCAAAATGATTGCCAAAATTTAATTATAAGCTGTTCTAATTTACTAACCGAAAATGGACTTTTATACATAAGTTTTATTGAAGGCAATCCCGAAAAATCCGATTTTCAAACTTCTTCAATTGGTAACCGAACTTATTTTTATTTTCATGACCTAATTGAATTAAAAAATCAACTTTCTAAATCCGGATTTACTGAACAATTTATTTTAAAAACCGAATACAAAAGATCAGAAAACGAGAAAGAATTGCATACTATATTAATTGTAAAAAAACAATCATCTCTTTAAAGTTGAATTTCCATCACATAATCATCCATCACATAACCATTTCCAATATCAATTACTTCGTCTTTTACTTTTGATAAGCCTAATTTGGTATAAAAGTTTATAGCTTTATTGTATTTGTTTACGTTTAAGAAAATGGCGTTTTGATTATTTTCAATTGCTTTTTCTTTTACCAATTCAAAGAATTGTCTTCCTAAACCTGTTCCTTGTGTTTCGGGTAAGACGTAAATCTTGTGAATTTTTGTTTTGTTGGGTTCAGAGTTAATTTCATAGGAAACAAAACCTACGTACTTATCGTTATCGTTTTGTGCTAGATAAAAAACATGACCTTTTTGCATTAATTCGCTTAAAGCGGTGTAGTTGTAAAACATATCAATCATGTAATCCAATTGCGCTTTGGATAAAATTTCTCTATAGGCTACAGGCCAAATTTTCTTGGTTAAGTCGATAACCACATTTAATTGTTCTATTTTACAAAGTACTATTTTCATACTGCTAAAATAAAAACAA
>RXJZ01000073.1 GCA_003963025.1 Flavobacteriaceae bacterium
CAATGTAAAATCCTTCTGCTTTTGCTTGTTCGTGAAGATTTTTTAAATAATCTAATCGATCCCAACGATACATTTGCAATGTATTAAAAACAATCGCCTTTTGTTTGTTGTATTTACGCATCATGTCGGCAACAATTGCATCTGCAGCGTCTTGCATCCAACTTTCTTCAGCGTCAATCAATAATAAAACGTCTTTTTCAAATGCTGTTTTACAAGCAATATCAAAGCGTTCGATTACACGATTCCATTCTTTTTGTTCGTTTTCTGTCAAATGAGCTTTATCTCCTACTTTCTCGTATAACGCTAAACGTCCAAATCCTGTAGGTTTAAATACTGCAAACGGAATCGCTTCTCTTTCTCTAGCAAATTCAATTGTTTTTAAAGTCATGTTCAAAGCAGCATCAAACTGTGCTTCTTCCTCCTTACCTTCAACTGAATAATCTAAAACTGAAGAAACACCTTTCGTATACATTTTATCTACCACACGAAGGCAATCATTCTCGTTAACACCACCACAAAAGTGATCAAAAACGGTTGAACGTATCAATCCTTCAACTGGCAAATGGGCTTTTAAAGCAAAATTAGTAACGGCTGTTCCAATTTTAACTAATGGCTGACTATCGATTAATTTGAATAAAAAATAAGCTCTTTCTAACTCGGTGTCGCTTTTTAAGGCAAAAGCAACTTCTGTATTATTAAATAGTGTGTTCATTGTGTTTTGTAATAAAGTGATACAAATATACGCCACAGTTATCTAATAATAAATAAAAAATGACGTATTTTGCAGTCCAATTTTACACATTTTCATGCAAACCATACAAGCAACTAATTATTCCGTATTTTTTAATGAAACAGGCTATGAAAAATTAGCCTCGTATCTTGTTCCAACGCATTATTCTAAAATTTTTATTTTTGTTGACGAAAATACCTCGCAGTATTGTTTACCTCATTTATTAAATAATTTGGCAACCGAAATTGAAATTGAAATCATTGAATTAGAAGCGGGTGAAAGTCATAAAAATATAGCAACTTGTACCGAAGTTTGGGCTGCTTTGTCTGAATTAGGTGCCGATAGAAAAAGCATCATTATCAATTTAGGCGGTGGAGTAATTTCTGATTTGGGAGGATTTGTAGCTTGTACGTTTAAAAGAGGCATTGATTTTATTAACATCCCTACCACTCTACTTGCTATGGTTGATGCTTCAATCGGTGGAAAAAATGGGGTTGATTTAGGTAATTTAAAAAATCAAATCGGGATTATTCGCGAACCTAAAGCTGTAATTATTGATACTGAATTTTTAAGTACTTTATCACAAAGAGAAATGCGCTCCGGATTAGCTGAAATGCTAAAACATGGGTTGATTTTTGACAAGAACTATTGGGATAAATTTAAAAACTTAAAGGATTTAAGTACAGAAGATTTGAACGAATTAATTCATCAATCCATTCAAATAAAAAATACAATTGTTTGTGATGATTTAACTGAAAATGGCATCCGAAAAGCACTTAATTTTGGACATACTTTAGGTCATGGAATCGAAAGCTATTTCTTAGAAAATAAAGATAAAACAAGCTTACTTCACGGAGAAGCTATCGCAGCAGGAATGATTTTAGAAAGCTATATTTCTAAAGAAAAAGGATGGCTAACTAATGAACAGTATCACGAAATTAAGTACATTATAAATGATATTTTTGAACGTATTGAATTCACTGAAAACGATATAAATCAGATCATTGAACTGTTAATTTACGACAAGAAAAATGAATTCGGAAAAGTACAATTTGCGTTACTTGATGGAATCGGAAAAATCAAAATTAATCAAGAAGCAGACAACGAATTGATTTTCAAGGCATTTGAAGATTATACTGTCTGATTATTTTTTTAAATTTTCTTTAAATAGTAGCCATTTTATTTTTTAACTTTGCGCACATGAAAGAAAACAACTATACGAACAATTTCAACAGAATTCTTAGCAATAGGAATGCTGACTTATCTATTATTGATCGTTTGTTCTTTTCTATTTTTTGTTTTCATATAATTGATTTATTCGCGTTATCGAAAACTTTTAGTGAAAAACTATTAATTCGATTTGCAAATATTAGGGTTTGAAAATTAAAGTTTAAAACAGTAAAACATTTAAGCTTTTTTAATTTTTAATCTTATTTTTCAAAATGAATACAAAATATTACGACTTAATTAATCAGACTTTTTACTTTCCACAGGAAGAATTTACTTTAAACAAAGACAATCTTCAATTTCATGGTATCGATTTAATGAAATTAGTTGAAGAATATGGTACTCCACTTAAGTTTACCTATTTACCTAAAATTTCTCAAAACATCAATCGTGCCAAAATGTGGTTTAGAAATTCAATGGAAAAACATGGCTATGAAGCTAAGTATTTCTATTGTTATTGCACTAAAAGTTCGCATTTTGAATTCATTTTAAATGAAGCTTTAAAAAATAACATCCATATTGAAACCTCTTCTGCATTCGACATCAACATTGTTGAAAGTTTGATGGAACAAGGAAAAATCAATAAAAATACTTTTGTAGTGTGTAACGGATTTAAACGTGACCAATATGTAACCAACATTGCGCGTTTAATCAATAACGGACATAAAAATACCATTCCTGTAATTGATAATTTTGAAGAATTAGATTTACTACAAGAAGAAATCGATGGAAAATTCAAAATCGGAATTCGTATTGCTGCGGAAGAAGAACCAAAATTTGAGTTTTATACGTCTCGTTTAGGAATTGGTTATAAAGATATCCTTCCTTTTTACAGAAAACAAATTGCAGAAAATAAGAAAGTAGAATTAAAAATGCTTCACTTCTTTATTAATGCAGGTATTCGTGACACAGCTTACTATTGGAACGAATTATTAAAATGTATGAAAGTGTACATTGCTTTAAAAAAAGAATGTCCTTCATTAGATAGTTTAAATATTGGTGGTGGCTTCCCAATTAAAAATTCATTAGCTTTTGATTACGATTACCAATATATGGTAGACGAAATCTTAAATCAAATTAAAATCGCTTGTGATGATGCAGAAGTTGCTGTTCCACACATTTTTACAGAATTCGGTTCGTTTACTGTAGGTGAATCTGGAGGTGCTTTGTACCAAGTGTTGTACCAAAAGAAACAAAATGACAGAGAGAATTGGAACATGATTGATTCTTCTTTCATCACTACGCTACCAGATACTTGGGCAATTAACAAACGTTTTGTTATGATGGCTGTCAATCGCTGGAATGATACTTACGAACGGGTTTTACTTGGAGGACTAACTTGTGATGGAGACGATTATTACAATTCGGAACAACACATGAATGCGGTTTATTTACCAAAATACAACAAAGAAAAACCATTATACATTGGATTCTTTAACACCGGAGCTTATCAAGAAACTATTGGAGGTTTTGGTGGATTAAGCCACTGTATTTTACCACAACCAAAACATATTTTAATTGACAAAGACAAAAACGGAATTATTGCAACCGAAGTATTTTCGGAACAACAAAAAGCCGAAGATGTTTTAGAAATTTTAGGATACAACAAGAAAAAAGAACAATAAAATAAAAAGTAATGAGCAAAGGACCAATTAGTCAGTTTATCGAGAAACATTATCTTCACTTCAATTCTGCAGCTTTAGTAGATGCCGCAAAAGGATACGAAGAACACTTATTAGACAACGGAAAAATGATGATTACATTAGCGGGTGCCATGAGTACAGCTGAATTAGGAAAATCATTAGCCGAAATGATTCGTCAAGATAAAGTACATATTATTTCTTGTACTGGTGCTAATTTAGAAGAGGATATCATGAA
>RXJZ01000060.1 GCA_003963025.1 Flavobacteriaceae bacterium
TTTCGTTTTAACAAGCCATAAATTACGGTATCTGTAAATTCATTGTTGTAATAAAAGTTCTCTTTAAAATGCGCTTCTTTTTCAAAACCATTTTTTTGTAAAATGCGCTCTGATGTAATGTGTCTAGAATCAATAACAGCTTCAATAGAATGAAAATTTAAGGTATTGAAAGCATAATCTAATAGTGTTTTAACCGCTTCTGTAACATAACCTTTTCCGTTGTGTTCAGGTATAATCATGTAACCTAATTCGGTTCTAAAATGTTCAGGTTGTGTTCGATAAAAGCCCATAATCCCAATGCATTTATCACTTCCTTTTTCGGTTACAGCCCAATTGATATCGAGATTTTCGTCTATTTTATCGTTAATGATTTTAATGTGATTCAAGGCATCATCAATACTTGTAGCCAATGGTCTCGGAATAAATTTCATAGTTTCAGGATTGCCTCGAAGTGCTAAAATTTCTGGTGCATCATTATCTGTTAGTTTTCTAAAACGCAAACGTTCCGATTCTAGTATCGGAAAAGGAGAGAAGTTGAGTTGTAACATTTTATAATTTGTTTTTTTATTGAGTTTGAAATTGCTCTTGAATAGCTTTGTCTTGTTTTTTACTGAAGAAAATCAACATACAAATGGCACCAATGGTTGCATACAGCATATCCGATTGTGTGTCCCAAATGTAGCCTTGTGTTCCCAAGAATGCATCGCCACCTTCCCCAGTACACAAAGAAACACCCCATTCTAACCATTCGTAAGCGGCACTTATTGCTAAACAAAACGCTACAATGATGAAATTGAAGAAACTTTTATTAGAAATAACATTTTTTCGAATGAATAATTCTCGCACAATCATAGCAGGAACAAAGCCTTGAGCAAAATGACCCAATTTATCGTAGTTGTTTCGAGTTTGATGAAACGTTTCTTTTATCCATTCAAAAGGTGGAACTTCAGCGTACGTATAATGTCCGCCAAGGAATAAGATGTAGCAATGAATGAGAATAAAAAAGTACGTAAAATTGGTAAACTGAAAACGCTTAAAGGTAAAAGCTAGAATTACGAATCCAATAATGGCAGGTAATACTTCTAAAAACCAAGTAAAATATTCTTTTGGATGAATTCCAGAAATTAATAATCCAATAAAGAATAATAGAGAATAGAGTTGTAGTTTTTTCATTTAGTTAATTTGCTTTTTCTTTAAAATTAAAGCACTTATTAACGAAAATACAATTCCTAAAGGTAATATTTCCATATAAGTTAATAATATAACCATAATTGGACTTTTATACATTTCTTTAAAGGAATTCATTTCTTCGGTTACTTTAGCTACTTCATCTGGATTTGCTTTTGCAATAGCCATATCCGTATAATGTTCTGCAAAATTTGGGAAAAAATTATAAAAAATAATTAGCCAAACTACTACATAAACCGTAGAAATAATTAATGTAATCCAAAAACCTGTTAGGAATGCTTTTCCAAGAGAAATAAAACCATTATTTGCATCTCGTTGTTGTTTAATTCCTAATACCACAAAGATGAAAGCAAGAAGCATTCCAGCAAAACCAAAAAACATGCTTACTTCTTTTTCTGGATTTGCTTTCATGTTGAAAGTAACAGATAGTAATAATACAGAAACTATAAGGCTTCCAAATATTCCATTTTTTAAAACAATATTGTTCATGATGATTAGTTTTTGGTTAGTGAATCAAATTTAATGAAATTATTCTATGAAATCTAAATCTTTATTATGAGTTTCTGAAATAGTTAGGGTAGAGTAAATGCCTAACCCAAAAGCGAAGAAACCAACAATAGCCGCGGCTGTTATAACGCCATTATTGACTTTTAAACCATCAAAAGCTAATAACATAACAGGAACTAATCCTCGAACCATATTAGGAATGGTAGTGGTTGCAGTACTTCTAATATTAGTTCCAAATTGTTCTGCTCCAACGGTTACAAACATAGCCCAATAGCCAGTTCCTAATCCTAACCAAGCACAATAAAAGTAATACATGTTTTCAGATTTGGTTCCGCTATAGAGCATTAAAACTACACCGATAATGGTAAATAACATCATGTAAACAATCGCTTTTTTTCGAGAATGTAACCAATGCGAAATGAAACCACTTGCAAAATCTCCAATAGAAATTCCAACATACGCCCACATAATAGCCTTTCCAGGTTGAATATTTTCAATTCCCATAACTACAGCAAATTGATTCGCCATGACCGCTAAAATACCGATGCAAAACCATGTAGGTAATCCAATAGCAATACATTTCATGTATTTCACGAAACGATTCCAATTGGTAAAAAACGAAAAGAAATTTCCTTTTTTAATATCTGAATCATGTTTGATGTCGTTATAAATTCCAGATTCTGCGACACTGATTCGCAATACCAAAAGCATTAATCCTAAAGCACCACCAATGTAGTATGCAATCGTCCAATCTCCAGCTAATTCTACGGTTAATTGTGCTACTACAGCACCAAGCAAGCCAAATCCAGCGACAATTGAAGTTCCAATAGCACGCAATTGTTTGGGTAAAGATTCCGATACTAAAGTAATTCCAGCACCGAGTTCACCTGCTAAACCAATTCCTGCAATGAATCGTAGCCATGCGTATAACATCGTTTTATCTTCAACTGGAAAATGAGGCAAAAATCCGCAAGCAATATTCGCTAAAGAATATACTAATATGGAACCAAACAAAACGGAAAGTCTTCCTTTTTTATCGCCCAAAACGCCCCAAAGAATTCCGCCTAAAAGCAAACCTACCATTTGGTAATTCAGAATCATGGTTCCAGCTGTATCCACATCTAAATTCATATCTTTTAAGCTAGGAACACGAACAATTCCAAAAAGTAATAAATCGTAAATATCTACAAAGTAGCCTAAAGCTGCTACTATTACTGGAAACGATAATAAATGTTTTAGTTTTTCTTGGGTTGTAAATTCTTTCATTGGGTTGCATTTGTTTCAAAAATAGAAAAATAATTGGTTATCAGATAAAAAAAGAAACACCGATTCAAAATTGAACCGGTGTTTCCCAAACTAAAACAAACTTAACCCATTATAAACCCATGGATTGGGGTATGTTTTGTGAATTTATTTTACCAATTCACTTTGATTTCTAAATACTAATTGACCGTCAAAACAATCTAATAGAATAATACTATCAGTAGTCACTTTTCCAGCTAATATTTCTTTCGAAAGTTGGTTTAACACTTCTCGTTGGATTACTCGTTTTACTGGTCGCGCTCCAAATTGAGGATCGTATCCTTTTTCTGCTAAATACGCTACTGCTTCTGGAGTGGCATCCATAGTAATGTGTTGTTGTGCTAACATTTTAATCACACTTTTCAATTGTAAACCTACAATTTCTTTAATGTTTTTATCAGTCAATGGTGTGAACATTACAATTTCATCGATACGGTTGATGAACTCAGGTCTAACGGTTTGTTTCAATAAGCCTAAAACTTCTGTTTTTGCCGCTTCGGTTGCTACTTCAATTCCACCTTTTAAATTCTCGAATTTCTCTTGAATTATTTGACTTCCCATATTTGAAGTCATGATAATAATAGTGTTTTTGAAATCTGCCACACGACCTTTGTTATCGGTCAATCGACCTTCATCCAAAACTTGTAATAAAATATTAAACGTATCTGGATGTGCTTTTTCAATTTCGTCTAATAATACCACTGAATACGGTTTTCTTCGAACGGCTTCTGTCAATTGTCCACCTTCATCATAACCTACATATCCTGGAGGCGCACCAACTAATCTACTCACCGCATGACGTTCTTGATATTCACTCATATCAATTCGGGTCATCGCATTTTCATCGTCGAATAAATATTCGGCTAATGCTTTTGCTAATTCGGTTTTACCAACACCTGTTGTTCCTAAGAATAAGAACGAACCAATTGGTTTTTTAGCATCTTGTAAACCAGCACGACTTCTTCTAACGGCATCACTTATCGCTTCAATTGCTTCTTCTTGCCCAACTACTCTTCGATGTAATTCATCTTCTAATTTAAGTAGTTTTTCTCTTTCACTTTGAAGCATTTTAGTAACTGGAATTCCTGTCCATTTGGCTACCACTTCTGCGATATCGTCATGCGTAACTTCTTCTTTGATTAGAGAATTACCAGCTTGATTTTCTGTTAATTGTGTTTGTAAAGCATCTAAACGTTCTTGTGCTTCTTTTATTTTTCCATAACGGATTTCAGCTACTTTTCCGTAATCTCCATTTCTTTCGGCTTGTTCGGCTTCTAATTTGAAATCTTCAATTTCTAATTTTACTGCTTGAATGTTATCTACAACATCTTTTTCTGATTTCCATTTGGTAAAAATTTCGTTGCGCTCTTCTTTTAAATTCGCTAAATCTAAACCAAGAACTTTTAACTTAGTTTCATCATTCTCACGTTTGATGGCTTCAATTTCGATTTCCAATTGCATAATTTTTCTATCCAAAACGTCTAATTCTTCTGGTTTTGAATTGATTTCCATGCGTAATTTAGAAGCCGCTTCGTCCATTAAGTCAATCGCTTTATCTGGTAAGAAACGATTCGTAATGTAACGTTGTGAGAGTTCTACCGCAGCAATAATTGCATCGTCTTTGATACGAACTTTATGATGCGCTTCATATTTTTCTTTGATACCACGTAAAATCGAAATCGCACTTTCAGTATCAGGTTCGTCGATATTTACCTTTTGGAAACGTCTTTCTAACGCTTTGTCTTTTTCGAAATATTTTTGATATTCGTCTAAAGTCGTCGCTCCAATCGCACGTAATTCACCACGAGCTAAAGCGGGTTTTAGAATGTTTGCCGCATCCATAGCGCCTTCACCACCACCAGCACCCACTAAGGTGTGAATTTCGTCAATGAAAAGTACGATATCACCTTCGGCAGAAGTAACTTCTTTAACTACGGCTTTTAATCGTTCTTCAAATTCTCCTTTGTATTTGGCTCCTGCAATTAAGGCGCCCATATCTAAAGAATAAACGATTTTATCTTTTAGATTTTCTGGAACGTCACCATCTACAATTCGATGCGCTAGACCTTCTGCAATGGCGGTTTTACCAACACCTGGCTCTCCAATTAACATTGGATTGTTTTTGGTTCTACGTGTTAAGATTTGCAATACTCTACGGATTTCCTCATCACGACCAATAACAGGGTCTAATTTGCCAGTACGTGCTAATTCGTTAAGGTTTTTAGCATATTTGTTCAAAGAATTATAGGTTTCTTCTGCTGATGCTGAGGTTACGCGTTCACCTTTTCTTATTTCCGCAATCGCGCTTTCTAATCCTTTTTCGGTTACTCCTTGGTCTTTTAGAATTTGGGCTACCTTACTTTTCGATTTGAAAATAGCTAAGATTAAATGTTCGATAGAAACATATTCATCGCTCATTTTTTTAGCAATGATATTGGCTTCATTCAAAGCTGTTGAAGCATCTCGAGAAAGCATAATTTCACCTCCCGAAACTTTAGGAAAGCTTTGCAAAGTACTATCCAATACTTTTTTAAATAACTCCACATTTACATTCAATTTTTTTAGAATGAAGGGCGTTACATTTTCGTCAACTTCCAATATACCTTTGAAAATGTGCTCATTTTCCAGTTGTTGGTGTCCGAATTCTTGTGCAAGTTGCTGTGCTTGTTGCAATGCTTCTTGCGATTTAATAGTTAAATTTTTTAAGTTCATTTTTTTAGTTGTTGTCGAGTTGGGGATTCGTTTTTATTTTCAATTTAATGATTTTGAAAGGAGTACTGCAATTGGTATTCCAATGCCTAAATCAAGACAAAATGACTGATAAAACTCCGAAGGCCATATAAATTTACGACATAATGTCTTAAAATGCAGCTAAAATTCAATTTTTTTGATAAAATGTCGTGAATAATCGATGAATGAAAATGGGAAAGTTTTGAGCAAAAAAAACTCCGAAAATATCTTTCGGAGTTTCTATTATTTTAGGGTTTAATTTTTAAAATTTCAAATCAATAGCAGGTAACAATTTACTTGAAACTTCTCCAAAACCAATTCTAAGATTTCCTTTTTGACAATATCCTCTAACTATAACGGTATCATTATCGTTGATGAATTTACGTTCAGATCCATCCTTCATTTTTAATGGTTTTTGACCGCCCCAAGTTAACTCTAACATC
>RXJZ01000087.1 GCA_003963025.1 Flavobacteriaceae bacterium
TACCGAAGCCATCATTCTTGATGATTCGATTGTAACAACTTTAGATTCTTTGTTATTACCAATTTGCAAAGAAAACGGTATTGATAGAGATAGTTTAAAAGTGCACATCATTGATAAAGATGAAGTAAATGCTTTTGCTATGCCTGATAATCATTTGGTTGTGTATACAGGATTAATCAAAGAATGTAAAAACGAGCAAGCTTTATTAGGGGTTTTAGGTCACGAAATTGCACACATTGAAGGTAATCATGTGATGAAAAAATTATCAAAAGAAATTGGATTATCAGTTTTATTATCGATTACAACAGGTTCTAATGGGACAGTTTTAAGAGAAATTTTAAAAACGCTTTCCTCATCAGCTTACGATAGAAGTTTAGAAACAGAAGCCGACATGCAAAGCGTAAAATATTTGCTAAACGCGAATATCGATCCAAGACCATTTGCCGATTTTCTTTATGAATTATCTTTAGAAAATGAGTTGCACAAATACACGTATTGGGTTTCCACACATCCTGAATCAGAAGCGAGAGCTAAAACCATTTTGAATTATTTAAAAGGGAAGAAGATAGAATCAAAACCTATTTTAACTAAAGAAGCTTGGGAAGAGTTTAAAGAAAAGGTTAAGGATGTTGAATAAGTTTTAATTCAAAAATTCAAATTATAAAATAAAAAAAGGCTAATCAATTCGATTAGCCTTTTTCTTTTCTTTCCAATTCCGCTTGAAATTCTTCCATAACGGGTTTTACGGTGCTTTCGGGTAAATCGGCAATTTTAATGTACATTAAGCCATCAACCGAGTTGTTGAATAATGGATCTACATTAAAAGCTACCACTCTAGCGTTTTGTTTGATGTATTTTTTAATTAAAACAGGTAAACGTAAATTTCCTGGTTCTACTTCATCAATAATTTTGTCAAACTTATTTAAATCGGCTTCTGTTTCGTTGAATACGAAATCTTTGTCGGCGTCTTTCAGTTTTACTTTGTATTCTTTCTTTGGATGAACGTATTGCGCAATATAAGGATCGTAATAGTGCGACTTCATAAATTCAATCATCAACGATTTTGAAAAATCAGAGAATTGATTGCTAATACTTACGCCACCAATTAAATATTTATGTTCTGGGTAATGTAAAGTCGTATGTACAATTCCTTTCCATAACAAGAACAACGGCATTGGTTTTTGTTGGTATTCTTTAATGATAAACGCTCTACCCATTTCGATAGATTTACTCATCATATCATACAATTCTGGTTCAAAACGGAACAATTCATGTAAATAGAAACCATCAATTCCGTGTTGTGGATAAATGTGCGAACCTAATCCCATACGATAAGCACCAGCAATGCATTGTGCGTCATCATCCCATAAAAACATATGGTGGTAATATTTATCGTAATCGTCAAGGTCTAATGATTCGTTTGTTCCTTCTCCAACTTCTCTAAAGGTAATTTCGCGCAAACGACCAATTTCATGCAAGATATTCGGAATTTTATCAGCCGTTACGAAGTAAACTTCATAGTTTTTACTTTGCAACAAACGATAATCACCTTTTTTCAAACAAGCCATTTCTTCTAAAATTTGGTCTTGATTGGCTGGTTTGGCAATTTGTTTAGGCGGTTTTGGAATCGTTAATTTTGGTAAATTAATTTTACTTTCATCTTCAAATGCATTCGAAAGCATATAAGTTTTCTTGCGTAAGAAATCACCATACGCTTCAATATCTTGATATTCGTTTTGTTCAGTAACCGAAATGGGTTTCCCAATACGAACTTTAATTACCCTGTCTTTTTGAGTTAATAATTCGCTTGGTAATTTTGCAGTTCTAAGCGTATCATCAATCTTAGATAGGAAGTAAAATAACTTACTATTTTTAGCATGAAAATAAATCGGAACCACTGGAACTTGGGCTTTTCGAATTACTTTGATTGCTCCTTCTTCCCATGGTTTGTCAACAACTAACTTTCCATCTTTATAAGTAGAAACTTCTCCCGCAGGAAACATTCCTAATGGTTTACCATCACTTAAATGACGTAATGTTTCTTTGATTCCAACTACACTAGATTTAGCATCTTTATGATTTTCAAACGGATTTACCGGCATGATATACGGTTTCATCGGTTCAATTCTGTGTAATAAAAAGTTGGCGATAATTTTGAAATTTGGCTCTCTTTCAAGCATTAATTTCAATAGTAAAATACCATCAATACCACCAAGAGGATGATTGGAAATGGTAATATAAGCACCATCTTTTGGTAAACGTTTTAAATCTTCTTCTGGGATTTCAAACTTGATTTGAAATTCATCTAAAATAGCATTTAAGAATTCCAATTCGCTCAAATGTTTGTTTCTATCATAAATTTTGTTCAAGGTAGAAATCTTGAGCACTTTCATGAGCAACCAGCCCGTGAAAGTCCCGAAAACCCCATATTTATCAGCATTTATTGCTTTTGCAACTTCTTTAGCAGTAACTAAACCCATTCAGTATTGTTTTTTGAGCAAGAAACAAAGATAAGAATTTTGAGGAATTTTGAGCACTTTTCATTGGCTAATAAAAAAACCTATTTCATTATATTTTTTTAGCAAGCTGATAGTTAGTGAATTATAAAATCAATAAAATCAAACTTTTATTTTTACAAACCTTTTTAGTACATTTGGTCAAAAGCTATTAAAGTAAATGAAAATTATATCTTACAATGTAAACGGTATTCGTGCAGCCATTACCAAAGGATTCTTAGAATGGTTGCAACAAGCGAATCCTGATGTTATTTGTCTTCAAGAAATTAAAGCAACTGAAGACCAAATTCCAAAAATTGAAATTGAAGCAGCGGGATATCCTTACCAATATTATTTTCCAGCTGAAAAAAAAGGATATAGTGGTGTAGCAGTTTTGTCTAAAATTGAACCTAAAAATGTGGTTTTCGGAACAGGAATTCAACACATGGATTTTGAAGGGCGAAATTTACGGGTAGATTTTGATGGTTTATCAGTAATGAGTTTGTACCTTCCATCTGGCACAAATATTGATAGATTAGAACATAAATTTATGTACATGGACGACTTTCAAAACTATATAAATGAGTTGAAAAAAGAAGTTCCAAACCTAGTGATTTGTGGCGATTATAATATTTGTCATGAAGCTATAGATATTCATGACCCTATTAGAAATGCAAAAATTTCAGGGTTTTTACCCGAAGAACGTGCTTGGCTTGATGGTTTCATGAAAAGTGGTTTTATCGATACTTTTCGTCATTTAAACAAAGAACCACACAATTACAGTTGGTGGAGTTACAGAGCCAATGCTCGTAATAATAATAAAGGTTGGAGAATCGATTATTGTTTGGCAGCCAAACCTTTGAAAGATAAAATTCAAAGAGCCTTAATTTTGCCAGAAGCCAAACATTCCGACCACTGCCCAGTTTTAGTAGAAATTAAATAAGAATCAATTAATCAAAAATAGAAAATAATGATTAGAAAAATTGCCCTTGCTTGTGTAGTTTTAAGTTTAACTACTTCATGCGTTTCAAAAAAAATCTACCAAGATTTAGAAAACAAATATGCCGATTTAAAGAAAGAACACAACGCTTTATCGGATGAAAATACCACTTTAAAAACCGATAAAAATCAGTTAGAAGCGGATAAAAATAAACTGCAAACTGAATTAGATAAGACTAAGGCAGAGCGCGATAAATTAGCAGCAGATTATGCAGCAACCAAAAAGAGTTTAGACAATCTAAAAGCTTCATACGCTGCACTAGAAAAAGACAGCAATGATGCTTTAGAGGCTAACATTAATAAGAACAGACAATTGTTAGCTGAGTTAGAAGCGAAACAAAAAGCTTTAGCAGCTGAACAAGATCGTTTGAATAAATTGAAAAAAGATTTAGAAGCTTCATCAACTCGTTTAGCCGAATTAGAAAAAATGATGGCAGATAAAGATGCGGCTATGAAAAAGCTAAAAGAAACGTTATCTAAATCTTTAAAAGCATTTGAAGGTAAAGGATTAACGGTTACGGAAAGAGATGGAAAAGTATACGTTTCTATGGAAAATAAATTACTTTTCGAATCAGGAAGTTGGACAGTAGGTGCTGAAGGTAAAAAAGCGGTGGATTTAGTTGGTAAAGTTTTAGGAGATAATCCAGATATTTCGGTGTTAATCGAAGGTCATACTGATAATGATAAAATCACTGGTTCAATAGGTGGTGGAGTTGAAAACAACTGGGATTTATCTACAAAGCGTGCAACTGCTATCGTAAATATTTTATCGGCTAATGCAAAAGTGAAAAAAGAAAACTTAACAGCTGCAGGTCGTGGTGAATATGCGCCTTTAATGAGTAACGAAACGGCAGAAGGAAAAGCAAAAAACAGAAGAATCGAAATCATCTTAACTCCAAAATTAGATGAGATTTCTAAAATGTTGAATGAACTGTAACATTTCATAAAAGATTGATAAAAAAGGCTTGAGTTCTAAATTCAAGCCTTTTTCTTTGGTGTAAACTTTGTAACTTTGAACTTTAAATTTTCAAATTCTGAAATGAACTATACAACACTACCTAATACCGAACTAAAAGTCAGCAAAATTTGTCTAGGGACGATGACTTTTGGA
>RXJZ01000286.1:0-2525 GCA_003963025.1 Flavobacteriaceae bacterium
AGAAAATGCTAATCAAGTGGATTTAAATAGAGATGCTTTTAATGCTACTCAACCTGAAATGCAAATCTTGCATAGCGTTTATAAAAGTTTTCAGCCAGATTACTGCTATAATTTACACGATCAACGAACTATTTTTGGAACAGAAGGCTTTAGTTTACCTGCAACTGTCTCTTTTTTATCACCAGCTTATAATGAAGAGAGGGAATATAATGAAGTGCGTTTAAAAGCAATCCATATAATAAACAATATGAATAACGCGTTACAACTTTATATTCCAAATCAAGTTGGGCGTTTTGATGATAGTTACAATGTTAGTTGTACAGGTGATTATTTCACAACGCAAAACACTCCAACGATTTTATTTGAAGCTGGGCATTATAGAAATGATTATAATAGAGATATTGTAAGAAAATTTATTTTTATTTCGCTTTTAAGTTCATTTGATGGAAGTTACGAAAACGTTATAGTTAATAACGAATTGAAGAATTATTTGAAGATTCCTCAAAATAACAAATGTTTTTATGATTTTATTTATAAAAATGTCAAAATTATTGACAATAATGAAGAAAAAATAATTAACTTTGCAGCTCAATATACTGAAGTAGTGCAAGATGGTCAGTTAAAATTTGTGGCAACTATCGTTAAAATTGATGATTTGCAGAATTTTAAAGGACATTTAGAATACGATTGTGCAAATGGTTTGTTTGAATCTAATGGAGATTATTTTCCAAAAATAGAAGATAAAGCCGATTTTTTTATCAATAATTTAACAGAATTTAACAATGGTGTAAAAATTATTTGATAAATTTGCCTCAGTTTTGAATAAAAATCAAAAAATTAACAATTATTACAAGCACTTATGAGCAAGTTTCGTTTAGATGAAGTAGATCATCAAATTTTGGACATGTTGATAGATAACACGAGAGTTCCATTTACAGATATTGCAAAAAAATTATTAATCTCTGCTGGTACTGTTCATGTTAGAGTTAAGAAAATGGAAGATGCGGGTATCATTCAAGGGTCATCTTTAACATTAGACTATGAAAAATTAGGATATTCTTTCATTGCTTATGTTGGGGTTTTTTTGCATAATACGTCTCAAACGAAATTCGTTTTAGAACGAATTAATCAAATTCCTTTTGTAACTGTTGCTCATGTAACTACTGGAAAATTCAATATTTTCTGTAAAATTAGAGCTAAAGATACTAAACACGCTAAAGAAGTTATCTTCATGATTGATGATATCGAAGGGGTGTATAGAACTGAAACCATGATTTCTTTAGAAGAAAGTATCAATGACAAAAAACGATTGATGCATACGATTTTTAAAGAATTGTAAAATATGAAGCCTCTTATGAGGCTTTTTTTATTTCTTTATTTATGAAAAATTTACAACCTAATGAATTTGCTCACTATTATGAGAATTATATCAAATTAGTTCCTGAGCAAGATATAATTAAAGGACTTATAAAGCAAAAAGAAGAAATGTTACATTTCTTTAAATCGATTCCGGTTTTTAAACATGAATTTAAATATGCAGAAGGGAAGTGGACTATAAAAGATATTATACTTCACTTAATTGATGCGGAACGAATTTTTGCTTATCGTGCTTTACGTATTGCAAGAAATGATATGACGGCTTTACCAGGTTTTGAAGAAAACGATTATGTCGTTGTTGCTAATGCTAATAATAGAGAATATGAAAGTTTATTATCAGAATATGAAACGGTACGAAATGCCTCTATAAGTTTATTTGAAACTTTTACTAATGATGATTTACTTCGTTTAGGAACAGCTTCAAATAATATTGTTTCGGTAAGAGCTATTGGATATATTATGTTAGGGCATGAATTGCATCATAAAAATGTAATTTTAGAAAGGTATTTATAATAAAAAAGGGACTCAATTTTGAATCCCTTTTTTTATGTATTAATCGTCATCATCTTCTTCTTCAGCATCATCGTCATCTCCGACTTCTGAGTCTTCAATATCATCTGAATCGTTAGAAATATCATCGTCTTCATCGTCGTCCTCAATATCTAAGTCTTTAAGAGCTCCGATTTTTTCATCTGGTACAACAACCACATCATCTTCGATAATGTCATCTTCGTCGTAATTTTCAATTCGATCTGCAAGCTTTGTACTTACTTTTACTAAGTAAATTGTATCTTCTGTACGAACTTCTACAGCTTCAACCGTTTCATTCTTAGCATTTTTAAAACGAATAACATCTGAATCGTCATATCCGTCGGGGAACTTCTCAACTAGTAAGGTTAAGATTTCATTTGTTAATTTTGCGTAATCAACAATAACTCTTTTCATTGGGTAGGTTTTAATCTTGTAATTTCGTCAAATGTAATATCCTCAGCTTATATTTTCAAGTAAAATTTGATATTTTTTTTCAAAAATTTTACCAGCCTAAAACGTAAGCAAACATCAACGGCGCAACTATCGTAGCGTCAGACTCTACGATAAATTTAGGCGTTGTAATATCTAATTTACCCCAAGTAATTTTTTCGTTTGGA
>RXJZ01000286.1:2575-3124 GCA_003963025.1 Flavobacteriaceae bacterium
CCTTTTCCAGCACAGTTTTTTGGATACCAATCAGCTAACCACATCATGTATTCAATTCCACTTTTCATAGTAGTGGCTTTGAATTCTCCTTTGATACAGTAAGAAGAGAAAATGTTACCCATTGTACTATCTTCCCATCCAGGAACTACAATTGGTAAATTCTTTTCAGCTGCAGCAACCATCCAAGAATCTTTTGGATCAATTTCGTAATATTGCTCTAAAACTCCTGAATTGATCATTTGATACATGAATTCATGTGGAAAATAACGTTCTCCTTTTGAATCAGCATTGTTCCAAATATCATATAAATGTTGTTGTAATCTTCTGAAAGCTTCTTCTTCAGGAATACAAGTATCCGTTACACGATTGTAATGGTTTTCTAATAAATCCCATTCTTCTTGTGGAGATAAATCTCTGTAATTTGGAACTCTTTTATATGAATTATGAGCTACCAAGTTCATGATATCCTCTTCTAAATTAGCACCAGTACAAGAAATAATATGTACTTTATCTTGACGAATCATTTCGGCTAATGATTTTCCTAATTCA
>RXJZ01000146.1 GCA_003963025.1 Flavobacteriaceae bacterium
TGATGGAGCAGATGCGTGTGGCGTATGTGGGTATTGATCCAACCGCCGATTCATTGCATATAGGACATTTAGTTGGGGTGATGTTATTGAGACATTTTCAATTGAGTGGTCATAAACCTTTAGCGCTTGTAGGTGGAGCAACCGGAATGATTGGTGATCCATCAGGAAAATCGAATGAAAGAAATTTATTAGATGAAGCTACTTTGCGTCACAATCAAGAAGCGATTAAAGGACAATTGGCTCGCTTTTTAGATTTTACTTCTGCGGAAGCAAACGCTGCTGAGTTAGTGAACAACTATGATTGGATGAAAGAATTTTCATTCTTAGATTTCATTCGCGATGTAGGAAAACACATTACGGTGAACTACATGATGGCAAAAGATTCGGTTAAAAAGCGTTTGACTGGAGAAACTTCAGAAGGAATGTCGTTTACTGAATTTACGTACCAATTAGTGCAAGGTTACGACTTCTTACATTTATACCGTGCTAAAAAATGTACGCTACAAATGGGCGGAAGTGACCAATGGGGAAATATTACTACAGGAACTGAATTAGTTCGTAGAATTGAATCTGGAAAAGCGTATGCATTAACTTGTCCGTTGATTACAAAAGCGGATGGGATGAAATTCGGTAAATCTGAAGGGGGAAATATTTGGTTAGATGCGGAAAGAACTTCGCCATACAAATTTTACCAATACTGGTTAAATACTTCGGATGTTGATGCTGAAAAATACATTAAGATTTTCACGTTCTTAGACAAAGAAACGATTGAAAAGTTAATTGCAGAACATAACGAAGCTCCTCATTTAAGAGCGTTGCAAAAACGTTTAGCAGAAGAAATTACTCTAATGGTTCATTCGAAAGCTGATTTAGAAAATGCAATAGCAGCATCCAATGCTTTTTTTAGTCCGTCAATGGATGAGTTGAAAAAGTTAGATGAGAAAACGTTTTTAGAAGTGTTTGATGGCGTTCCTCAGGCTGAAATTTCTATGGAAGATTTGAATTCAGGCTTTGATATGATTGCTGCATTAGCTGCTAAAACCAACTTCTTAGCTTCTAATAGTGATGCGCGTAGAGAATTGAAACAAAACTCAATTTCATTGAATAAAGAGAAAGTGGCTGAAGATAAAATCATTACGAAAGAGGATTTAATCAACAATCAATTCTTGTTATTGCAAAAAGGAAAGAAAAATTATTACGTAATTAAGGTTAAATAACCATCAGGTTGCAACCACGAATATCAGAATGATCAAAACGTCCCAACACTTCGAAAGAATGGTTGGGATATTTTTTTCCCAAATCTTGAGTAGCAACAAACGAACACGAATTGATATTAGCCAAATCAATCACATTAATTCCGCCCGTTTTTCCTTCGGAAACATAAGTTAAAGCATCTTCAGTATCACGAACTAAAATTTGCATCCAAGGTGGACATTCGAAAATACCATCACCTAATGAATACGCTTGTGAAAGTAATTCGGTCATACCATATTCGGAATGAATTTTTGAAACACCAAATCCGTTGCATAAAATTGAATGCAATTCTTCGCGAATCATTTCTTTTCGTTTGCCTTTCATACCTCCAGTTTCCATGATAATGGTGTTTTTTAATTGGAATTTTTGCTTCTCAATTAAATCCAATAAAGCATAAGTTACGCCAATTAAAATCACATTTTGACCTGAATTATCCAACTCGATTAGTTTAGAAATTAATTCATCGTAGTTATTCAAATAAAATCCAGAAGCTGAATGATTGCTGCTTTGAATTAAATCTTCTACCATGTAAATTAACGATGAACCTTCGCGTTCTAAATAGGATGGAAGCAAGGCTAAAATACAATAATCTTCAATATTTCCATAGAATTCGGAAAAACCTAAGCGATAACTCATTTCGTACCAACTAACATCGGTAACTAAATGTTTGCTGGTTTGCATTCCGGTTGTGCCGCTACTGGTAAAGATTTGTTGAATAGCTTCGGATGAACTCAATACGGAATGGTTTTTAAAAAACTGAATCGGTAAAAATGGAATTTCGATTAACGATTTCACATTGGTTTTATCCTTTTTCAAGAAATTGCAAAATTGTTGGTACACCAAATTAGTATCGTATTGATGACGAAAAACTTTTAAAGTAATTTTTTCAAATTCTTTCTTTGAGTTAATTTGGAAAATGTCTTCTTGTGAAATCATGGTGCAAAAATAGAAAGAAATGTTCTTTTGACCGCAGATTCGCAGGTTTTTGTTTTATGTTGAAATCTGTCTGAAATTATAGAATTTATTAGGATAAATAGGTTTGTTTGGGTAATAATTTATATGAAAAAAGCACCAACTTTCGTTGATGCTTTTTCTATTCTTGTCATGCTGAATTCAGTTCAGCATCTAATTATTGGATAACTAATTTTCTTGTAGCTGTTTTTCCTTCTTCCGTAATTTTAACCATGTAAACACCAGCATTTAAACCAGAAACGTTTACGGTGTTATTCATTACATTGGATTTTAAAACTTCTTTACCTAATAGGTCAAAAATTTGAACTGACATTGCAGCATTTGCAGTTGAAGTTAAAAATAATGTATTTCCTTTTAATGGGTTTGGATACATTGTTAAACCATTGATGTTGTTGTCTGCTAAACCGGCAACTTGTGGAACAACATCAGCCCAAGCAGTACCTATTCTTAATTCATCAATTTGAACTGCTGGAGTTTCAGTTGCTGAATCTTGTCTAAAGAAAAATCTTGATACATTTAATAAATCGGTAGCAGCATGAGTATCAGTTAAAGTAGCTGATGGTTCAGGATTGTTAACAACAGGGTTAATCCAAAGACTAACAACATCATCAGAAGTTGTTGTTGGATTAAAAGTATAACCAACAACAACGAAATAAGTTTGTCCTGTTTGGTATGTTGTAGATGTAAAAGTAGTATTAGCAGCATTAGCAGTTCTTACTTCGATACCTAAATTAAAGTTGGTATCATCAACTCTTTTTGTCCATAAAGTAGCTCCTAAGTTTGTATTAGTTTCTCCAAAACCAGCCAAGTAACCACCATTTGCATCAGTAACACCTGCCATTGAACTAATGTTCATTAAGAAAGAGTAATATACGGTACCAGAATTTGTTGATGTTATTGGGGAAAAACAATCAATTCCATCTGCTGCAAAAGAAATTGAATTTCCTGCCGTTGTTAATCCAGTATATGATAAATTTCCTGTAGCCGAAACAATGTTGTCTCCAGAATTTACATTTGTCCATTTTTGTTCGCTTCCAAGAGAATTTCCAACAGTGTAATTAAATCCTTCGTAGTATGGTAATGCGTTTTCAGTTTTACATTCAGGAGAATTCCCTGTAATTGTAAAATTACAAGTTCCTCCTGTTATAGTTGCTAAGTATGGAGAGTTTTCAACAAAAGTTATTACTATATTGCCTGTTGCTACTGATGAAGGGTTGTCGCCACTTACAGTTCCAGAAGTAGTAATTGTGTAAGAAGCTGTTCCGCCTCCAGTGAAAGGAATAGTAATTGTATAATTATCTAATGCAATAGTAGAAGCCACACAAGCTGTAGTTTCAGCACTTAATGATAATGCACAAGATGAAGAAACATTTGTTAATTTTAAATCATCAATTCTAAATTGATCTGTAGCTGCAGGTTGAGTAAATCTTAGCGAAAGTGAAGATGAAGAAGGAATTTGTCCTCCAGAAATTGTTATTAAACTCCAACCAGTTGCACTAGGAGTAAAAGTAATAGGAGTCCATGTTGTTCCTGAATTTGTACTTTGTTCAATAACTAATTGTGGATTAGATATGCTTGGAGTATTATATCCAAATGACATTTGTATATCAGTGCTTAAGTAAGCAGAAGTGTTAATGTTGTCAACTTGGAAATATTTACCAGCTGTGTTCGTTATAAATACATTTCTTCCTCCTGAAGCTCCAGTATAACCTGATGAAACTAGTGAGGCTCTTGTGTCTGCAGTTCCAGAGTAGGTGATAGGGCTAGCATTTTGGAAAGTAGTAGCTGAAATTGCTAGGGTTCCTGTTCCAGTTCCCATATTTTCAGAGTAAATAGTTTGTCCAAAAGACAAAGAACTTAAAAAGAAAGTTAATAATAAAGTGTAAAGTTTTTTCATTTTTATAAAATTAAATTATGTTACAAAGATAAATAGTTTTTAAATTTTAAACTAAAAATAAGGTGTTAACTTATAATTAATTTTAAGCAGTGCAAATTAATTAACTAGTTGATAATTAGTTTTCTGGTTGCAGATGCTTCACCTTCTTTTATTTTAATAAAATAAACTCCTGGAGATAAAGTACTCACATTTACTTCTTTAGAAGTAATAACGGTTTCTAGTACTTTTTTCCCAAGAACATTAAAAATTTCAACTTTTTTGTCTAATGACGATTTGGTAGTAATAAAAATTTTTCCTGAATTAACAGGGTTAGGGTAAATAGATAATCCTTCAATTGTAGGTTCTTGATTTTTTGCAGCTGTAACCGATTTGTTTTCTTGTGCATTTAAGCTAAAAGAAAACAAAATTGTTATAAGAAAAATAATATAAAA
>RXJZ01000126.1 GCA_003963025.1 Flavobacteriaceae bacterium
CAGAACTTGTCCAACTTGTAATGGTTCGGGACAAATTATGAAAGTAGCCAATACGATTTTGGGTAGAATGCAAACGGCAACTACGTGTCACGTTTGTAGCGGTTCTGGTCAAATTTTAGATCAAAAACCTGCTGGAGCTGATGCACAGGGAATGTTGTTAGAAGATGATACAGTTTCAATCAAAATTCCAGCTGGAGTAGTAGATGGAATGCAATTAAAAGTAGCTGGTAAAGGTAATGAAGCGCCAGGAACAAACAGTATCCCAGGTGATTTAATTGTAGCTATCGAAGAAATCGAACACGAATCTTTAAAACGAGAAGGTGAAAATTTACATTACGATTTGTATATCAGTTTTGCAGAAGCAGCATTAGGTGTTTCAAAAGAAATTGATACGGTTTCTGGAAAAGTTCGAATTAAATTGGAAGAAGGAATTCAGTCTGGAAAAATACTCCGATTAAAAGGAAAAGGTATACCAAGTTTGAACTCTTATGGAAATGGAGATTTATTAGTACATGTGAATGTTTGGACACCTAAGATATTAAATAAAGAACAAAAACAGTTTTTTGAGAAAATGCTTACAGATGAAAATTTCATTCCAAAACCTGAAAAGTCAGACAAATCTTTTTTTGAAAAAGTTAAAGATATGTTTTCATAATTAAATAAATATTAATACATTTGAAACTCACTTTCTTAGGAAAGTGAGTTTTTCTTTTTCATAGCAATTTTTCCCATCCTTTAGCAATAAAGGGTGGGTTTTTTTTGTAACAAAATCCGTATATTTACTACTTATAACAATACAAATTCATACTTTTTATATATGAGCAATATTCTCGAAGTACAAAATGTAGTGAAACAATATGGCGATTATACCGCTTTAAATAATGTTTCGCTTCAAGTTCCAAAAGGTAGTATTTACGGACTTTTAGGTCCAAATGGTGCTGGAAAAACCTCTTTAATTCGCATTATCAATCAAATTACAATGCCTGATAGTGGTATTGTGTTTTTAGATGGTGAAAAGTTAAATCCAGAACATGTAAAACACATTGGATACATGCCCGAAGAACGCGGTTTGTATAAGACCATGAAAGTAGGCGAGCAATGTTTGTATTTGGCACAACTAAAAGGAATGCCCGAAGCAGAAGCAAAAAAACAATTAAAATATTGGTTCGAAAAGTTCGAAATTCAAGGTTGGTGGGACAAGAAAATTCAAGAACTTTCTAAAGGTATGGCGCAAAAAATTCAGTTTATTGTAACGGTTTTGCATCAGCCTAAATTATTAATTTTAGATGAGCCATTTTCAGGTTTTGACCCCGTTAATGCCAATTTAATTAAAGATGAAATCATCGAATTAAATAAAAAAGGAACTTCCGTAATTTTTTCTACACACCGAATGGAATCAGTAGAAGAAATGTGTGATTATATTGCGTTAATTCACAAATCTAATAAGCTTATCGAAGGAAAATTAGATGATGTAAAACTTCAACATCGTACTAATACATATCAAGTAGGAATCGTTACTGAGAATATTGAAGGTTTAATGTTACAGTTAACACATAAATTCACATTAAATCAAACCAATTTTAAATCATTAAACGATGATTTAAAATTAGAAGTACATCTAGGTCAATATAATTCAAACGATTTGCTTTCCATTTTAACTCAATTCGGACAAGTGACGCATTTTGTAGAAAAAATCCCAACAGTTAACGACATATTTATTCAAACCGTAAGTCAATAATCATGAGCGTATTAGCATTAATTATTAAGAGAGAATTTATTGCCAAAGTGCGCAATAAATCATTTATCGTAATGACTTTTTTAGGTCCGTTATTGATTGTAGGAATGACGTTTTTAATAGCTTATTTATCAAGTGTAAATAAAGGTGATGTTAAGACTATTGGAGTTCACGATAGAGCTAATGTCTTTGTAAACGATTTTAAAAATACCGAAGATATTAAATATGTAAATCTTTCTAATTTGTCATTTGATAAGGCAAAAGATTCTTCAAGCAACGCTTTTGAAGGTTTGATTTATGTGCCAGAGGTTCAAAATGTAGAAGAATTGGCCACTAAAACAATGTATATTTCAGATGATAGTCCGAAAATGGATTTCTTAATGAATTTGCAGAAAGTTATCGATACTAAATTAAATAAAGAGAATTTAGAAAAGTTAGGATTTAATGCCGATACCATTGAAAAAGCAAAAATTAAGTCAGAAGTTCAATTTGCGAAATTTTCAGGAGAAGATGGTTTAAAATATTTAAATGAAATCAAAATTGGAATTGGTTTTGCATTCGGATATTTAATTATGATGTTCATCATTATTTACGGAAATATGGTAATGAGAAGCGTTATTGAAGAAAAAACAAATCGAATTATTGAAATCATTATTTCTTCGGTAAAACCATTCCAATTGATGATGGGAAAAATCATCGGAACTTCGTTAGCAGGAATATTACAATTCTTAATTTGGATTGTTTTGGGAGTTATTTTAATGTTCTCTTTATCTGCTGTTTTAGGAGGACAACAAGAAGCTGTTACTACCGCTCAAGTTTCGGCAGAACAAGCTGAAGTAGCTATGAGTTTTATGGATAAATTACAACTTTATATAGCAGAAATTCCAGTAACATCCATATTAATTGGTTTTGTAATTTTCTTCATTGGAGGTTACTTTTTATACAGTTCGTTTTATGCCGCTATTGGTGCCGCTGTAGATTCTGAAACCGATTCGCAACAGTTTTTAATGCCAATTATAATGCCATTAATGTTAGCGGTTTATGTCGGATTTTTAACGGTAATGAACGATCCTCATGGAACAGTTGCTGTAGTCTTTTCATTAATTCCATTAACTTCGCCAATTGTGATGTTAATGCGTATACCTTTTGGAGTGCCATTGTGGCAATTAGCACTTTCTGTAGTTTTATTGTACGGAACGTTTATCTTTGTAGTCTGGTTTGCTGCAAAAATCTACCGAGTAGGTATTTTGATGTATGGAAAAAAACCAAGTTGGAAAGAATTGTATAAATGGTTGAAATATTAAAGTAAGTTTAAAAGTTTATAGTTTAGGAGTTTAAAAGTTTTCAAAACCTTCTTAAACTTATAACCTCATAAACTTCTAACCTAAAAAAAAATGAGTAAAATCCTTATCATAGAAGACGAAGCAGCTATTCGAAGAGTATTGGTAAAAATACTTTCCGAAGAAAATGAATCGTATAAAGTAGAAGAAGCAGAAGATGGTTTGCAAGGAATAGAGAAAGTCAAAAATGAAGATTATGACTTAATTCTTTGCGACATCAAAATGCCAAAAATGGACGGTGTTGAGGTGTTAGAAGCCGTTAAAAAAATCAAACCCGAAATTCCAATGGTAATGATTTCAGGTCATGGTGATTTGGAAACTGCTATTAATACGATGCGTTTAGGAGCTTTTGATTACATCTCAAAACCACCTGATTTGAATCGTTTATTAAACACGGTTCGTAATGCACTTGATAAAAAACAATTAGTAGTAGAGAATAAAATCTTAAAAAAGAAAGTCTCAAAAAACTACGAAATGATAGGAAATAGCGAAGCTATCAATCACATCAAAACGATGATTGAAAAAGTCGCTCCAACCGATGCTCGAGTTCTAATTACAGGTCCAAACGGAACAGGAAAAGAATTAGTTGCGCATCAATTGCATGAAAAAAGCGAACGTTCATCAGCTCCAATTATTGAAGTGAATTGTGCAGCTATTCCATCGGAATTAATTGAAAGTGAGTTGTTTGGTCACGTTAAAGGTGCTTTTACTTCGGCTGTGAAAGACAGAGCAGGTAAGTTTGAAGCGGCTGATGGCGGAACGATTTTCTTAGATGAAATTGGAGATATGAGTTTATCAGCACAAGCTAAAGTGTTGCGTGCTCTTCAAGAAAATTTAATTCAACGTGTTGGTGCCGACAAAGACATTAAAGTAAATGTTCGTGTTGTGGCGGCAACCAATAAAGATTTAAAAAAAGAAATCGAAGAAGGACGTTTCAGAGAAGATTTATATCACAGATTAGCGGTAATTTTAATCAAAGTTCCAGCTTTGAATGATAGGAGAGAAGATATTCCAGAATTAATTGAACATTTTGCTACTAAGATTGCTTCGGAACAAGGAACTTCGCCAAAATCTTTTTCAAAATCAGCCATTAAATTATTACAAGAATACGATTGGACAGGAAATATCCGTGAATTACGAAATGTAGTAGAACGCTTAATTATTTTAGGAGGAAACGAAATTTCGGAACAAGATGTAAAACTGTTTGCGAGCAAATAAATTAGGTAAAAGATGAAAGGTTATGGGTACAAGGTTACCTATTACCATTTACTACCCATTACCATACAAAAAAATGCAATTAAAAAAAATAAATCCCAACCTTCAAAAAGCACTTATTGAAAACGATTTAATCGAATCAAATGAGTTGCAACAAGAAACATTTTCTACCATAAAAAGTGGGGTAGATGCGGTTATTCAAGCACCTTATGGTTCTGGAAAAACCACTACTATTTTGATGAATGTGATTCAGAAAATGGAAAAGCCAGTTGGAGAAAGTACACGCGCTTTAATTTTAGTTCAAGATAAAGAGAAAGTCCTTGAAGCTGTTGAAACTTTCAAGAAATTAAACCGTTATAACAACTTAAGAGTTTTTGGTGCTCACGAAAAAGGCGATATCGATTATGACAAAAACCAAATTTCTTTGGGTATGGACGTTTTAATTGGAACGCCAATTCGTATCAACGAAATGTTTTCATCTGCTGGATTTAATATGACGACCATTAAAATGTTTGTGGTAGACGATGTAGAAGAAATGTTACGTAAAAGAGAAGATTCTATTATTCAAAGACTTTCTATG
>RXJZ01000124.1 GCA_003963025.1 Flavobacteriaceae bacterium
TCGAAGTCGTTTTACCTTTAGCAGTTTCTAAAACCTTTACTTATCAGGTTTCGGAAGCAGAATTTCACTACATTCATATTGGAATGCGAGTGGCTGTTCCTTTTGGAAAAACGAAGATTTATACGGCTTTGGTGTTAGATAAAACAAATACGCCTCCTCAATTATACGAAGCCAAAGAAATTCATCAAATTTTAGATGAAAAACCAGTGGTAAATTCTCATCAAATCGAACATTGGAAATGGATTGCTTCTTATTATATGTGTTCGTTAGGCGAGGTTTTTCGGAGTGCTTTGCCTTCTGGATATATTTTGGAAAGCGAAACCATTATTTCAGCAAAAGAAAATGCCGAAATCGATTCCACTGAACTTAAAGATGATGAATATCTAATTTTAGAAGCCTTAAAAAGTCAATCTTCGATTACGGTTCAGGAGGTAATTAAGATTTTAGGAAAGAAAACCGTTTTTCCTATTATCAATCGATTATTAGCAAAAGGTGCATTAGTATTACAAGAAGAAATTTCAGAGCAATACAAACCAAAATTAGTTCGTTATATTAGATTGCAAGAAGAATTTCTACATCAAGAAAGATTGGCTAAATTGTTAGAAGTTTTGTCCAAAGCCAAAAAACAACGTGAATTGGTTTTGCATTATTTCCAACTACAAGCTCGCGAAAAAGCACTAATTTCAGTAAAAAAACTAATTGAAACTTCTGGAAGTTCTGCTGCAATTGTAAAATCTTTGGTTGATAAAACGATTTTTGAAGAGTATTTTATCGCACAAGATAGAGTCGCATTCGATAAAGAAGAGGATAGTCAATTCACGTTAAGCGAAGCCCAACAAGTAGCTTTTGATAGCATTCAAGAGAATTTCAAAACCTTTGATGTGAATTTATTGCACGGCGTCACTGCTTCAGGTAAAACCGAAATTTATATCAAACTTTTAGAACAATATATTAAGGAAGGAAAACAAGTTTTGTTTTTGTTACCTGAAATTGCCTTAACCACACAATTAGTACAACGATTAACCGCTTATTTCGGAAATGAAGTTGCTGTTTTTCATTCCAAATATACGAATAACGAGCGTATAGAAGTCTGGAATCAAGTTTTAGAAAATTCACCAAAAGCAAAAGTAGTAATTGGGGTACGAAGCGCTTTGTTCCTTCCTTTTTCCAATTTAGGATGTATTATTGTAGATGAGGAACACGAGCAAACCTTCAAACAACACGATCCAGCACCACGATATCATGCCCGCGATGCTGCTATAGTTTTAGCGAAGCAGCACGGAGCAAAAGTAGTTTTGGGAAGCGCAACTCCATCTTTGGAAACCTATTATAATGTGCAATCCAATAAGTACAGTTTAACCGAATTAAAAGTGCGCTATGGAAACGTTGTTTTGCCAGAAATCAAATTGGTCGATTTAAAGGATAAATATTTCAGAAAGAAAATGTCGGGGCATTTTTCTGATGAATTGTTGGAGGAAATCACCGAAACCTTATCAAAAGGCGAACAAGTTATTTTGTTTCAAAACCGCAGAGGATTTTCGCCTTATGTGGAATGTATGACGTGTGGTCATGTGCCGCATTGTCCAAGTTGCGATGTGAGTTTGACGTATTATAAATTCAAAAATCAATTGCGTTGCCATTATTGCGGTCATTCCATTGCAAATCCTTCGCATTGCCACAGTTGTCAATCGGTTGATGTTACTTCAAAAGGTTTTGGAACCGAACAAATTGAAATGGAATTGAAAACCCTTTTTCCAGAGAAAAATATTGGAAGAATGGATCAAGACACGACAAGAGGAAAATTCGGATTCGAAAAAATTATAGATTCCTTCAAAAATAGAGAAATTGATGTTTTGGTAGGGACGCAAATGTTAGCCAAAGGTTTAGATTTTGATAATGTAACATTAGTTGGGATTCTAAACGCTGATAATTTATTGAATCAACCTAATTTTAGAGCTTACGAAAGAGCCTACCAAATGATGATGCAAGTTTCGGGCAGGGCAGGACGTTCGGAGAAAAAAGGAAAAGTAGTTATTCAAACTTATAATCCTTATCACAATACTATCCAACAAGTTTTGGGTAATGATTATATAGGAATGTATAAAGAACAAATTTACGAGCGCCAGAATTTCAAATATCCGCCGTTTTTCAGATTGATAAAATTAACTTTAAAACATCGCGATTTTGATAAGTTGAAAGAAGGTTCAATGTGGTTATATAATGTGTTATCTCAAAATTTAGATATGCCTGTTTTGGGTCCAGAAGAGCCAGCTATTAATAGAATTCGTAATGAATATATTCGAACAATTATGGTTAAAATTCCGGTTCAGAAACATTTGGGCAACACCAAAAAAAATATTGCGAAAGTGCTCATGAGTTTTGAAGCAGTTCCGCAATATAGATCTATTAAGGTAAAAGTAGATGTTGATGTGTATTAAGCGTTTTCGATAGCTTTTACAATTTCTTCTTTCTTATTCCGGCTTAATGGTATTTTAGTAGTTCCAATTTCAGCAAACTTACTATTGAATTTCTCGACCCTATCTAAATTGATAATGTACGATTTGTGTACTCGAATGAATTTTCCAACAGGAAGTTCTTTTTCAAAACCTTTCATAGTTGATAATACTAGATGACTTTCATCATCTGTAACTACTTTGATATAATCGCCATAGGCTTCAATCCATTTTATCTTAGAAAGATACACTTTAAGTTTCTTTAAATTACTTTTAATAACAATGCTATCACCAGTTTCTTCATGATTTTCATAACGTAAAACATGAAGTTCTGTAGCTTTTTTTACGGCTTTAATGAAACGTTCTTTAGAAATAGGTTTTTGAAGAAAATCAGTAGCTTCATAATCAAACGCTTTTACTGCATAATCAGCTTTTGAAGTAATAAATATGATTTGAGGTTTTGTTTTTAAACCATCTAATAAGTCAAATCCGTTTATTAATGGCATTTCGATGTCAAGAAAAATAAGATCAATCGTATTGTTGTTAATACAATTTTTAGCCTCAAGGGCATTAGCAAAATCTCCAATTAAGTTTAATAATGTTGATTCGTTAACCAATTTTGTAATGGTGATTCTTTGAATAGCACTATCATCAACAACGATACAATTCAATTTCATGGGCATATATTTTTTATAGTACGTTAAAAGTAGAATAATTATTACAATAATACAAGTTTTTTTAAGTAAAAATTAATAATTGGTTGTGCTTGTTATTTCAAATAAAATTATTATTTTTGCACCCAATTTTATAACAAATAAATTTAAAGATTATGAATCATTATGAAACTGTTTTCATCTTGAATCCCGTTTTATCTGAACAACAGATAAAGGAAACAGTTAGCAAGTTTGAAGATTTTCTTACTTCTAAAGGGTCTGAGATGGTATCGAAAGAAGATTGGGGCTTAAAAAAATTAGCTTACGAAATTCAAAACAAAAAAAGTGGTTTTTATCACTTATTCGAATTCAAAGCTCCTGCTAACATTATTGCAGCATTTGAAACTGAATTCCGTCGTGACGAGCGTGTTATGCGTTTCTTAACTGTGTCTTTAGACAAACATGCAATTTCTTGGGCAGAAAGAAGAAGAGCAAAATTAAAATCTAAAACAAACTAATCATGTCTACATTAGAGCAATCTGCAAAAGGGAAAAAAGACGGAGATATCAGATATCTTACGCCTTTAAACATAGATACAAACAAAACTAAAAAATACTGTCGTTTCAAAAAATCAGGTATCAAATATATCGATTATAAAGACGCAGACTTTTTATTGAAATTCGTTAACGAGCAAGGTAAAATTTTACCAAGACGTTTAACAGGTACTTCATTAAAATACCAAAGAAAAGTTTCTGTAGCTGTTAAAAGAGCTCGTCACTTAGCTTTAATGCCATACGTGGCCGATTTATTAAAATAATAATTAACAAATAGTTGTTGCTTCACCGTAGGTGAGCTAACTTCTAATTAAAAGGACAACAACATGGAACTTATCTTAAAACAAGACGTTCAAAATTTAGGATTTAAAGACGATGTAGTAACTGTTAAAAACGGTTATGGTCGTAACTATTTAATTCCTCAAGGTTTTGCAATTTTAGCAACACCATCAGCAAAAAAAGTTTTAGCTGAAAACTTAAAGCAAAAAGCGCACAAAGAAGCTAAATTAGTAGCAGATGCAAAATCTTTAGCAGAAGCGTTAAAAGCTTTAGAAATTAAAATTACTGCTAAAGCAGGTGGTGATAAATTGTTTGGTTCTGTTACTAGCGCTAACATCGTGGAAGCATTAGAAGCTAACGGTCATTCAATTGAGAAAAAATTCATCACTAGCGGCGTAGTAAAACGTGTAGGTAAATATACTGCATCAGTTAGATTACATAGAGATGTTATCGTTGAGTTACCATACGAAATCGTAGGTGAAAAAGCATAATTTTTCTTAAAATATAAATTAGCTCCGATTTTATCGGGGCTTTTTTTTTATCTTTACTTTATGAAATACGCAAGATTAACCAAAGAACAATTAGAAGAATTACATCCAGAATTCATTACTTTTTTAGCTACACAATCAATTGATAAAAAGGAATGGGATGACATTAAGCAAAACAAACCTCACATTGCCGAACAAGAAATTGACGTTTTCTCCGATATGATTTGGGAAAAAGCGTTAACGAATGTTACGCATATAGATCATTTTTCTAAAAACTACATTTTTCTTTTTAAATGTATGCAAAATGCGGTTTTCTCTTTCGTAATAAAAACCAATAATCCACAAATTGATTTTGTTTCTGCTGATGGAATTCATTGGTTATCTGAAAACTTA
>RXJZ01000071.1 GCA_003963025.1 Flavobacteriaceae bacterium
CTTGAGGCGAAGTAATAATGCGTTCTTTTTTAAATAATCCGTTTTCTTGAATCGTATTTAATTCGTTTTGTAGGTGTTGTTGGATTTTTCCGTACATGATATATTAATCGTTTATGGTTGTGTTAATGGTTACAAAGTTACTATTTCTATACTTTCACCTATATATATAAGTGCTTTTTTTGCAACGGTATAGTTCATTTCTTGTAAAGCCATTTCGTATTCTTCTAATTGGGCTTTGTGTTTGTTGTGTTTTTCTCCAGTTTTGTAATCTAACAAATACGCCGCATTATCTCTAATCACAACTCTATCGGGTTTACTGTTTTTAGTAGCTTTTTTGATGATGTTTTGTTCGTTGAAAACTTTTGCATCTGCATCAAAAAACGAAATCAATTCTTCATGATTTACGATTTTTTCAATTGTTTCTTTAAAAATTACATTTTGGGAAAACGTAATCAATCCCAATTCCGTTGCTTTTTGAATGGCCAAATCTACATCTTCTTTCGTATGAATAAACGCCATGATTTCATGCAAAATATTTCCAAAATTAATCGCGTCTTGTTGAACCGTTCCCCACATTAAAGCTTCTCTTTGTGCAATTTTGATGTTTTTTGGATTTAATTTGTGTGAAACAATTCCGATTTGATGGTGATTTCCTTCGTGGGATTTGTTCGTTGAAATTCTATTTGGATTTCCGAACTCGTATTCTGATTTAGCTTCTTCATATTTGCCGATATTTTGTAAAAATTCAAGAAAATAATATGACAAATTATTGGTAACCAATTCTCCTTTTTTCGTCTTCAATTTGTTCGAAATCACATACAACTGTTCTTCTGCACGTGTTAAAGCGACATACAAAACATTAATCGTATCTAAAACTTCTTCTTGATTTTTGGTTTGAAAAATAGCTTTTGCTTCGTTTCCGTATGTTTCCACTTCTTTTTTATTGTTGATTAACGCTTTCGGGAAATTCACATTCGCATCTTTTAACGGAATCCACAATTTGTCTTTTGGTTTGCTTGAAAAATTTTCTTCAGCAAAAGGAAAAATCACCACCGGAAACTCCAAACCTTTTGATTTGTGAATCGTCATAATGCGAACCGCATTCGTTCCTTCTGGTGATGGAATACTTTTTTGATAACCAATTTTGTCCCAATATTCCAAGAAATCCGCAATACTTGATTGCACTTTCACGTCTTTTTCCAACACCAAATCCAAGAAATACTGCAAATACGAGGTATTCACTTTGTCATTTAGAAAAGTTGCAATTAAAATTTCAACTGCTTCGTATAAGGATTTTTTCTTGCAATTTTTAAACGAAATTTCAATACCAATGGTTTTCAAAAACACTTCTAATTCTTCCGAATTTTTATCTTTCGAAGCCAAAATGAAATCATGAATTTCCAATTCATTTTGAAGATATTTCGCAATGAAATACAGGAAATAGACTTTTGATTCGTCGTCTTTTGGATTTTTCAAATAACGAAGCAACGCAATCAACAATTTAACTTCGGTTGCATTTTGAATCAATAAAGTTTCTGAAGACAAAATCGGAACACTGTTTTCGGTTAAGAAATTCGCTAACTTAATTCCAGGTGCTTTTGTTCGCGTAAGCAACACGATGTCTTTGTATTCAAATCCGTTAGCGATACATTTTTCAATAGTTCGCAACGTTTGATTCAAGTAAAATTTATCTTTTACCGAAATGGAATCGTTATCCGAATCAAAACCTTCTACTTCAGTTTCTTCTTCTGGCACTTCGATGAATGACAAATTCACATAACCGCCCATTTTAGAATTGATTTCTTGATGCGAAAGGTTTTCGTATAGATTTTTATAATCTGGATTTTCGAATTTATCAGATAATTGCTTGAAAAACGCATTGTTGAACTGAATGACTTCGGAATAACTACGATAATTTGTGCCCAAACGAAGTGTTTCTTTGTCTTTATTAGAAAACGGATTGTGTTTTTTATCTTCTTTCGCCAAATCGATAAATTGTTCTGCTTTTCCGCCACGCCAACGGTAAATGGCTTGTTTTGGATCGCCAACCAACATCAAAGTTCCTTGCTGACCAAAATCATCTTGACCTGAAAGTGCATTATCAATTAAAGGAATCAAATTTTGCCATTGCATCACCGAAGTATCCTGAAATTCATCGATAAAATAATGACGGTATTTTTCGCCCAAACGCTCATAAATAAAAGGCGCTGGCTGATTTTGTATTTCGTTATGAATAATTTTATTGAAATCGGAAATCGAAACTAAATTTTGTTCTTCCTGAATTTGTTTGAATTCTTGATAAATCGTGTTTAGCAACGACAAAGGATTTAAGTTTTGCAGAAAAGCTTCGTACATCGCTACTTTTCCTAACTTATCGTAAATCGATTTTAATTGAGATATAATTTCATCTATAATCGATTCAATAACAGCAACATCTTTAGCAGATTTTAAAACCTTAATATCATCAGGAGCAAAATATTTTTTTTGTGTGTCTTTCAGTTGATTTGACTCAATATTATTCAAATGATCATTGAAATACTTTGGAAAAGAACTTAAACTCGCTCCATTTGATTCAATAAAATGCTTAATATTTTTTCCGGCTTCACTAGTTTCGGCTTTTAATTGTTTGATTTCTTCCTGCAATTTCTTTTTTACGATTCCGAAATCGTCTAAACTCTTATCCGCCATTTCTTTGATTTCTTCCGAATTGTTTTCGTTGGTAATCAATTGGGCAACCTTTAATAATTCGGCTGAAATATCCCAGTTTTTATCGTCATCGGTTTTTTCTTTAGAAAATTCAATGAGTAGTTTGGTTAAATTCGGATCATCACCTGCTTTAGAAATCACCAAATCAATTGCTTCTTGTAAAAGTGAATCCGTTTCCAAAGACACTTCAAAATTCGGAGGTAAATTCAGATCTTGGGCAAATGTTCTGATAACTTTGTGTGTAAATTTATCAATCGTAGAAATATCAAACGCTGCATAATTGTGAATGATATTTTTGATGATGGCTTTCGATTTTTCTTTTAAAGTGGTGATACTTAATTTGGTTTCCGAAGCAACATCTTTTAGCAATTCCATCGCTTTATCCGACGTATTGTCCAATGAAAACTGATACAAACTCGAGACAATTCGGGTTTTCATTTCTTCTACCGCTTTGTTAGTAAAAGTGATGGCCAGAATTTTTCTATAAGCATCATCATTCGTCGCCAAGAAAAGAATTTTTAAGTATTCTTTCGTTAGTGTATAGGTTTTTCCGGAACCAGCTGAAGCGTCGTATATGGTGAAAGCGGTTGTATTCAAGTGTAATTTTTTATTGATTTAAAGTCCAAACGATTGCTTTTTCTTTGGTTGCCCTAAAAATTGTAGAATGCTCTTCGTTTGGCTCATCAGAATAATTCCATTTTATGTTTGATGGATTTGTATCTTTTAATACATCTCGAAGATGTTTGGTGTTTGGCGAAATATCCTCAGCATTAGAACCTGCGAACCAAAATACTTTTTGCTGATTCGGAAATTTTGCCAAGTGTTGTTTTGCCGTTTTTACCAAATATTGATTATTCCACCACAATGAAGGATCGAATGCAATGTAAAAGTCAAACATTTCTGGCGTTTGTAAAAAAGTTTCTGTTACAAAAAGCCCCGAAAGTGATTCGCCAATTATACCTTTTTTGTTTGAAGTTCTATATTTTTTATTTATTTCTGCGAAAAGTTCTTCTTTAATAAACGCTCTAAATTGTGCTGAACCACCCACTTCGGGAGCAATTTCTTTGTCTTTTTCAACTGTTGTAAAACCTGATAAATCTTTTCGGCGTTGCGTGTTTTCAATACCAACCAAAATTATAGGTTTAATTTTGTTTTGCTTGATGAGTTCTGCTAAAGTATTTGCAATGTGCGGAAAATCTTCTTTAATTCCACCATCTGCCATATACATAACAGGCAACGAATCAGTACTAGTTTTATAGTTTTCAGGCGTCCAAACGTTAATTACTCGAGTTTCATTAACTTTTTTTGATGGAATGGTAAAGGTTTCGTGCTTTGGAATTGAATCAACAGGTTGTGAAGTTTTTGTGCAACTTGTAACGAATAGAACGATAAAAAATAAAATACTGTAGCGTGATTTCATTGGATTTACTTTTTAATATTTTAAAAACGAATATACTTCAATGTTATATTTATCTTACTAATAGTGGTATAAAAACTATCTATTTTTGAATCCGAAGTTTAATTTGTAAATTTGGTGAAAATATTATTAATCTAAAAATTAAATATCATGGCTTTTGAATTACCACAATTACCTTATGCATACGATGCATTAGAACCACATATTGACGCTAGAACAATGGAAATTCATCATTCTAAGCATCACAATGCATACGTTACCAACTTAAACGCTGCTATTGCTGGAACTGATTTAGAGGGAAAATCTATTGAAGATATCATGAAAAATCTTGACATGAACAACATGCCAGTTCGTAACAATGGTGGCGGACATTACAACCACACTATGTTTTGGGAAATTATGTCGCCAAACGGTGGTGGCTTACCAACTGGTGAATTAGCAACTGCTATTGACGTTGCTTTTGGTTCATTTGACGCATTTAAAGCTGAATTTTCTAAAGCGGGAGCTACTCGTTTTGGTTCAGGATGGGCTTGGTTATGTGTGAAAGATGGAAAATTAGAAGTTTGTTCAACTCCAAACCAAGATAACCCATTAATGCCAGGTGTTGCTTGTGGTGGACAACCTATCTTAGGAATGGATGTTTGGGAACATGCTTACTACTTACACTACCAAAACCGTCGTCCTGATTATATGGAAGCATTTTTTAATGTAATCAATTGGGCAGAAGTAGCAAAACGTTTTGCTGCAGCGAAATAATTAAACAAACAAAATTAAAAAAGGCGAGGATTTTTCAATCCTCGCCTTTTTTGTTACCCAATTTATTAAAATAAAAAAGGTGAAATTACTT
>RXJZ01000107.1 GCA_003963025.1 Flavobacteriaceae bacterium
GATTCTTCAATAGTATCTTCACATGGATTTTCTTCTTGTGCAATTACAATTTTAGGATGGTAGGTTGGGTACGTTTTTGCAGTTTCGGTTAGAACCTCTTCATATAATTTTTCACCTGGACGCAATCCTGTAAATACAATTTCTATGTCTTTATTAGGTGTTTTACCTGAAAGTCGAATCATTTTTTCGGCAAGGTCAATAATTTTGATTGATTTCCCCATGTCGAATAAATAGGTTTGTCCTCCTGCTCCCATTGCGGCTGCTTCGATCACTAATTTACATGCTTCAGGGATGGTCATGAAGAATCGATTTACTTCGGGATGTGTTACAGTTAATGGTCCACCTCTTTTTATTTGTTCTTGAAATAAATGCACCACAGAGCCGTTAGAGCCTAATACATTTCCAAATCGAGTTGAAACAATTTGGGTTTTGTGGGTGTTTCTTTTACAATTAAAAGCGGTATGGCTTAGCATTTCTGCAAATCGTTTGCTAGCTCCCATAATATTTGTAGGGTTTACCGCTTTGTCTGTTGAAATGAAGACAAAATTATGAACCCCATATTTTAAAGATAAGTCGACACAATTTTTTGTTCCAAAAACATTTACTTTAATAGCTTGTTTGTAGTTTTTCTCTAATACGGGGACATGTTTGTATGCTGCGGCATGGAAAACGGTTTCTGGGCGGTATTTGTTAAAAACGGTCTCCAATTCTTTAAAATTGGTAACATCTACCAATTCAAACTCCATTTCACATTTGTGTTTTGTGTTTTCAAAATACAATTCGATGTCGTGAAGGGGTGTTTCCGCTTGGTCTAGGATGATTACTTTTTTGGGAGCAAAATTTACAATTTGTTTGGCAAGTTGCGATCCTATTGAGCCAGCTCCTCCCGTAATTAAGATGGTTTTGTCTTTAAATTGTTGGATTATTTTTTCGTTATTTACTTCGATAGTTTCTCGAAATAATAACTCTTCTAAGTTGTAACTTTTAAGCGTTTCACTTGAAGCTATACTTTGGTTTTCAATTAATTCTGGTTTGAAAACTTTGATGTTGTATTTAATGCAATCGTCGATTAACTTAGTTTCAATTGCTTCTGGCAGGTAGTCTTTTGTTAAAACAATGTTTTTTATGCCTTTCCATCTTAAAAAGTAAATCAAATGCTTTTTATTACTTGCAATTACATTAATTCCCGCTACTTTTTTTCCATTCAAAGAAGGATTTGTATCTAAGAAGCATACTAGGTGAAATTGACTATCATTAGAGTTTAAAGTTTCTATAATGCTTATGTTGTGAGGATTTACTCCGATTATGGCAATATTAGCTTTACTGATTACCATATTCTGTTGGCTTAAATTCTGAAAAAGAAATTTTACAAAAACTCGAAATCCAACCAATACAAAAAAGATTAGAAAACTAGAGTAAAATAGGGTGTAAATTATAAAAATATGATTCCCGTCGATAAAGTAATAAAGGGTGTCAATTAGAATTAGTGTTGTGAATGCACTAAAAACCGATTTGAACACTCTCGCCATATCATTAAGTGTAGAATAGCGAATAATTCCGGTATGTGTTTTAAAAAGTAATAAATAAAGTAAGTAAGTTGAAACAGTAATGGTGAATCGAATAATAAAAGGGAATTCTTGATAGAAGACAATACCTAATTGCTTGAAAAAGATGTAACTAATAAAACTACTTATTGCCACTAAAATTGCGTCAATAAAAAAGATTACCCAAGAGGGTAATATACGGAGCTTGACTAATGCTTTTTGTAATAGTAAAAATCGATTCATAAAAGCAAAATTAGCTAAAAGGTTTTGATTAAAAAATTTTAAAAATGGATAAAAATTATTAGTAGGGGTGTAATAATTTGAATACAAATATTAATATTTAAAAATTAATAAAAAATAAAAAAGGTATATTTGCATGAAATAAGTTAATAAGTGTGAAAAATAAAATCTTTTTTATTCCCTTTTGTATGGTAGTTTTGGCTCTTTTAGTTGCTTCGTGTGCTAGTAAGAAAGAGATGCTATATTTTAATCAATCTTTGCCTGTTCCTCAAGACTCTTTTCAATGGTCTGAGATTTATATTCAACCGAATGATATTCTTAGTGTAAAAATTACAACTGATGTGCCTGAATTGGCTTTGGCGTATAATATTGCGCCTTCACAACAAAACAATATACAAGGGGTTAGTGCTCAATTGCAAGGTTATTTGGTAGCTAATGATGGCACTATAAATATACCCGTTTTAGGAGTACAACAGTTAAAGGGGTTGACATTAGATCAGGCTGAAAAACAAATTCAAAAGGCTTTAATAGAAAAAGGCTTTTTAAAAAATCCAGTGGTTATCTGTCGTTTATTGAATGCTAAGTTTACCATTTTAGGAGAGGTTAAGGCGCCAGGGACTTATACGTTTTATGAAAATAGTTTAACCTTATTACAGGCATTGGGTTATTCAGGCGATTTAACCATTAACGGTATAAGAAAGATTACTATTATTCGGACAGAAAATGGAAAGCAAACGTATGGGACAATAGATTTGACCAAAAGTGATTGGTTTACTTCTCCTTATTATTTTGTAAAACCAAATGATGTGATTATTGTAGACCCTAATACAGCAAAAATAAAGTCATCGGGTATTATTGGAAATGCAGGTAGTGTTATTTCTGTGATCTCTGTGTTGCTTTCTAGTTTAATCATTATTAGAAGTTTGTAGTTATATGCAATCAACAGAATTTCAAGAAAATCAAGCGCAAAATATTAATATTAAGGAAGAAATTTTTAAGTATTTAGCCTTTTTGCATTGGATTGTATTAGGGGTTATAGTAGCACTTACTATTGCTTTCTTTTATCTTAGATATGCTCCAGAATCCTATCAGGCCTCAAACGTTATTAAAATTTTAGATAACAACAATTCGGGTTTTAAGATGCCATCTGATGCGATGTCTTTTTTCTCTAGAAGTAAGGTAAATTTAGAAAATGAAACTGAAGTGTTGCAATCCTCTCTTTTGATGGAACGTGTTGTAGCGGATTTGGACTTGCAAAATACCTATTATTCATTAGGAAAAATTAAGGAGACAGAAGATGGTGCATCAGCTCCTTTTTATATACAGTGGCATGGAACGGAAACCGTTGTAGACAAAATAACGGCTACTATTGAAGTGGAATTGACTTCAAAAGGGTATTATCTTTCTGGGCAAAGTGATTTAAAACTTTATGGTAAACCTTATTCCTATAAGAATACTAGCTTTACTCTTGTTTTAAAACCTACCGTTACGCTACCAATTGATGGTAACTACAAAATTCGTAAAGTAAAAAAAGAAGTTGCTGTTCAGGCGGTTAAGTCGCTTGTTACCGTTACGCCTGTGGGCAAACAAAGTGAATTATTGCGTTTGACAGTTACGGCTAATAATGCCCAAAAAGCAGCCGATATTGCGAATAAATTAGCCGCAGTTTTTGACCAGGATGGTATTCGCGACCGCCAATTGGTGCATAAAAAAACCATAGACTTTGTGAATGAGCGTTTTGGATTTTTGTTTCGCGAATTGGACTCCATAGAAAATAATAAAGCGAATTACAAACAAGGGCAGCGCATAGCTGATTTTGCTGCTGATGCGGGTGCGCTTTTAGCTACCAAATCGGGTACGAATATGGAGTTGAATCAAGCTAAAACTCAAATGGTTTTGAGTGAAATTTTGATAGAAACTTTGAGTAAGGCTCCACAAGAGGAATTATTACCTGCTAATATTGGATTGGAGCAAGTAGAGGTTGCAGCTCTGATAGATAAGTACAACGATTTGATTTTAAAGCAACAAAAATTATTAAAGTCGGTAGGAGAGAATGACCCGAGTGTTTTGGCATTGCGTTCCGCGCAGGTAGATTTAAAAAACAACATCAAGGCTTCTTTGAGTACCTATAAAAAAGTGCTACAATCTAAGGTGTCAGCAGTTTCACAGATTAGTGCTAGTCAAACCAATCAATATGCGGCGCTACCGTTTCAAGAAAAAGCGATACGTTCTATAGAACGTCAGCAAGAGATTAAAGAAACATTATATATTATCTTGCTTCAAAAGAGAGAAGAAGCTGCAGTAAATCTTGCGATTACCAATCCATCTATTAAGATGGTAGATTATGCTAAGGCATCTGACGAACCTGTAAGTCCTAAAAGGGCTATCGTTTATTTGGCTGCTTTACTTTTCGGAGTTGGTTTGCCTTTGGGGCTACTTTATTTGTATTTTTTATTGGACACCAAGATTCACAATAAAAACGATGTAACTGCGGTTGTTAAAGATATTCCTGTAATTGCTGAAATTCCTCATATTGCTGAAGCTAGTAAGTTAGTTAAATATTTGGATCGTTCCATATTATCTGAAGCTTTTCGAATGTTGC
>RXJZ01000069.1 GCA_003963025.1 Flavobacteriaceae bacterium
CGTCAATTTCGTCATAAAGCACTACTTCATTTTCTTCAATTCGGTATCTGAAATTTTCTACTTGGTTAACGGCAGCAATCGTTTTGTGTAAATAGTAAACAAAAAACGGAATTTGCATCGCTTTCGCTTTTTCGTAAGCAATAGTCATATCGATTGATGTGGTAATACCAAAAAAGGGCTCTTCGAAAGTATTGAAAAATTCAAAATGTTCTTTTCGATTCCAAGAAGATATGTCTATTTTTTGTTTCATTTTAATAAAGCTAAGATTTCGGTAATGTTTGCAAATGATTTGAAATTTTCGTGCTTGATTTCGAAATCAATTTTTTCGTATTCCCAAGTGGTGTGATACGGAATGTGAATGGCATGTCCACCAATATTCAAAACGGGTAAAACATCCGATTTTAACGAGTTTCCAATCATTAGAAAATCTTCGGCTTTGCAATCCAAACGACCTAGCATTTTTTCGTAATCTAATTCTGCTTTGTCGCTCATAACTTCAATATGGTGAAAGTAAGCGCCAATTCCAGAATCGTGTAATTTACGATGTTGGTCTTTTAAATCGCCTTTCGTGGCAACAACCAATTTATATTTTCCTTTTAATTGTTCCAAAACGGATTCAACATTAGGCAACAATTCTACAGGTTTTTGCAATAAATCTTTCCCAATGGCTAAAATTTGCTCAATTCCTTTTCCAGAAATTTGATGATTCGTCAATTGCAAAGCGGTTTCAATCATCGACAAGGTGAACGCTTTAATTCCGAAACCATACAAAGGCAAATTTTTCACCTGATGATTCAAAATCAATCCCAAAATTTCCTGACTCGAAGCATAATCTTGAAACAACACACAAAAGCGCTCTTGCGCCTCATCGAAATAAGGTTCGTTGTGCCATAAAGTGTCGTCTGCGTCGAAAGCGATTATTTTTGGGTTCATATTTTTTGTTTTTTACCGCAGATTCAAAGATTTTCAAAATATAATCTGCGAATCTGCGGTTGTTTTTTTAAGATATCATCGTACCATTAATAACACCTTCCGCATCTGGGTTTACGAAAACCAATTTACCTTCTGCGTTGTTCGTTAATAACAGCATCCCTTCGCTTTCTACACCACGTAAAGCTCTTGGTGCTAAGTTCACTAAAACCGTAACGCGTTTTCCAATTACCTCCTCAGGTGTAAAATGCTCAGCAATTCCAGAAACAATGGTTCTCACATCAATTCCAGTATCTACTTTCAAAACCAACAATTTGTTGGCTTTTGGCATTTTTTTAGCTTCGATGATGGTTCCAATTCGTAAATCTACTTTGGCAAAATCTTCGAAAGTGATGATTTCTTTTTGCGGTTCCGCTTTTGCGTTTTCCACTTTATTGGCGGTTTTAGTTGCTTCTAATTTGTCTAATTGCTTTTGGATTTCGGCATCTTCAATTTGGGCAAACAATATTTCGGCTTGACCTATTTGATGTCCAGCTGGTAATAAATCGGTTTTAGTTGTAACATCGTTCCAACTTAAAGCATCGATTTTTAATATGTTCGATAATTTTTTAGCTGTGAAAGGTAAAAATGGTTCCGATAAAACTGCTAAAGCAGAAGCAATTTGCAACGCTACATACATTTGCGTTTGCACTCTTGCCGGATTTTCTTTTACCATTTTCCATGGTTCTTCGTCCGCTAAGTATTTATTTCCTAAACGAGCAACATTCATTAATTCGCCTAACGCTTCTCTGAATCGGTAACGTTCGATTGAACTTGAAATTACAGCTGGATACGCTTTTAATTCGGCTAACGTTTGCTCATCAACTTCTGAAAATTCGTTTGGAGATGGAATAATTCCGTTGTAATATTTATTGGTTAACACCACGACACGATTGATGAAATTTCCAAAAATCGCCGCTAATTCGTTATTATTTCTTGCTTGAAAATCTTTCCAAGTGAAGTCATTGTCTTTGGTTTCTGGCGCATTTGCTGTTAATGCATAACGCAACGAATCTTGTTTTTCTGGAAAATCTTGTAAATATTCGTGCAACCAAACCGCCCAGTTTTTAGAAGTCGATAATTTGTTTCCTTCTAAATTCAAGAATTCGTTTGCTGGAACATTATCAGGTAAAATGTAACTTCCTTCCGCTTTTAACATCGCAGGGAAAATAATACAATGGAACACGATATTGTCTTTTCCAATGAAATGAACCAATTTTGTATCGGCATCTTTCCAATACGGTTCCCAATCTTTTCCTTCGCGAGCCGCCCATTCTTTGGTTGATGAAATATAACCAATTGGCGCATCAAACCAAACATATAATTTTTTTCCTTCCGCACCTTCTACTGGAACATCGATTCCCCAATCCAAATCACGTGTTACCGCTCTTGGTTCTAAGCCACCATCAACCCACGATTTTACTTGTCCGTAAACATTCGGTTTCCAATCGTTTTTATGACCTTCTAAAATCCATTCTCTTAAGAATGATTCGTAACGATTTAAAGGTAAAAACCAGTGTTTTGTTGATTTTAAAATTGGAGTTTCACCTGTAATTGTTGATTTCGGATTAATTAAATCCGTTGCATTTAAAGTCGAACCACATTTTTCGCACTGATCGCCATACGCTTCAGGATTGTCGCATTTTGGACAAGTTCCAGTTACGAAACGGTCAGCTAAAAATTGGTCCGCTTTTGCATCGTATAATTGTTCGGTAGTTTCTTCGATGAAATAACCGTTATCGTATAATTTTTTGAAAAATTCCGATGCCGTTTTATGATGAATTTCAGCAGAAGTTCTTGAATAGTTGTCAAAAGAAATTCCGAAATCTAAAAACGATTGACGAATAATTCCGTCGTATTTATCAATTACTTGTTGTGGTGTAATGCCTTCTTTTTTCGCTTTCATGGAAATCGCCACACCGTGCTCGTCGCTTCCGCAAATGAAAGCCACATCTTTTCCTTGCAAACGCAAATATCTTGCATAAATATCAGATGGAACATAAACACCAGCTAAATGTCCAATATGAATAGGACCATTCGTATAAGGTAAAGCTGCTGTAATCGTATATCTTTTCGGATTTTCTAACATATCATCATAAAATTTGATGCAAAAATAATCGATTAGTGACGAAATCCCGAATTTTAATTGGATTTTGTTTACTTTTGAGTTAATAAAATCTGACGATGTATAGATTTATTTTGATACTTATTTTAATTTCAAACTTTTCTCATTCGCAAAAGAAAATGAAAATTCCACCTTATCTTAAAAAAGGCGACACAGTTGCTATTGTTTGTACGGCTCGTAAATT
>RXJZ01000012.1 GCA_003963025.1 Flavobacteriaceae bacterium
AAAGCTTGCGTAGAAAATGGCGCATTATCTGTAGATCATTTAGAAATCGTAACGGATGAAGATATTGAAGTGTTGAAAAACAGTAAAACAATGCCGGTGGCGTTACCGAGTTGTTCTTATTTCATTAGTATTCCTTATACTCCAGCAAGAAAAATGATGAATGCTGGCTTACCATTAGCTTTGGCTACCGATTACAATCCAGGAACTACTCCCTCTGGAAATATGAATTTTGTAGTAGCAACCGCCTGTATTAAAATGAAGATGACACCTGAAGAAGCTATCAATGCAGCAACTATAAATGGTGCTTATGCGATGGGAATTTCAGAAACGCATGGAAGTATCACAAAAGGGAAAAAAGCCAATCTTATTATTACAAAACCAATTATGAGTTTTTACCAATTGCCTTATGCTTTTGGGACTAATTTAATTGATAAAGTAATGATTGAAGGTGAATTCATTTAATAATATAGCTTATGTTAAAAACACTTTTACTTGTTGGGTTTGGAGGTGCTATCGGGAGTATATTTCGATACTTAACCCACTGGTTAACTACTAAATATTTTCAGAGTTCTTTTCCTCTAAGTACTTTTTTAGTGAATGTTATCGGAAGTCTACTTATCGGATTATTTATAGGTTATATTGGAAAGTATTTTCCTGAAAATCATCCGTTAAAATTTTTATTGATTGTGGGTTTTTGTGGAGGATTTACTACTTTCTCTAGTTTTGCTTTAGAAAACTACAACTTACTACAGAATAACCATCAAATTACGGCTTACTTATACATGGCAACTTCCATTATTTTAACTATTTCAGCAGTTGGATTAGGGAGTTACTTATCAAAATACATCTAATAAAAAAAGTTCAATGAAATCAACTCTCATTGGACTTTTTATTTATAATAAAATTAATTATTTCAATTCGAAACTTGTTTTAGAAACTAATTCAGCATTTTTGTCAAATACATTTACAAAATAAGTTCCTTTAGCAAAATCTTTTCCTGGCACTTCTTCATTTACTTGAACGGTTTTGTTCTCGTATTTCACAGTTGAAATAAAACTATATGTTAAAGTTTTATCTCCAACTGGAATCGTTTTCTTTTCACCCAAAATATTGTTTTTACTATCAATAATTTGAACATAATATTCTCTAGCTCCCGTTTTTGCAATTTGATTCTCTGCAATTAAAAAGCTTACTTTTAAAACATCGGCTCTGCTTGCTTTATCTGTTTCAATTTGTTTACCAGAACTTCTTTGTTTAACAGCTAAAACTTTTAAATTTAAAACCGCTAATTTAGAACCTTTTTCAACGGTTTTAGTTAAACTTTCATTTTGAGTTAACAACGTATCATTGAATTTTTTAGCATCTGTTAAAACAACTTTTGTGCTATCTAAGCTAGAAGTTAAAGCTACATTTTGTTCTTTTAATATTTTGTTTTCAGCTACTAAATTATCCATTTCTCTTTTTAAACGAAAGTACTCATTCTTATACTTTGCCATAGCAGCAGCATCACCTTTCGATTTTTCCACTTGCTCTAACAAAGCTACCATTTTTGCTTGTTCAGCTTGAAGTTCATCCTTTAAAGCTGTATTATCTGCAATAATTACATCGTATTCAGCAATTTTGGCTTTTAACTCTTCTTCTAAAGTACTTTTTTCAGTAGTCAAATTTGTAACTGTCTCTTTATTATCTGTGGTTAATTTAAAAATATAACCTATACTCCCTAGTAATAATAATGCTAATACAACTATTGCTGCTTTTAATCCAGAATTGTTTGATTGATTTTCCATTTTTTAGTGTTTGATGGGGTTATTCATAAGTTTTTTCAAAAGTACAAATTTTAAAGTATTTTCTAAATTTGAAACGAATTTTATTTTAAAATAGTACTTTTGGACTACTTTTTAACATTTTTTATGGAGAATATTATAGTTTTAAGCCAGAATGAACTTGCAAAAATAACCAATCACAGAAGTGGTGAAATTAAATTTGGTGAAAAAATAATTACAATACCTAGAGATTGTGATGTGTTCGATTTTATAGCAAATAGCGAGGCTAAATTTGTGCTTTTTGGTATTCCCGAAGACATTGGAATTAAAGCAAATTTAGGACGAGTTGGTGCTGCAAGTGCTTATGAAAGTACGCTACAAAGTTTGGCAAACATACAACATAATAAATTTTGTAAAGGAAATAGTCTTATTGTTCTGGGTAAATTAGATGTTTCTAAAGAAATGAAAATTGCTGAACAATTAAATGTTGCTAATAAAGAAGACAGAAAAGAACTTTTCAAATTAGTAGAACAAATTGATGTTGAAGTGTCACATGTTATTCACAAAATTTGTTCTACAGGTAAAATTCCAATAATCATTGGAGGTGGTCATAATAATGCTTACGGGAACATCAAAGGTTTAGCTTTAGCTAAAGGAAAACCAGTAAATGCAGTAAATTTTGACGCACATACCGATTTTAGAATTCTAGAAGGAAGACATTCTGGAAACGGTTTTAGTTATGCTTTTGAAGACGGATTTTTAAAAAAATACTTTGTTTTTGGATTGCATGAAAACTTCGTTTCAAAGAGTGTTTTTAATACATTAAAGGAACTTACTTCGAGAGTAAAATATGTTACCTATGAAGAATTAGAAGTAAAACGTGAAAAAAACTTCGAAACTGAGTTAGAAAACGCACTTAATTTCATTAAAAACGAACCTTTTGGGGTAGAATTAGACTTAGATGCTATTCCAAATATTCCTTCAAGTGCCATGACTTTAAGCGGTTTTAGTGTGGATAAAGCCCGACATTATACTTACTTTTTTGGAAAACATCATAATGCATCCTATTTTCATGTTTGTGAAGGAGCTCCTGCACTCGATGATTCTAAAAATAATCATTTAACCGGTAAATTAATAGCTTCATTAATCACCGATTTCATGAAGGCGAAAATGGGATAAAACCAATTTGCTTAAAATAACACTATCTTTGTACTCTTATCGAACTTATTTGATAGGAAAATTAATTATTTATGACATTTAACGAATTAAAATTATTTAACAATATACAACAAGCTTTAGAAGAAGAAGGCTACACTAACCCTACTCCTATTCAAGAGCAAGCCAT
>RXJZ01000056.1 GCA_003963025.1 Flavobacteriaceae bacterium
CGAAATATCAAGGGAACAAATCAATCAAAATCGGTATTTTTGTCAAAATTTTAAGCTATGCTTACCGAAAAAGATTTTATCGCAACCTCATATAATTCCATTGAATCAGCTAGTTTCGAATGGAGCGCGCCTAGTAATATTGCCTTAGTGAAATATTGGGGCAAGAAAGAAAATCAAATTCCAGCGAATCCTTCGATAAGTTTTACGTTAAACAATTGTAAAACAATTACGAAGTTAGAAGTAGACAAAAAATCGGAAACCAATAGTTTTTCATTCGATTTGCTTTTTGAAGGGAAACCAAAAGAAGATTTCAAACCTAAAATTCAAAAATTCTTCGAAAGAATTGAAAAATATTGTCCGTTTTTAAAAGAATATCATTTTAAAATTGATACCCAAAATACGTTTCCACACAGTTCAGGAATTGCATCTTCAGCATCCGGAATGGCCGCTTTATCAATGAATATCATGAGTTTGGAAAAAGCAATTAATCCAACGATTTCTGATGATTATTTCTATTCAAAAGCATCATTTTTAGCAAGATTAGGAAGTGGAAGTGCGTGCAGAAGCATCAAAGGTGAAGTAGTAGTTTGGGGAAATCATGCAGAAATTAACGGAAGTTCGGACTTGTTTGGAGTGGAATTTTCAGAAATTCATCCCAACTTCAAAAACTATCAAGACACGATTTTATTAGTAGATAAAGGAGAAAAACAAGTTTCGAGTACGGTTGGACACGATTTAATGCATAATCATCCGTATGCCGACAGAAGATTTGCCCAAGCTCATGAAAATTTATCTAAAATAAAAGCAATTTTATCATCTGGAAATGTTTCGGAATTCATCAAAATTGTAGAAAGCGAAGCTTTGACTTTACATGCGATGATGATGACATCGATGCCGTATTTTATTTTAATGAAACCAAACACATTAGAAATCATCAATAAAATTTGGAAGTTTAGAAATGAAACACAAATTCCTGTATGTTTTACATTAGATGCTGGTGCCAATGTACACGTTTTGTATCCTGAGAATGTGAGAGAAAACGTATTGCAATTTATTAAAGATGAATTAGTTGGCTATTGTCAAAATGGTCAGTATATTTGCGACTGTATTGGTATTGGTGCTAAATCAAATTAATTTTGTACATTTACTCATTGTTTACTGAAAAAGAAAACTGAAATTTATGAAAGGACCACTTTTTTACTCAAAAATATTACTTTTCGGAGAATACGGAATTATCCAAGATTCGAAAGGACTTTCAATTCCTTATAACTTTTACAATGGTGCTTTGAAAAACGATGGAAATTCGTCTGAAAGTGCTATTAAATCTAACGAAAGTTTGAGAAAATTCGTTGTTTACTTGGAGCAATTGCAAACAGAGCAACCTGAGTTAGTAACTTTCAATTTAGAAGTTTTAAAGCAAGACGTAAATAACGGAATGTATTTCGATTCTAGCATTCCTCAAGGATATGGAGTAGGAAGTAGTGGAGCTTTAGTGGCAGCTATCTACGATAAATATGCGAATGATAAAATCACGGTTTTAGAAAATTTAACGCGTGAAAAATTATTGCAATTGAAGACGATTTTCTCTCAAATGGAATCGTTTTTCCACGGAAAAAGTTCAGGGTTAGATCCTTTGAATAGTTATTTAAGTATTCCAATTTTAATCAACTCTAAAGATAATATCGAAGCAACTGGAATTCCAACGCAAAGCACACAAGGAAAAGGTGCGGTTTTCTTAATTGATTCAGGAATTGTGGGCGAAACAGCTCCAATGGTTTCGATTTTTATGGAAAACTTAAAAGATAACGGTTTCCGTACGATGTTAAAGTCACAATTCATAAAATATACCGATGCTTGTGTGGAAAATTTCTTGCACGGCGACGTAAAATCGTTATTAGAAAACACCAAACAATTATCAAAAGTAGTGTTGAACAACTTCAAGCCGATGATTCCAGAGCAATTTCACCAAGTGTGGCAAAAAGGAATCGACACCAACGATTACTATTTGAAATTATGTGGTTCTGGCGGTGGTGGTTATATTTTAGGATTTACTCAAGATTTAGACAAAGCAAAAGAATCGCTTAAAGATTATAAATTAGAAGTGGTTTATAATTTTTAGAATGATAACAGATTGTTATTAATATGTTTGAATATTGTTTATTCATTATTGCCTTAAAATGATTAAAAAGAAAATAATAATATCATTCTTTATTTTGCTTTTAGGCTTTGTCTATATAAACTTCTTCTCAAGTTTTGTTTTTCCTTGGCAAAAAGATAATATAATTCAGACTACATTAAATTGGGGTGGTTTAGCAGAATTCCCGGAAAAGATAGAAAATTTAAGTATTGAAAAAGATGGAAATCTATTTTCAAGAACTTTTCTTATTGAGTTTAATGCAAATCAAATTGAAATCCAAAATTGGATTATCAAAAGTAAGAGATTGAAAAGTAATATGCCAGAAGTTCATGATGAAATCAAAACTTATAAAATATATCCTGGTGAAAATGGTTCCTTTGGCGGAAAAGTAAGTATTGATAAAGGAAAAGTAATAATTTGTATGAGTTGGAGTTAAATATAAATAGATGCTTTCAATTTCAGATTATTAAAAACCCAAAACCTATAGAGAAATGCTTACTCGCAAATCCAAATTATTTTTAAAAAAAATCCTCAGTTTCTTATCTGTGATTAGAGGATACAATATTTGGGTCGTGGCATTAGCGCAATATCTTTCTGCTATTTTCATCTTGGCTCCCGAAAAACGCGCTTTAGACATTATTCTCGATTGGCGTTTGTTTTTGATTGTTGTCGCTTCTACTTTAACCATTGCTTCGGGATATATCATCAATAATTTTTACGATGCCAAAAAGGATTTAATCAATCGTCCTAAAAAAGCCATGATTGACCGTTTGGTGAGTCAGGAAACCAAGTTGAAAGTGTACTTCGGAATTAATTTCATTGTTGCTTTATTGATGTTCTTCATTTCTTGGCGTGCGGTTTTGTTCTTTTCGACATACATTTTCCTGATTTGGTTTTATTCGCACAAATTGAAAAAAATGTTCTTGATTGGAAACATAACGGCTGCTGTTTTAGCGGTTTTGCCTTTTTTCGGAATTTTGATGTACTACAAAAACTTTTATCACGTTATTTTTGCTCATGCGACTTTCTTGTTGTTGCTGATTTTAATCCGAGAATTAATTAAAGATTTAGAAAATATTGAAGGTGATTTAATTGCTGATTACAAAACCATTCCTGTTGTTTTTGGTGAAAAAATGGCTAAATCTATTATTTCGTTTTTAACGATTTCTACTCTAATTCCAGTTTATTTTTTAATTGAAGTTTATGATGTAGGTTACATGGATATTTACTTCTATTTAAGTTTGATTGGATTGTTGTTTTTCGTTATACTTTTATGGAAAGCAACATCTAAAACACAATACTTAAAGTTGCATTTTTTATTAAAATTTATCATCGTATCTGGTGTTTTTTGTATTGTTTTAATCGAACCATCGGTTTTAATTCATGGCAAAAAATGGATTTCCATATATTAGTTATATCTTTGCAAAAATTGTTTAGAATATGTCACGTCATCAAGATAGCGATAAAAGTCATCCGGGTTCAGGAAGACAAGGAGGTTACAAGAAAAATAGTAATTCAAGAGGAAATGCGCCAATTCGTAAAGCGCCTTCAAAGTTTGGACCAAAGCCAGATGCTACTAAGTCACCTGCTGCTAAAGGGCCAAAATCTCCGAAAAAACCATCTAATCCAGATGAAATTCGTTTAAATCGTTATATTTCTAATTCAGGAATGTGTAGCCGTAGAGATGCGGATATTTACATTCAAAGTGGAAATGTAAAAGTAAACGGTGAAGTAATTACCGAAATGGGTTACAAAGTAAAATTAACCGATTCAGTTCAGTTCGACGGTGTAAATATAACACCAGAAAAGAAAGAGTATGTCTTATTAAATAAACCAAAAAACTTCTCAACGGCAGGTGATGATTCGCCAGGTTCAGCTAACGTTTTAGATTTAGTTCGTGGTGCTTCAAAAGCGAATTTAATGCCAGTAGGAAGAATGGATAAAACGACAACGGGTTTGTTGTTGTTTACCAATGATACTGAAATTATCCAAAAATTCAC
>RXJZ01000103.1 GCA_003963025.1 Flavobacteriaceae bacterium
CGAAACGCTTTGTCTCCGTTAGCAACAAAAAAATTACGCAATTGTTCTTTAGTTAGTGCTCGTATGTCTTTTTTCTCGATTTGCATGGTGCAAAGTTAGGTTAAAATGTTTAATTGATTAAATCGCTGAAATGATTAATTACTAATTTGTATTTTTGAAAAAAATTAAAAATGTATAAATTTATAATAATTTCTTTCTTCTACATCTTTTGTTCATGCAAGAGTACTCAACCTATAAAGAATACACTCAGTTATGATGAGGTTAACAATTTAACTACTATTAAAGGTTTTAAGGAACTCGATTCATTAACGCTTCTTGGAAAATGGAGTAAAACGGAAAACTCTATAGGTTCAAATGAAATTATATATAAGAATAATGAAAATTTAGTAACTATCAATTTTCTAAAAAAAAGTAATTATTCAAAATTTAAAAATGCTTCAGATATTGATTTTTTGAAAAATGAGATTAGCCATGTAACATATATATGCGATTATTTTAAGTTTAAATATACATTATTAGAAACAGATAATATTAGCTATGAAACGCTAAAATATTTAGATAATAAAAACAATCAAGAAACCGTTCATCTGATAGGAATTAAAAATAGCACAATTATTCATCTAACAATAATAAATCCAAAAAAGAATTTAGATGAAAAATTAAAATACTTAAAAGATTTATTTAACTATATAAAAATTTAATCATGCATTTCATATCAGACGATTTAGAAGATTACGTTGCCAATCATTCACAAGCAGAACCTGAATTATTAGCTAAATTAAACAAAGAAACTTATCAAAAAATCATGCAACCACGAATGTTAAGTGGTCATTTTCAAGGTAGAGTTTTGAGCATGCTTTCGAAAATCATTCGTCCGAAGCATATTTTGGAGATTGGAACCTATACTGGTTATGCAGCATTGTGTTTAGCAGAAGGAATGGCTGAAAACGGAACTTTAGATACGATTGATATTGAAGAAGAATTAGTCGATTTTCAAAGAAAATATTTTGATGCTTCGCCATGGAAAGACCAAATTTTTCAACACTTAGGTGATGCGGTAGCTATTATCCCAACTTTGAGCAAGAAATTCGATTTGGTTTTTATTGATGCTGATAAAGAAAATTACGTGAATTATTTCCATTTAATAGTTCCCATGATGAACAAAGGTGGAATTATCTTATCCGATAATGTGTTGTGGAGTGGAAAAGTATTGGAAGAAGTTAAAGCAAATGATAAAAGCACACCCGTTTTATTAGAATACAACCAACTATTGAACACTGACCCAAGAGTTGAAACGGTTTTATTGCCTATTCGTGATGGTTTGACGGTTAGTCGTGTTTTGTAATAAAATTATATTTATTTCCTAAAAACAAGTACAATTTATAAAATCCAAATCCAAAAATTGCACCAAACAAATAACCAGTTAAAATATCTCCAGGGAAATGTAATCCTAAGTAAATTCGGCTAAAAGCAAAAATTAACGGAAATAAATATAATAAATAGGTGTGTTTGTAATAGTTTCTGATAATTAAGACCACAAAAGTAGTTGTAGCAAAAGAATTTGAAGCGTGTCCTGAGAAAAAGCTGAATGAGCTCCTCTCTTCTATAATTCGGGCTATTTGATTAACTTCCAAGTCATTACATGGCCGTAAACGCTCGAAAGAATGTTTAAAAAGATTTGTAATTTGATCTGTAAACGTAATTAAAGCTGCTAAAAAAAGAATGATAATTCCCAAACCTTTCCATCCTACTTTTTTCTGGATTAAATAAAACACACCAATAAATAGCGGCGACCAATAGATTTGTTTTGTTATTATTTGCCAAAAACTGTCGAACTGCTCTGAACCTAATCCGTTTAAAAAAAGGAATAATTCTTTATCTAAGTTAATTAACTGTTCCAAAATTACATCTGTCTTTTTATAGGTCCAGTAATGTTTTCGATATCTTCTTTTACTTTTTCGATTGGATTTTGAACATCTAAATTAATGTTTTCCATAGGATTTACCATTTTTGTAATTCCTTCTTTCGCTTTTGCTATTTCTTCAGAAACACCACCTGTCAACGTATTCATATCCAAACCAGCTTCTTGGGTTCCTTTTTGAATTTCACTTTTAATTTCATTGGTAGCATTTTTTAATTGCGCCATACCTTTACCTAAAGCACGAGCAATATCTGGAATCTTATCCGATCCAAATAACATCAAAACTACTAAAAGGATGAAAAACAATTCACCACCACCTATTCCAAACATAGTATATTTTTGAAAATTAACTTCGCAAAGTTACAAAGTTTTACACCTATTTTATCTTAAAGTAATCAAAAAAAAAGACTATCCGAAGATAGCCTTAATTCTTATTTTTTCTCTAATGTATCAAATTTTGATACCGTTTCTGCTTTAGGCCAATAATTGTTTTCAACATCAACATCTGCTGTTTCTAATTTTGGGTCGATTTGAATTTTTATCACTTTTTTCTCCGTTGCGAAAACTCTCTTAGCAGTATCGTTGTTCTTTCTCCAAATTTGAGCTGGGAATTTTTGTATTTCACTAGTTCCGTCTTCAAACTGAAGTTCTACAATGATTGGCATGATTAATCCTCCTGGTTTTTCAAACTCAACTTCATAGAAATATTTAGGAGATTTTAAAGCATTCTTTTCTTCTACAGAATAATTTTTATTTAAATAATCTGAAAGTGCTTGTACATTTTTAACATCAAACCCTTTTTTTAATTCAGGATTAAAATCAGGTGTGTCTTCTGCAACTAAATACAACATTGGCTCACCATCACTGATTTTTCTTCCTCTTCTATTAAACATTGCTTGCGTTTCTTTTGAAGCTTCTGTAGAAACAAAATATTGTTTAACTGATTTTACACCTATATCGGTATAATCGGTTGAATAGAACCAACCTCTCCAAAACCAATCCAAATCAACCGCAGAAGCATCTTCCATGGTTCTAAAGAAATCTTCTGGAGTTGGATGTTTGAACTTCCAACGATTTGCATAGGTTTTAAATGCATGATCAAACAATTCTCTACCCATAATGGTTTCTCTCAAAATATTCAATCCAGTTGCTGGCTTACCATAAGCGTTAGCTCCAAAATTGTATATATTCTCAGAGTTTGACATGATAGGCTCTAAATATTTTTGGTTTCCTTTCATATAAGGTACAATATTTTTAGCTGGACCTCTTGTTGCAGGGAAATTAGGATCGAAAGAAGTTTCTGTTAAGTATTCTAGGAAGGTATTTAACCCTTCATCCATCCAAGACCATTGTCTTTCGTCTGAATTTACAATCATTGGGAAGAAGTTATGTCCTACTTCGTGAATAATAACACCTAACATTCCATATTTTATTCTATCACTCACGAAACCTTTTTCATCAGGACGACCGTAGTTCCAACAAATCATTGGATATTCCATTCCTTGATCTTCTGCCGAAACTGAAACTGCTTTTGGATAAGGATAATCGAATGTAAAATGAGAATAGGTTTTTAATGTATGTGCAACCGCTTTTGTAGATAAATCTCCCCATAGCGGATTTGCTTCTTTTGGGTAAATTGAAATTGCCAATGGTTTGTTTGTTGGTAAATCAACCGCCATAGCATCAATTATGAATTTTCTTGAAGTTGAAAAACCGAAGTCACGAACATTTTGTGCTTTAAATTTCCATGTTTTCTTTTTATCTGAAA
>RXJZ01000052.1 GCA_003963025.1 Flavobacteriaceae bacterium
TTTTTTGGTCACTAATCGAGTCGCTATCATCGACAAACACGTATTTATGATGGAAAAGTAACCCAAGTAAAACGAGTAGTTTTTTCCATCAAAACTAAACTCGTAAGTGGTTTTATAATATTCTAAATATACTGAAACGCCTACCACCAAAACCATTCCAATAACATCAAGATATTTGCTATTGGTAATGCTTTTGATGGCAGTGATAGTGTTTTGCATCTTTATTCTTTTGTAAAGTTAAATTTCATTCCACCCTGAATTAGCACGAATGATTTATCACCAAAAACCATTTCAATTCCGGCTGCAGCAAAGACAAAAGTAGTTTCTTCTTTAAATGTTAAAGGAAAAGCACCTTGTCCTGTTGCTTGTGCTGATAATTCGCCATTCTTTTCAGAAACTGTGATTTTTATAGGTAAATCTTTTGAAGCATATGTTCCTGTGAATTTTGCCAATTCTGCTTTATCCATTTTTATGAATTGTGGAAACGGAAACGGCATTTTGTAATAAATACTTAAAATTCCAATGATGATATCGTTTTGCACAAAATTATCGCCATTTGAAATCAAAGAAAAACTTAATTTTTCGGTTGGATAATAACCTAACATCGAACTGAAATTCTCAATTCTTCCGCCATGACCATAAAAACGTCTTTCGCCAAAAGGAAACTGAATTAAGGCTTTTCCGTAACCTTCTTTGATTTCTTTCATTTGGTCTAAAGAAGCTTGATTAACTAGTTTTCCATTGAAAAGAGCATAAATAAATTTAGTTAAATCGGCAGTAGTTGAAGTAATTCCACCCGATGCAAACGGAATCGAATTGTGATTCTCTAACGATTTTACCCAATTGGTACCATCAAAATAATAGGAATAACTTTCTTTGTTTGCTGTATTAGTTGCTTCTTCTTTATAGTATGTAGTTGGAACGAAAAGTTTATTAGTAACTGCGCCTTTAGCTGTCATTTCGGTTTTGTTTTCGTACGTTCCTAATTCAGCTTTTTTAACGATTCGATTTTGTAAATTTTCAGCGTAGGATTTTTTGGTTAACTTTTCAATAATGCAGCCTAAAATAAAAAAGTTAGAATTGCTGTATTGATATTTACTTCCAGGCTCAAATAAAGGCTCGTAAGATGTAATTACTTTTAAAATATCTTCTTTCGAATGCTTTTTATCTAACGAAGCATGAAAACTAGCATCTTGATTTACGTAATCTACAATTCCTGTTCTGTGGTGTAATAAATCGTAAATCGAAATCTTTTCAGCATTCGGAATTTTTGGATAAAAACGATTTAATTTGGTTTGCAAGGTCAATTTTTTCTCTTCAATTAATTGCATCACCATTACAGCGGTGAAAGTTTTAGAAATCGAACCTATTTTGTATCTAGTAAGACGATCGGCTTTCATCTTTTTTTCTACATCGGCAAAACCATACGCTTTATTGAAAACCACATTTTCACCTTCACGAATGGTTAACGAACCCATGAATTTGTTGTTTTCATACAAATAGTTCAATAAACTATCAATTCTAGTGAATTTATCTTGCGCAAAGGCAAAACTCGAAAAAGCAAATACAAAAAGAAGTAATTTTTTCATTTTTATGTTGTTTTCTAATTAGTAGTTAAGATATGATTTTGTTACTGATTTTTGATTTTTTTGAATTCCAAATACGAATATACAATCGGAACAATTGTAATAACGGCAACAATTCCCATAAAAGTATAGAATTGAACATCATTTGGCAATACAAATGTCATTGCCATTAAAAGTCCGCCCACAAACCAAAGTTTTCCACCTATTAAGTGTGTTTTTTTCCAAACTTCTTCATTTTCTAATGTCCAAGGCGTTTTGATACCAATGAAATAATTTGGTTTTATTGTTTTGAAATAATTACCAAGAAAAGCAAAAAGTAAGCCAATAATTGAAAACACAAATGCTGGATTACTTGTTTTTTGCTGTACACTATACAAAATAAAAACCGCTAAACTCGACATAAATAAAGTAAGAATCATTCGTAAATTATTCAATTTGTTGCCCATGTTTTGTAATTTTTGTTTTGGGTCAATAGAAGGAATAATTAGGAAAACAAAATAGGTGATTCCAACCAGCATGAATAATGTTACAAGAAGTTCTTTTTTATCGCCATAACGATCAATTTCTCCAGCGCCATTCCAATGCATTGGAACTTTTTCTGGTAAACGATTCCAAATGTAAATCAGATAAGCAAAAGGAATTAAAGCAATTGCTAAAAACGGAATTTCTTTTTTAAACTTTTCCATACTTTATTTTTTTAGGGTAATAATCCATTGTAAAATGTCGTCAACAATTGTAGTGTTTAAAGAATAGACTACAAATTGCCCTTTTTTCTCGCTCGTGACTAAATCGGCACGTTTTAAAATATCCAAATGATGCGAAATACTAGGTTTTGAAATATGAAATTGATCCGCAATATCGCCAGCCGTCATTTCCTGTTTGCGCAGCAATTCCAGAATATCTCTTCTGGTTTCGTCGTTTAAGGCTTTGAAAATTGCGTTCATATTAATTTATATATTTAGACAAATATCTAAATATTATTTGAAATGACAAAATGATTTATAGAAATTTATCACATTACATTAATTAAGAATCCAATAATTGCCAGTACTAAGGTAACAATTAATACAATTTTATTAAGTAGAATGTCTTTTCTTTTTTCAGGAAGTTTATGATATGGATAATTAATTTCCCATTTTTTTGTTTCAGCAAACTTTGTTAGCATTTTTGGTGTAATAGGAATCCTTTTTACTAGTTTGTCGGGCGATTTATAAAAACAGCCTCCAATGCTATTCCAACTTCCTTCTTCTTCATGATGAAAATACCATAAGAAATTTGAAATATCAACATCATATTTTTTGGAAAACTTTTCTATTAATTCAAAACAATCATCGCCACTAATTCTAACTGTTTCAAAAATATCAGAATTCGACTGAAGATTGGATTTCCAATATTCTGTTTCAATGAAATCAATTATTTCTTTTTCTAATATTTTATCCATAAAACATCACATTATGAGATTTCTCCTCCGTCGAAATGACAAAACTAATCCAACTGCCAACTGTTACTGTCCACTGACCACTTTCCTAATGCGCTTCCAACCAGTTTTTACCCAATCCAATTTCCACATCTAACGGAACTGCCATTTTGAAAGCATTTTCCATTTCGTGTTTAATCATTGGTTGGATTTTTTCTAATTCGGAGTTGTGTACGTCAAATACTAATTCGTCATGTACTTGCAATAGCATTTTTGATTTCCAATTTTCAGACGTTAGTTTTTTATGAATGTTAATCATTGCAATTTTGATGATATCCGCAGCCGAACCTTGAATTGGTGCATTTACCGCATTTCGTTCCGCACCACCACGAACAATGGCGTTGGCTGAGTTGATGTCTTTTAAATAACGTCTTCTTCCTGAAATGGTTTCCACATAACCGTTTTCTCTAGCAAAATCTACTTGTTCTTGGATGAACGATTTTAATCTTGGATACGTTTTGTAATATGCTTCAATTAAATCCGCACTTTCTTTTCTTGATAAGTTGGTTTGGTTGCTCAATCCAAATGCCGAAACGCCATAAATAATTCCGAAGTTCACGGTTTTCGCGTGACTTCTTTGCTCTTTGGTAACTTCGTCTAAAGGCACATTGAATACTTTTGCAGCCGTACTTTTATGAATGTCTTCGTGATTTTGAAACGCTTTAATCATGTTTTCTTCACCGCATAAAGCAGCAATAATTCGCAATTCAATTTGAGAATAATCGGCAGAAAGTAAGGTGTAATTTTCATCGCGTGCAATGAAAGCTTTTCTAATTTGTCTTCCTCTTTCGGTACGAATAGGGATGTTTTGTAAGTTTGGATTATTCGAACTCAAACGACCTGTAGCGGCAACCGTTTGCATATAATCGGTATGCACTCGACCTGTTTTTTTATCAACTTGATTTGGTAACGCATCAATATAAGTGCTTTGTAATTTCACCATTTGACGCCATTCTAAAATATCGCGCACAATTTGATGTTCGTTTACCAAATAACTCAATACTTCTTCACCAGTCGCGTATTGACCAGTTTTAGTTTTCTTTTGTTTTGCTCCACCAATTTTTAGTTTGTCGAATAAAATATCACCCAACTGTTTTGGAGAAGCCAAATTGAATTTCTCACCCGCAGTTTCGTAGATTTGTTGTTCCAATGCATCAATTTCTTTTTGCATGTCAACCGACATACTTTTTAGAAATTCGACATCCAAACGAATCCCTTCTTTTTCCATATCAGCCAAAACAGGAACTAATGGAATCTCGATTTCGTCGAACAATTTTTTAGTTCCTACTTTTTCTAAAATCGGTTGGAAATGTTCTTTTAATTGGAAAGTAATATCGGCATCTTCAGTTGCATATTCTTTAATGTCTTCCAAAGGAACATCGCGCATCGACAATTGATTTTTTCCTTTTTTACCAATTAACGTTTCAATCGATTTTGGCGAATATTTCAAATAGGTTTCCGACAAAACATCCATATTATGACGCATATCTGGATTAATCAGATAATGCGCAATCATGGTATCGAATAATTT
>RXJZ01000063.1 GCA_003963025.1 Flavobacteriaceae bacterium
AAAAAAGCGATTGAAGATAATGGAGGAAAAGTAGGAAGTTCTATCTCGTCAAAAACTGATTATGTCATTGCTGGAGATAATATGGGACCATCCAAACTAGAAAAAGCAAATCAATTAAAAATTGCAATTATATCAGAATTAGATTTCAAACAAATGATAGATGTTTAAAGTAAATTCGGCTTTAATTCTATATTTTATAGCTAGTATTTTATATGTATTTGCTGTATTAATTGGAAGTGATAATTTGGAACTATTTAGTAAGCCTATTATTATTCCATCGATTTATTATTTCTATTATATTAGTGTTAGAGGTAAAATTGATTATTTGTTTACTTTCTCAGTTGTATCTTTTTTTATAGGTGAAATTTTGCATGTTATAAATAGAGATGATTTTAATATTGTAGGCCTTGTTTTTTTATTAATCCCTTATTTTTTTGTTCTATACTACATAGCTCATGATTTACTTTATTATTTAAAAGAGAAAAAAATAAAGTTAAATACATTTTCTTTCTACATAATTGTAATGCTTTTACTGTATTTGTTTATTAATGTATTAATAATGATTGAAGATAATAGTTTAGAATTTTTTATCTATGCTGTTTTTGCAACTTTGTTATTATTTATGGGGATTTTAGCTTTTGTTATGCTAATTAATTATTCTAACAGAACTATTCTTTATACAGGTTTTATGGTTGGCTGTTTTTTAATTTCAGATTTATTTTATGTTTTTTCAAAAAAAATTCCTGATTTGTTAGCCTTAAAAATGATTAATGTTATAACTCAGGAGCTTTCTTTTTTTTGTTATATAAGTTATTTTATTTACAGAACTAAATTTAGAATGTATAGTAAACCAAATAGTTTGAAAGCATCAAAATAAAGATAATTGATTCTAATGTAGCTTTATAATATATTTAATATTGTATGTTTTGTATCTTTATTTTTACAGAATTCAAAAGCTATAATTATTTTAATCCAATCATTATTCCAAGTATAACATTTGCTCTTTTTTTTGCTGACAATTCAATAGGTGAAAAAGATATCAAAGTATTTTTAGATTTATTCATTGTGCTATATTGATTACATTAGTAATCAATTATTTGTCTACATAGCTAGTTTAAAAGAAATTCCTGTTTATTATTTTTTGTTAAAATTTTTAATTAAAAGTGAGCGTATCAAATGATAATATTTTTTGTTTTATTGTTATGACTTGTTTCATTTGATAAATAAAAATCTATTCGTCCTAAATTAATTCCAAAACATCCCACTTGATTAATTAAAACTTCTTTCCCTTCACTATTTTTTTCAATAACAGGTTTGTCTAAAAAGGTGTGTGTGTGACCACCAATAATTAAATCAATATTTTTTGTTTTTCTAGCTAATACAATATCGCTTGGCTTTTCTGGTTCATCTTTGTATTTGAATCCCAAGTGAGATAAACAAATAACCAAATCACATTTCTTTTCTTCTTTTAAAATTCGCGTCATGTCTTGTGCTACTTCAATAGGATCGTTATAAACTGTTTCTTTATAAAGTTTTTTGTCAACAAGTCCTTCTAATTGAACGCCTAATCCAAAAATTCCAATCTTAATACCGTCTTTGATGATGATTTTATAAGGTTTTACAATATCATTCAAAACCGTGTTTTTAAAGTCATAATTAGCTGATACAAAATCGAATTTTGCGTGAGGTAATTGGGCATAAAAACCATCAATTCCGTTGTCAAAATCATGATTTCCCATGGTTGCCACATCATATTGCATCATGCTCATTAGTTTGAATTCCAATTCGCCACCATAATAATTAAAGTACGGAGTTCCTTGAAAAATATCACCAGCATCTAATAATAGTACGTTTTTTTCTTCTTTTCGAATGCTTTCAATGATAGCAGCTCTTCTGGCAGCACCACCCATGTTTGGATTTTTAGGATGATCTGCAGGAAATGGATCGATATGACTGTGTGTATCATTCGTATGTAAAATGGTGATTTTTTTGGTTTCAATAGTAGAAAAGCTACTCAAACTCACTCCTGATAAACCAAGTAGAGCTGAACTCGCAGCTGTTTTTTGGATAAAATCTCTTCTCTTCATAGCTCTAAGTATTATTCTAAAATTATTTTTTCTGTTGTAATGTTTGGAATTGTATCTACTTTCTTGAAATAATCAATCATCATATTTCTAAGCTTGTATTCCATGTCAAATTTGATTTTACTATCTTTAAAAAACGTCATATTATCGCCTCCATTGGCTAAATAATCGGAAGTTCCTACATAATAAATTCGATTTTCATCTAAAGGTTGATTGTTAATTTCAATCTTATTTATTGCTGAAGTTGACTTATTAATATAAATTTTCATTCCGTATAAAGGATGAGGCTTCTTTTCTTTTATGATGTATTCGGCTAATGTTTTGATTTCTTTTCCAGTAAGTCCCACAATGAACAAACTATTTTCAAAAGGCATCACTTCAAAAGCAGTTCTAGTGGTTACATCACCTTTTGGAATGACAGCTCTGATACCGCCATGATTAAGCAAACAAACATCAATCGATTTATTTTCTCTTTTTTGAAAAATTGGATTTCCAAGTTCAAAAGTAATTTCGGCTAATAAGTTTCCGATATTCGATTGCCACGTTCCTTTACTTTTGTCTTGTGTTTCAGGACAATAAGCTAAAACACTGTTCAAATCTTTGTTGATGTTATCACTAAAAGGTTTTGCATAGGTCAGTATCGATTCGTTTTCACCTTTTTCATTAGTAACACCTATTCTTTTTCCTTCAATTTTTGTAGTTTGATAGGAAGAAGTTGAT
>RXJZ01000101.1 GCA_003963025.1 Flavobacteriaceae bacterium
CTAAGATTACAGTTGTTACGCCGATATCAGTTAACATAGAAGCTGCAATTTCGCCTGTGAAAGCACCACCTTCTGCTTGGTGCATGTTTTGTGCGGCCACTGTAATTCCTTTTCCATTCGTAATCTCAACTGCTTTTGATAGGTTGACAAACGTTGGAGCTACAATAATTTCAGTAGTTGTATTTGTTTTTTTTGCAATAATCTCTTCTAATAATGCAACGGTCTCTTTTTGCGTTTTGTGCATTTTCCAGTTTCCGGCAACGATATTTTTTCTCATTGAAATTTCATTTTTAATAATTTCAAAAGTACTAATTTGTTTGTTTAATTAGTATTTTTTGGTCACCTCATTGTAATAAATTTACGCAAAGGTTTGCGAAGATTAGACTATTATTTAACCTTGTTTAATACCTCTTTTATTTTGTCAAAATCTTTTTCTATAGCTCTGTATAAAACAATTTTACCGGTTTTGTCTACTATTAAGTATCTTGGAATCCAATCTACATCTAATGATTTTCCAAATGTTCCTTTCATGTTATCACCAATGAAATAATTCTCACCTTCCACTTCATGTTTTTCGATTCCTTGAATCCATTTTTCAAATGTTTTGTCAAAGGATAAGTTTACAAAAACAACATCTTTACCATAGGTTTGGTTTATTTTTTTTACTTCTGGCATTGCTTTGATACAATCCGAACACCATGAAGCCCAAATTTCTATAAATATGGTCTTTCCTTCATGTTTTTTTACTACTTCTTGAAAAGTAATTGGCTGATCATTTGTTGTTTTTAAAACATAATCAAGACTTTCTTTTTTAAAAGTAGTTTCTTCTTTTTGTGCACATCCTAAAGTGCTGATTAGCATCGTTGCTAAAACAAATATTTTTTTCATAGCTTATTTTTTTAATTCCGAATAAGGCTTTTTAATTATTTTTTTGAATTCATTACTATTGAATTTATTTTCATTGATGCCGTAATAGTATTTGAATTCGTTACCATTCCATAAATATTTCACCCCTGGTGTGTCTTTTCCTGAACCTAATTCGGTCCAAAACGGAATCACATCAATCATTTTGTATGGAAATTTCGTTCCTGCGAATTCAAAAAAGGTTGGAATTTTCTCTGGTTCTTCATTCATGAAAATCACATAAATAGGAGGGAAGTTCTTATCTTTTTTACGCATTTCGTTCAATTCTTTTGCGGTATCCATACAATGGTCGCAACCCGGCACAAAGTAGCACAGAATCTTTTTATCAGTATCAATACCCGGAAAATATTTTTCATAACCCGATTTTACTTTTTTAGGAGCGTCTTCGGCTTTCTTTTCTTCTGCTTTTTTAATAGTATCCTTTGTGATTTCTGCTTTTGGTTCTTCAATAGTTAATAAACCACTAGAATCAACTACAACTCCTAAATTGTCTTGAATTTCAGAAGTTGGTTCGTCCATAACTTCTGCAACTGGTCGAATAGTTGCTACCATAAAAAGCGCTAAAATACAGCCTAAAGCAACCGATTTCAACAACCAAAAATTCGATTTTCCATCAGCAGGTAGTATTTTGAATAACCAAATTAACAATCCAATCGCAATGATATTTTTAATAATCGCTTCCACTGGTGTCATTGGAATTAATTCTCCGAAACAACCGCAATTTCCAGCATTTCCGCTTACGAAAGTGGTGTAGCTTAAGTGAATTGTGAAAACCGCTAACAATAAAATCGTAGCTGGAATCGTGATTTTTTTCAAGTAATCTTTTAATAAAATTGCAATTCCTAGCGCGAATTCAATTCCGATTAAAATTCTTGAGAAATAAGGCGCAAAACCTTCCGAAAATCCTAATGGATATAATTGTTTTACTTCAAAAGTGGAAATCGCAAAATAAGGCGAAGGATATAATTTGGCTACAGCCGAAACAATAAATAAGGCAGAAATAATAAGGCGTAAAATCCAACTTAAGTTTTCTTTTTTCATGCTTTTTTTGATTTTTGATAAAAATACAATTTACAAAAAAGGTAATGTGTTAACGACTTGTTATTTATTTTCCATTAAAATTAAGGCGAAAACCGAATAGTTAATCATGTCTTGGTAGTTGGCGTCAATTCCTTCCGAAACTAAAGTTTTTCCTTTGTTGTCTTCGATTTGTTTCACACGAAGTAACTTTTGAATGATTAAATCCGTTAAAGAACTGATTCGCATATCGCGCCAAGCTTCGCCATAATCATGATTTTTGTTTTCCATTAAGGCTTTCGTTTCCGCGATTTTTTCATCGTATAATTTCACTGCTTCATCAGCAGACATATCTGGTTGATTGGCAACTCCTTTTTCCATTTGAATCAAAGCCATCGCACAATAATTGATAATTCCGATGAATTCAGAAGTTTCATCTTCATCTACTTTGCGCACTTCGTTTTCTTGTAAACTGCGAATTCGTTGCGCTTTAATAAAAATTTGATCGGTTAAAGAAGGCAAACGCAAAACACGCCATGCGGTTCCGTAATCATGAGCTTTTTTTGAAAATAAATCGCGACAAACCGCTATAACTTTATCATATTGTTGAGAAGTATTCGACATTATTTGCTTTATATTTGTGTGAGAATTTTCAAAAGTAAAAAAATAAGAACAAAGAATACAGTTTCTGAACAAAGATTTTGATGTTTTTTATTCTCTGAACACTTAAAACTGAACACTGAACACTTATGATTAATTGCAACGGAAATTTAATCGATTTGTCAACTCCAAAAGTAATGGGGATTTTGAATGTGACGCCCAATTCGTTTTACGATGGTGGCAAGCATAAAGAAATCAATTCGATTATTCATCAGGTTGATAAAATGCTTTCGGAAGGAGCTGATTTTATTGATATCGGAGCCTATTCGAGTAAGCCAAGTGCCGAATTTGTCTCGGAAGAAGAAGAAATCAAACGTTTGGTTCCGATTGTGAAATCATTGGTTGAAACGTTTCCTAATATTGTTTTATCGGTTGATACGTTTCGAGCTCAAGTTGCGAAAGCTTCAGTAGAAAATGGCGTAGCGATGGTTAATGACATTGCAGCAGGTTTGTTAGATGATAAAATGTTGGAAACCGTTGCCGAATTGAAAGTGCCGTACATCATGATGCACATGCGAGGCAATCCGCAAACAATGCAAAGTTTGACAGATTATAACGATATTGTTAAAGAAATGATTTTCTATTTTTCAGAGCGAATTCAAAAAGCGAGAAGCTTTGGAATTTCGGATATTGTGATTGATCCTGGATTTGGTTTTTTTGCCAAAACATTGGAACAGAATTACGAAGTGTTGCATAAAATGGAGTTGTTCGAAATGTTAGAATTGCCAATATTAGTAGGAGTTTCCAGAAAATCGATGATTTATAAAGTTTTAGAGAGTTCGCCACAAGAAGCTTTGAATGGAACTTCGGTTTTGAATACAATCGCTTTACAAAAAGGAGCTAAAATTCTCCGAGTTCATGATGTAAAAGAAGCAGTGGAGTGTATAAAATTAGTCAGTAAATTAAAATAAAGAATGAAGAAATTAGTTGCTATTGTTGCCTTGATAGGCTTGTTTTCTTGTAATGATGAAGAAGTGTTGTTACCTCAAGAAAATGTTTCGGTTATGAAAGAAATGACAGACCATTCTCCCGTTTATATGTTCTTTAAAACCGAAGAAAATCCCGATGACAAAGAAAAATTAGATACGATTGTTGAAGTGAATCGCAAAAATTCAATTTCTTCTACCAATTGGGTGTTCAATATCGACAAACGTTTGCCTTTGAAATTAGTCATTCCAGAAGTGATGAATTTACAAGACAAAAAGAAACGCAGTTCACATTCGAAGGAAGGAACCATGAACGTTTTTACGTATTCGGATAGTGTGGCTAAGAATTTGGCTTTTTTCCCTTTTACAGATGTGGAGTTTAAATTCGGTAAACATTTTTCTAAGTTTTTCATTAAAAAACACGCCGAACATTATAGAAATTACCACAATTTCACTGTGAATTTCAATAAAGACAACAAAATTACGGTTGATGGAAACGATGTTTCTAGAGAAGAATTTATCACTTTTATTAAAGATTTTGCTGAGTTTACAAGTGATGGAAAAATCACAATGCTACATTTGAATTTTGATAATCGCTTAACGTATGACCAATACATTCAAAATAAAATTTTGGCTTGGGAAGCAACGAATGATGAAATTCAATTGTCTTCTTTTGAATTTGTATATGATGAGAAGAAGTTGCCAGAATGTGGATGTAAGCTGTGAGTTAGGAGTTGGGAGTTTTGAGTAAGTAGTTTTGAGTAGGGATATGGGAGTAAGGAGTTTGGAGAATACAACTTAAAAATTTAATAGTTATGAAGATTAAATACGTAATTATAATTCTTATACTTTTTCTAGGTTTTTTTGTCAATGGTCAAAATAGAAGTGTTTCTGGCAAAGTGATTTCTGAAGATTTAGAACCGCTAGCAGGTGTGCAAATTAGAAATTCTGATAATGAACTTGTTGGAGAAACTGATTTTGATGGTCAATTCAAAATTCTCATTTCTCAAAAAAATGATAGTTTATTGTTTCTCTACACTGGTATGGAGATTACTGACATAAAGTTGAAGGAAGGTTGTGAAAATGTAGAAGTTATCATGATGTATTACGTAATTTATGATTTTATTTCGTCAAAAAAAATCGACAGACTACGAAAGAAAAGATTTAAAAAGTTGAATGAAAAACATTTACTTGCAACGGATAAGGGGATTTTTCAGAATAAAGATAGCTGTTATGTTAGAAGTTTTAAACCACTTCAACCAAATTTAGATAGAAAAGGGAGGTAGTTTAAAAATAAGAAGTAGTTTTAAAATAATTAGATATAAAAAATTCAGTTTTTACTATACATTCTGATTTTGAAGAACATTTTTCTTGGCAAAACTAATCAATAGCAATTCCTAACTCCCAACTCGCTACTGATGATGATACGGCTCATTCCTTAAAATCGTAAACCCTCTATAAATTTGTTCGATTACAAACAATCGTACCATTTGATGAGAAAACGTCATTTCCGATAACGAAACTTTGCCTTGTGCTTTTTGATAAACGGTATCACTAAATCCGTACGGACCACCGATTACGAATACTAAGGTTTTAATTCCAGCATTCATTTTCTTTTGTAAAAAGTCGGAGAATCCTACGCTACTGAACGTTTTTCCGTTTTCGTCAAGTAGAATTAAATGGTCGGTTGGTGTGATTTTGGATAATATCAATTCGCCTTCCTTTTCTTTTTGTTGGGCTTCGGATAAATTCTTTACGTTTTTGATGTCGGGAATGATTTCCAAATCAAATTTCACGTAAAACGACAAACGCTTGGTGTAATCATCAATCAAGGTTTGTAGCGCTTTATTATCTGTTTTTCCGATAGCTAAAAGACGAATGTTCATGTGGTTTGTATTTGTGAAATGAAAAATCACTCTTTTTAGGAGTGATTTTCGATATTAGTTAATTTCTTCCGTTTGCTTCTCTTTGAAATCAATTTCGCAAGCGTAAGAAAATAGTTTTTCTTTTTTAATGATATCTGCAGTTCCTTTTGGTAGTAACTCTTCCCAACCAGCTTCTCCTCTGCAGATCATTTTTAATACATGTCTTGAAAATATATCCAAGTTCTTTTCGTCAAAATCTTTAATATCAATAACTTTTCCATTGAATTTGAAGAACTTATACAATTCTTTCATTCTTGGATGTACTTTTAAGTTTTCTGAAGTGATGATATTACCACTTTCATCTTTCATCGGGTACAAGTACACCTTTAAATCGCGATAGAATAATTTTCCAAAAGCCTCTAATATTCCACCTGATAAATGGCGGTAATATTTTTCATCGAAGATCTCGACTAAGTTATTTACTCCCATAGCTAATCCCATACGAGCTTTAGAATAATTAGAGAAATATTCTACTACTTTAAAGTATTCTTGGAAGTTGGAAATCATTACTGTTTGTCCTAATTTACAAAGTAGTTCGGCACGGTCTAAGAAATCGCGTTCATCAATTTCGCCTTCCGCTTTTAAGTTAGAAAGGGTGATTTCAAAAACTACAAAAGTATTTTCTTTATCTACTTTATTTTCTTGAATGAACATTTCATACGAACGCTCATACATGTCCATATTAACTTTAGTAACCGGTCTGAAACTTCCTCTTAAAGCCAAAATGTTCTTCTTATATAAAACAGCAGCTGGTAAAATGTTTTTTCCATCTGGACCAAACATTACGGCATCGGTCATTCCATTTTTCACTAATTGTAAACTCATCAAACGATTATCAACATCAGCAAAACGAGGACCAGAGAAGTTAATCGTATCAATTTCTAATTGGTCTTTATCTAAGTGGTCGTATAAGTAACGCAGTAATTTTTTCGGGTCATTATATTTGTAAAAAGCACCGTAAATTAAGTTCACTCCTAAAATTCCCAGTGTTTCTTGCTGAAGTTTAGCATCATTTTCTTTAAAACGAATGTGAAGTATAATTTCATTGTATGCTTCATCAGGCTCTACTTGATAAACAATTCCAACCCATCCATGTCCTTTGTATTGCTTTGCAAAATCGATTGTAGCTACAGTATTAGCATAACTAAAAAACAATTTATTTGGATGTTTGTCTCTGCTTAAACGTTGTTCCACCAAATTGATTTCATGAGTAAGCATTTTTTTTAAGCGACTTTCTGTTACATAACGTCCGTCAACTTCCTCACCATAAATAGCATCGCTAAAATCTTTATCGTAAGCCGACATGGCCTTTGCAATTGTTCCAGAAGAAGCACCAGCTCTAAAAAAGTTTCTAACCGTCTCTTGACCCGCCCCAATTTCAGCAAATGTCCCATAAATATTTTCATTAAGATTAATTCTCAATGCCTTATCTTTAATGGAAGGGATTTGCTCTATCTGTTTATCACCACGAACTTTAATATCTGTAACCATACTTTTCATCTGAAAAATTTATTTTGGGGGCAAATGTGAATAATTTAAGCCTATGCAAAGTTAATCATTTTATAAAAACAACCATAATTATTGTTATTTTTGTGAAAAACATAATTGTGAAAGTTTATTTTCTTGGAACAGGTACATCTCAAGGCATTCCAGTAATTGGAAGCCATCATTCTGTTTGTTTGAGTGCGGATGAAAAAGACAAGCGATTGCGGGTATCCGTTTGGGTTGAAACAGAAAAAGTTTCTCTTGTTATCGATTGTGGTCCCGATTTTAGGCAACAAATGCTAAATTCGAAATGCGAAAAAATAGAGGCACTGTTATTTACTCACGAGCATTCTGATCATACAGCCGGATTAGATGATATTCGTCCGTTTTTCTTTAAGCAAGGTGCTATTCCTATTTACGCCCATCAACGCGTTTTAAAAAACCTTGAAAAAAGATTTGATTATATTTTTGAAACTGAAAACAAGTATCCAGGAGCACCATCAATTATTGAAAATGAAGTGGTAAATAATCAGCCTTTTACGGTGAATAACGAAACAATTGTTCCTGTTAATGCTTTTCACGGTTCGTTACAAGTTTTTGGATACCGCATCCAAGATTTTGTGTATTTAACGGATGTAAAAACTATCGAAGCCTGTGAAATTGTCAAAATAAAAGATTGTAAAGTATTGGTAGTAAATTGTTTAAGAGAAGAACCACATGCAACACATTTTAATTTAGAAGAAGTGTTACATTTTATATCTTTGGTGCGTCCAAAAACAACTTATTTAACACACATTAGTCATTTGTTTGGTTTTCATGAAGAAATTCAGAAGAAATTGCCAGAAAATGTGTTTGTAGCTTATGATAATTTAGAAATTAATATTTAAGATTTATGAAGAACGTAATTTTGTATGCTTTGATTTTTTCGTTATTGTTTAATGTGTTTCAATACGTAAATGCAACAAAAATATTAGACGCTAAAGATAAAGAAGTACTGAAAGTAAAAGCAAATTTAAAAACCTCAAGAGATTCAGTAGCTTCATTAGCCAATGCTAATTATTTTGCATTAGAAAGTGATGAAGATGCGCAAGAATACTTTTATTCTAATAATTTAGATTATCAGAAAGTAGCAGTTAAAGTCAAAGAAGATTTAATTGCTTTAAATGAAAGTGCTAATGGAAATCCATTAGTACCGTATGAACCAATTGACGGAAAGCCTTTTTTAGTTAATTCGTCAAAAGTTTTAAATCATAGATGGATAATAGCTGAATTTTCTAATGGAGATTTATGGGGTCAAATTTTAATAAAATACTTTGTTTCTGAAACAAAACCAACAGACTTTGAAACTGTAGAAACGGTTTTATACGAAAGACAAACAAAAGAATAAATAAATTACAACGCATGGCAACTACAACAGCGAAAACCCAATTAGAATGTTATTTTGATGAATTCAGAAAGGATATAATTGGAATCAATCAAACATTTCAATCGCCATTTGGGGAAAAGAGAATTATTTATACCGATTGGACGGCGAGCGGAAGATTATATCGCCCGATTGAAGAAAAGTTGATGAATGAATTTGGACCATTCGTTGCCAATACACATACCGAAACTTCTGTTACTGGAACAGCAATGACAATGGCATATCATGAAGCGCGTCATATCATTAAGAAACATGTAAACGCTAGTGAAAATGATATTCTAATTACCGATGGAACAGGTATGACAGGTGTTGTAAATAAGTTTCAACGTATTTTAGGACTTCGTATTCCCGAAAATTTGAAAGAGTTTACAGCAATTCCAGATGCGATAAGACCTATTGTTTTTATTTCGCACATGGAACACCATTCGAATCAAACTTCTTGGTTGGAAACAATTGCAGATGTGGTTATTATTCCAGCAGATGAAAATGGGTTGTTTAGCATAGAAAATCTAAAAATATTATTAGAAAAATACCAAGACAGAAGTTTTAAAATTGCTTCTATTACATCTTGTTCAAATGTTACAGGAATTAAAACGCCATATCACGAAGTAGCAAAATTAATGCATCAAAACAATGGGGTTTGTTTTGCTGATTTCGCTTGTTCAGGTCCTTATGTAAATATCAACATGCATCCGGAAGATACAGAAAGTTATTTGGATGCGATTTTCTTCTCACCACATAAGTTTTTAGGTGGTCCTGGGACTTCGGGAGTTTTAATTTTTAATAAAAACTTATACAAAAATAACGCGCCTGATTGTCCAGGGGGTGGAACTGTAAGCTGGACTAATCCTTGGGGTGAACACAAATACATAGATAACATCGAAGATAGAGAAGATGGTGGAACTCCAGGGTTCTTACAAGTGATGAAAACTGCTTTGGCAATTCAGTTGAAAGACAAAATGGGAGTTCAAAATATTTTAGACAGAGAACATGAATTAATCGATTATGTATTTCAAAAATTAGGCAATATTGATAATCTTCATATTCTTGCAAATCAACAACAAGACAGATTAGGGGTTATTTCTTTTTATATTGATGATTTACATTATAATTTAGGAGTAAAACTATTAAATGATAAATTCGGAATTCAAACACGTGGTGGTTGTAGTTGTGCGGGTACTTACGGACATTATTTATTACATGTTGACCAAGAAACATCTCACAATTTGGTTTGTAAAATTACATCGGGAGATTTAATCCAAAAACCAGGATGGATTCGTATGTCGATTCACCCAACGACTACAACAGAAGAAATGGAATTCGTTTGCGAGAACATTAAAGCTTTAGCCGCTAATCATAAAGAATGGGGAACGGAATACGACTACAATCCCAAAACCAATGAATTTGTTCATAGAAGTTCCCAAGGTGAAATCAAAGAAATGGTTCACAATTGGTTTAATTTATAAAAAGAAAAAGCTCAGTATTTACTGAGCTTTTTCTTTAATATGTTTCCATCTTTTATGCGTCCACAAGTAAAATTCGGGAGCTTCGTAGATTTGTTCTTCTACTAATTTCAAGAATTTATCGGTAATCTCATAATTTGGAACTGATTTAGCGTCTTCAGAAAGTATTTCAAAACTTGCTTCGTAATAGCCTCTTTTTACTTTCTTAACTTTTAAGAAAATCACATTCATATCAAAGCGTTTGGCTAGCATTTCTGCACCCGTATGAACCGGAACTATTGGTCCCATAAATGGAGCCCAATGGTAGGCCGATCTAGCTTTTGGCGATTGGTCGCTAGCAAACCCATACAGGCTTAAAACTTTGTTACGGTAATTGTTTTCAATGGTGGAAATAGTCTCTTTTGTAGTTATTAATTCCGCTTTAAATTTTGATCGAATGCGTTTAACCAATTTATCAAAATAAGGATTAGCTAATTTTTTATAGATACCAATTCCTTTAAAATTCGTATAATAATTCATTGAAATTACCCATTCATAACTAGCATAATGGGCACACATCAAAGCAATACTTTTGTTTTTCTTTTCTAAATCATAGTAAACCTCCATATTCGTAAAAGAAAATCGTTTTTCCATTTCTTTTTGTGAAATGCTCATTGTTTTTATCATTTCTAAAAACATGTCACACATATGACTGTAAAACTTTTTTTCTATTTGAAAGCGCTCTTCGTTAGACAAATGCGGTAGTGCTAATTTGATATTACTTCGAACTACTCTTTTACGATAGCCAATTACGTTGTAAATTATAAAACAAATAAAATCAGAAAACAAGTAAAATAGAGGAAATGGTAAAATTGAAATTATCCAAAGAATAGGATATAGGATAAGATAAATTAATAATTGCATTGCTAAATTTTTTACAAATATACTTTTTTACTTGGAAGTAAATTTGACAAAGTATTCCTAAATTTACAAAAAAAACTTTATGAATATTGTTTTAATAGTAATTTTGGCAGCTAATGCACTAATCAGTTATAAAGCCTTTAATGATAATTCTTTCTTTAGAAAATACGAATTTCATATCGGAAGTATTCGTTCTGGCGAACAATACCGAATGTTTTCTTCTGCATTTTTACATGTAGATCTTATGCATTTGGTTTTCAATATGTTCACACTGTACATGTTTGCGCCTTATGTAATTGATAGTGTGGGTGCGTTGTATTTTGCGTATTTGTATTTTGGGAGTTTAATCGCAGGAAATTTACTTACTTTATTTTTTCATAAAGACGATTATTATTACAGAGCAGTTGGTGCTTCTGGCGCCGTAATGGGAATTATTTACAGCGCAATTCTTTTAGAGCCTAATTTGTATATGTATGGAGTTATCCCTGGATATATATTCGGATTTGTGTATTTGTTGTTTTCAATTTATGGCATGAAAGCAAAAAGTGACAATATTGGTCATGTGGCGCATTTTGGAGGCGCAATTGGTGGATTTGTTATAACATTAGCCAAATATCCTTTTTTAAGCTATGAAGAACCTAAAACAGTAATAGCATTATTGGTACCAATAGTTATCTTAATTATTATGGCGAAAATGAAAAAAATATAAAGCTCTGTATTTTTGGCACAATACTTGAAAACTTCTAATTATAAAAATTTACCCATATGAAAAAAATAGTCTTATTATTCGCATTAGTTACTGCCACAATTCAGGCACAAGAACTAAAACAAGTACCACAAATCAGCGTTTCGGGAGAAGGAAAAATGAAAGTAACTCCAGACGAAGTTGTTATTACAGTGGCGGTAGAAAACATAGGTAAAGAGGCAGCCGAAGTAAAAAAGAAAAATGATGAAACCGTTGATAAAGTGTTAAAACTTATCAAACAACGAGGTATTCCAACAGCCGATTATCAAACACAACGTGTAAACTTGTATAAAAACTATGATTACAATACTAAAAAATACAATTATGTAGCCAATCAAACGATTTCTATTTATTTGAAAGATTTATCTAAGTACGATAAATTAATGATAGATATAGTAGATAGCGGCATTAATACAATTCAAGGCGTAGAATTCAAATCATCTAAAATTAAAGAATACGAAAGTCAAGCTCGTAAAAAAGCAATGTTAGATGCCAAACAAAAGGCAGAAGATTACGTTTCCGTTTTAGTGGGACAAAAAGTAGGGAAGGCATTAGTGATTTCTGATAATTCATATACCAATTATCCACGACCAGTATTTGCCGAAATGAAAACCATGGCTATGGCAGACGGTGCTTCAACGCCACAAGAAACATTAGCAATAGGAGAAATTGAGATTGTTTCAAACATATCCGTTTCTTTTGTATTGGAATAAGAAAATAGGATAAAAAATAGAAAAGCCAGAATGTAAGTTCTGGCTTTTTTGTTTATATCTTAAAATGGCGAGTAGCCATAGGTTTTGGAAATATTTTTAAAACGTTTTGCAAACTGCTGTTAGGCGTTCAGTGTTATCGTTGGTTTTCTGTTTTAACTTCTTCCATTTTTATGAATTCAAACTTTTTATTTGCTTCGTTCCAATTCCAATATTTTTCAAGTGCTTCGATTCCTTCACCTAAATTCATTCCTGAAAGGCTTGTTATTAATAATGTACTTTCTTTGTCTGAATTAACCGAATTTCCAATTCCGTCCCATTCGTCATCACTTGGTAAATCATAAACCTTTCCATCTCTGACATCTACCATTGCTCCAGAAATACAAGATGTTCCGCAACCCCAAGTTGCAATTATATAATTTCCCGCGAAATTTACTTTTCCATCTTTATAAGTTTCTGAAATTGCAGTTTTGTACGCTTTAGCTGTCTCATTGCTTTTAAAATCTATTTTAGCTTTTTCAGATGATTCTTTGAATTCAGTTTTATAATCTTCAAAAGTTATTTCTGATTTCCCCTCTTTAGTAGTGTCTTTAATTTCTGCATTAATTTCACTTTTCTCAGATGAAGCTGCATTAGGTTTTTCGGTGTTTTCTTTACAAGCAATTAAAGTCATTGTAATTATTGCAGACAAAAGAATTTTTTTCATAATGGATTTAGTTTTTAGATTTTCTTATTAACGTTTTTTAATGTGTTTTATTATATCGGTTTTTCTGCGTTCTACCAAACTGACGGCGAACGGTTTGCTGCTTTGCGAAGGTGGCGAACTTCGTAACCGATTATTTTCAGTTAAAGATAAAATATCTTGCGGAAAATAAACGTGAATTTACCACAAAATTCGCAATTGCGCCAAACGGCTGTTAGTGGCAGTATTTGTTAGGAATTCTGAATTACAAATTTTGTGTTTTCAAAGTTTCCATTTTCCAAATCTTGTTTTTTTATTCCAAAATATATTCCGCCACTTGCTCCATATTTATGAAATTCAGGATTTTCATCTAACATATCAATTTGAAGCAAAAGAATGATTTCCTTTTCGTTTTTCTGAATTTCAGTTTTCTTTTTTTCGTTAATTTCATTTTCAAGATTATAGTTTTGGTTTGCCCACCAATAACTTACGTCACCTTGAACTGCATTTGCATTCCCCAATATTTGATGTCCAATATCTTGTTTTACGTCAGTTATCTCACAAATTAATTCGTTTGCTTCAAAAAGTAAATTTTCATCTTCATCACTAAAACCATTTTCTATAATTTGATAGTTTTGGTAAGAAGGTAATGAGTAATGTTCGCTAAATTCAATTTTACATTCTTTGAACTTGGCTAATTCATCATAATTTATTGGGTAATCTTGAGTTTTTAAATCATTAAAATTTTCATTGAAATATAAAACTTTATGGATTTTATTTAAAGACTCAAATTGATAATCAGTTTGATTTGTTGAGAAGAAGAAATATAAAATTCCTTTTTTTGGTAATTTGTTTTCAATATCAAACTTAATTTCTTCTAAATTTATTTGACCAATGAATGCAAAAGGGGAACCATTTAAGCTTGGCCACTTAGTTTCTTTGGGTAAATCGGGTAATCCACCAAATTTTGATTTTCCAATTTTGATTTTCTCTTTCGCTACTTTTGTTTTTATTGAAATAGTAGGTTTAAGCAATCCTAAAACTATATTAAAGTCAACTTCCCAATTTAATTTTTTTAATTGTTTTTTAACTTTTTCATTTAAGTTCTTATCTCCAAAGATATTCCAATTCATAGATTTATGATTTTTGCAGAATTTTCGTGTAGGCGGTTTCAAGTTTCTAGCGCAATTTTTTGGTTTTAAAATTTACCGTTTTATTTCCCGCATTTTTGCACCAAATTTTGAAAGATTTGGTTTCAAAATTCGATAATAAAACTACGTTATTTTTTTGAATAAAGGTCATTTTTTTAAATAAAATTTTGGATCATATATAATCTTGAAATGGTATTTAAAGGAGAATCGTATTCGAGTGTTTTTCGAGGTCTTTCATTGATTTGATTTTGGATTGTATTTAGTTCCTTTTTAGTCACCAAATTAAAGTCAGTTCCTTTAGGAAAATAGTCTCTAATAAGCCCGTTTGTGTTCTCGTTAGTTGGTCTTTCCCATGGGGAATAGGGGTGTGCAAAATAGACTTTTACCTTAGAATTTTTAGTAAATAATTTGTGCTGTGCCATCTCGGTTCCGTTATCATAAGTTAGGGATAGTTTTAAATGTTTTGGGATGTTTGAAAATGCTTTTTCAAATGCTTTTCTGACCGATGTTGCATCTTTCTTTTTTAAAGGCACAATGATTAAAAAGCGAGTAGTTCTTTCCACTAAAGTTCCAATGGCAGATTCTCTGTTTTTTCCCAGTACTAGGTCGCCTTCCCAGTGTCCTGGTATTTCACGAGTTGCTACTTCTTGAGGTCTTTCATCGATGCGAATAGGGTCTTTAATGGTTGTTCTTTTATCAACTCCACGACGCACATTTCCTCTGTAATTTCTTTTTTGACGAAGTTGTGAAATGAGCAGTTTTTCAACCTCTTTTTTAGGTTGTACATAGATGTGATAATAGATGCTTTCGTGAGATATTTGCATTGATGGATCGAAGGGATAAAATTGCTTTAAAGTATTAGAAATTTGTTGAGGCGACCAATGTAATTTCAAATGTGAATATACAAAATTTTTAAGTTTAGGATTGTTATCCATTTTCTTTTTTCCGCCCCTTTTATTGAGTGATTTTTCAACTGCAAAACCAAGAGCTTTTATAGCGTTATATGGTTCATTTCTAAGTCTGTTTCTTTCTCTAGAAATTGTACTTGGATGAACAGAAAGCGCAGATGCAATTTGAAGATTGTTTTTACCTAAAGCAATTAGTTTTTCAATCTCAAATCAATCATATTGATTTAGTCTTTTGTAAGCTGTTTTCATACTACAATTTTAAGTTATTTTTTTGTCTTAAAATTGCGTTAGATTCTTGAGTCTGCGCAAAACTTGCCTACAACGTTTTGTGGCTTAGCGATGGTGCAAGCTTCGGAACTGCGTATTTTCTGTCAAGATATAATTTCTTGCGAAAGATAAATGTCAATTTAGAACTTTTCTCGCAATAGTGCAAAACGGCTGTTGCCCGATGTATTTTATTGAAACACGATTGGTTTTTTAGCTTTTGGTATTTTTACGATATGATACGGCTGGGAAGCTACTTGTGAAACATTGCCTGGTAGCAAATTTTGAACACTAACAACTATGTTGTTTTCATATTCTGTAATGTTGGTAATATCTATAGAGTGACCACCATTACTGTAAACTTGATCAAAAACAGCAATAACAGTATAATTTGTAAAATCGATTGTTGTTTCTGAGAAATGTTGAGCTAAGTAGTCATAATTCAAGGGTAAATAATAAGATTCTATTTGATTTAAAAAAGAATTCCAACTAGTTGATTCATTATAAATCGTTTGTTGTTCAGAAATACCTGCAGATGAAACACCGTAATTATGTTTACTAATCAAAGTTGGTGTTATTGTAACAGGCATAAAAGGCGTTGGAGTTTCAGGTTGGTCATCATTATCATTGCAAGAAATTGTAATAATAGCCAAAAAAAGGAGGATTAAATTTTTCATAATATTTATTGTTTAATTAGTGTTTTAGCATCGAGTATTTGTCCGTTGCAAACTAAGGCAACAGTGTAAAAACCATTTTGATAATTTGAAATATCGATTGTTGTTTGAGTATTATTTGAATCTAAAATATAATTGTAAGATGAGCTTGTTGTGCCATAGCCCCCAATTATCATTAAATAAGCAGTATTGGCTTCGTTAATTTTATAATCGATTGTTATCTCGTTTGATGCTGGATTGGGTGAAATAGAATTTATTGTACTAGGTTTAATAGTCACATCTACTTCGGTATAATCTTTAAAACCATCAGTCGTTGCAATTACTTCAAGTTTATATTTTGTTGCAACTTGAGTGGCAATACTTAAATCTTTGCCTGTAAAAATTAAATTACCAGCCGTATCATACCAATTATAAATAGCAGGCTCGCTTATTTGATTTGCACTAATTACAATTGGTTCGTTTATATCGGCTAACACTTCATTGACTGTTTCGGCAACAAACATTTGTCGAGGGGTTTTATTGATAGTGTAAGTAGCTGCACCAACAATTTGGTTTGTTGCCTTTTCTCTTTGAATAACTTGATAATTATAGGTTGTTTTATTGGTTAATTCGGATGTTAAAAAATTGAAATGAATACCAACATATCCCTTTTGATTACCATCTAGAAGTAGGTTGTCAATTAAAACGTTATTACCAGTAACTTGTTTTATTTTGCTGTTAGCAGTATTTGATGCATTGCTAATGGTATTCCCTCCATTTGACCAAGCGTTGTAAATAGTTTCATCCATTTCAATGGATAATTCTGATTCTTCAAATAGTTGTTTTTCATTTTGGTCAATCTCGGCAAGCTCTATACTATACGTCATAGGATAGTTATTTGGATTAAAAATGGCTATTTTTTCAGGGTAATCTCCGTCAATTATATTGTAATTTGTAGTTAATGAAATATTGTTTTTGGCTGCAATATTATTGTTTTGAGCTATATTATAGTAAATATTAGACGTTTCTGCTGTATAATTGGGGTCTTGACTTGAAATGATTTTTGCTAAAATATTAACCCCTGTAATTCGAGTACCACAACAAGGAGTCCAGGCAACAGGAGGAGTCCATGTAAATTGAAGAATGACTTCTTGATTTGGTTGAATTGATGGGATAATTTGAGAGTTTAGTAAATTATAGTTAGAATCAATAAGTGTAGGATTCAGCATTCTAGAAGTTGGGTCGGAATTAGAGGTATTTACGGTTGATAAGAAAATAGCTACTTTGTCAGGATTTGTAGTAGTTCCTCCAGTGGTAACAAAACAACCTCTATTTTTTACCTTGACATAAATATAATTGGGTTGACTTGAAATAGGTATTTGGTGAGTTTGTATGTTATCTTGTTGGTTTCGTACCCAAATATCGGGACTATTATTTAAAGCAATTGTAGTATTCGTATTGGGTTCAATCCCAGAGTCATTTGCAGTATCTTTGATGTACAAATCAGCATTTGTCATTGGTATGTTTTGCGCTGCTAAAACCGCTGCATATGCGTCTACAAGGCCATAACCTACTTCATTGTTCCATACACCATTGGGTCTGTTGGTAATATTGCTGTAAGCATAACCGCCCACTTTTTGAGAGGTTGATTCGATAATATTTGCAACTTGCATCCGAGTTAAACAAGGATTTACTGATAGCATAAGTGCTACAATACCCCCAACATGTGGTGTAGCCATTGAGGTTCCATAAGTGTTATATGTCGAATTCTGTAAAGAGGTTGATAAAATATCAAACCCTGGTGCTACAACATCTAAATTTATACCATATGCTGAATTAATTGGTGAAGTTACTCTTTGCCCAGTTTGATTAATGGCACCTACAGTGATAATATCGGGATGAAAATTACCTGGATAATCAATACCGCCTCTATTTCCAGAGCCAAAAATAACGATTGAACCTTTTTCGTTTCTACCAAGTATCATGGCGTTTAAAATGGCATTTTCTAAAATTGTAGCGTGAAATGTTGTATAAAACATTCCATTTTGATCTCCCCAAGAACAATTTATTACATCAGCACCATTTTGCCATGCCCAACTAATTCCACTTGCATGAATAGCTGCATAGTTTGGCGTTATTAAATCACTTCTACTTACGTCCATTATTTTGGCTTGTGGTGCTACACCCACAACTTGTAAATTGTTGTTTTTTATAGCGGCTATTGTTCCTGCTATATGAGTTCCATGGAAATCGTCTGGTATAGCACTTGGTGAAGTGCCAGTATTCATATTATAACTTAAAGGATGTATGTTTGCAGCTAAATCAAAATGTATTTTTTCGATACCGTTGTCTACAACAGCAACAGTAACACCTTGCCCTTCAGTTATGTTCCATGCATCACAAGCATTGATGTCTATATTTGGATTTGCACTGTTGTACAAACCCCATAAACTTGAAAAATTTGTATCATTTGTACAAGTTGTTTGCATATTATTTAAATTATTGTTGCTATTAGTTTCTGTGTCACTACTAAAATCAAATAAAAACCCGGGGTCAATATCTTCAAAAATATTGGTTTCCCAAAGTTGTGAAGTTAAGGTTAGTGTATTATAAATATTTCGAGCATTTATTTTAATAGCATACCATAAAGGCATATAAGGAACTTGTTCGATAATTTGCGCTCCTTTTGCAGTAACTTGAGTTTGAAGTAAATTATAATCGTTTTGATTTTTTAATTTAACATAACATATATTTGAAATGCTAATCGACTGATTGCCAATACCTCTTTTAAAAAATAAATTTACATAGTCTATATTTGGGTTTGACTTTAAAGCATTTAATTTTTGGTAAAATTCCATGTCAGTTGGCTCAGAATTATAATTTACATCAAATGTTTTTGTGTTATTATTATTTATTAATTGAAAATCTTGAATATTCAAGTTTGAAATTGAATTTTTATCAAATTGCGAATTAACTACAATATTTACTTTTGTTTTGTCAATTGTTAAAAAAACTTTATTCCCTTTGTAATAATAGAAATTATTATTTTGTGCACTCAGAAAGCTGGTGCAAGTATAAAAAGCAATTAGTATAAAAATTAATTTTTTCATAAGCCTTAAAATTAATTAATTTATATTAGGAATGTTTATTTTTACCGATTTTTTTTAATATATCGGGTAACTTGTTTATGTCTTGTCCTAAAATAGCTATACACCAAAAAAGTGTATATGGAAAACCCAGAACAAGAAATTTATGCTTTACGAGAGCACAAGCAGAGTCGTTAT